>JBHHWB010000020.1:0-45216 GCA_046756305.1 Gemmatimonadota bacterium
GAGGTCGAGGGCCTCGCCCGAAGTGGAACCCGCATTCCTCTGGAGCTATCCGTAACCGAGGCCAGAACACCGGAGGGTGAGCGACGCTTTCTGGGCGTCATGCGGGACCTCTCGCAGGTGAAGCGCCTTGAAGCCGAGGCCCAGCGATTCTTTACACTCACTCTCGACCCCCTCGCCATTCTGGACATGCACGGCCGATTCAAGCGAATCAATCCGGCGTTCACCACCGTGTTCGGATACACGCTCCCGGACCTGGAAGGTATTCGTTTTCAGGACCTTGTTCATCCTGATGACGTGGAGCCGATGCGTGCCGTGCTCAAGCGTCTCTACCGGGGAGAGGACGTAGAGTATTTCGAGGTCCGGATGCGTGTGAAGAGCGGGGCCTATCGCTGGATGGCGTGGAATGGTCTCCCCCTCCCGGAAGAGGGTCTGGTCTACGCAGCGGCGCGGGACGTTACGGCGGCGAAGGAGGCAGAGCGAGCCCTCATGGAGGCGAAACGAGCTGCCGAGGACGCCAGTCGGGCCAAGAGCGAATTCGTCGCCAACATGAGCCATGAGATCCGCACGCCCCTCAACGGCGTCATCGGCATGACCCGTCTGGCGCTGGGGGCCGAAAACCTTCCCGAGGATGTGCGGGAATACCTGGAGATCGTGGACGCTTCTGCGCATGCTCTCCTGGACATCATCAACGATATTCTTGATTTCTCGAAGATCGAGTCGGAGGGGATGGAACTCGAGGAAGTGCCGTTCAACCTTCGGGAGACGCTGAGGGACACGTTCAAGGCTTTGGCCGTGCAGGCGGCGGAAAAAGGCTTGGAGCTTATCTACGATGAGGCGCCCGACGTGCCGCAGCGCCTGCGTGGGGATCCGGTGCGCTTGCGGCAGGTTCTCCTCAACCTCGTCGGAAACGCGATCAAGTTCACGGAGCAAGGTGAGATCTCCGTCCACGTATCCGTTGCGGAGCGCACGCGGGACGGGGTGGTACTGTGCTTTCGGGTCCGAGACACCGGCATCGGTATTTCGAAAGAAGACCAGGACAAGGTATTCGAAGCTTTCAAGCAGGCCGATTCGTCCACGACAAGAGTTTACGGAGGGACCGGGCTGGGACTGGCCATCTCCTCGCAGTTGGCCTCTCTTATGGGTGGGGATCTGAAGGTGGAATCCGCTTCGGAAGAGGGGAGCACATTCACGTTTACGGCCGCCTTCGCGATCTCCGAGGAGGCGGATGAGGAGGAGGCCGTCGCCGAGACCCCCTTGGCCGATCTTGAAGCGCTGCGTGGACTTCGGGTCCTGATTGTGGACGACAACGCCACGAACCGACGGATTCTCCGTGAGATGGTGCGCCGATGGGGCATGGAGGTGGACGGGGCCGAGACGGGGCCGGAGGCGCTGGCAGCCCTTCGTCAGGCGCAGCGGGCCGGTGCTCCCTTCCGCCTGGTGCTGAGCGATGTGCACATGCCGCAGATGAGCGGGCTGGACCTCGTGCGGGAGATGCGTTCCGACCCGACCTTGAGAGACGTTCGTGTTCTGCTCCTTTCCTCGGGGGCGCAGCATGAGGCTCGTCGTTGGCGAGAGGAGCTGGACATAGACGACTTTCTTCTCAAACCGATACTCCCTGATGAGCTCCTCAGGGCCGTTCGCCGGGCCGTCAGACCCGCTGCTTCCACGACTGCACCGTCAGAGGCTCCGCCTGCGGCGGGAATGGATGATTACGTCTCCAAGCCCATCGACCCTCAGGAGTTCTACGCGGTCCTTGACCGATTCCTGGAACCGTCGCGGGAAGGAGCAGGAAATGACTGAGCCCGGGAGAACTCCCTCCGACAAGGACTGGGACGGAGCCGTGAACGAGGTTATGACGAAGGTCGCGGAGCACGAGGCTGCCGTCCGGGCCGTGGAAGCTGGGAGACCAAGGCGCTCCCGGATCTGGTTGCTCCTTTTTTCCGGCCTGGCGATCCTGGGTTCGGCGGTCTTCAACGTCTGGTACTTCACCCGACCGCCACCCGGCTTGCCGCCGGAGGTGGTGACACGGGATCTGCGCTGGGAGGCCTGGGCCGTGGCCCAGGAGGTGGAGGCGTTTCGGGAGCAGGAAGGCCGCCTTCCGTCGCCGGAGGAGATTTCCGAAGTCATGGATGAAGGGGTATCGTATACCGCGGATGGAGAGCACTACAGGATCGCGGTGGAGGACGGGGACCTGCGGGTGGTGTACGAAGATACCGTGCCCCTGGATACCTGGGTTGCCGGCAAGGACGACGGTGGCTGGCGGCAGGGTGAGGCGGTGGGCGAGCGCGCTCCACCGGAAGAGAGGCGGCCGTGAAGAAAGGACGTGAGGGAGGGTTCACCCTCATTGAAATGGCGGTTACGGTTTCGGTTCTGGCCATCATCGCCACGATCGCGCTGCCCTCCCTCAGCAGCGCCATATCCAAGGCGGATGCGGCCAAGGTGGTGGGCGATGTCCATACCGTGGATGTGGCGGTTCGCGCCTACATGGAGGACACGGGCAATCTGCCGCCCAGTGGGAAACGGGGCGTTGTTCCGCCGGCGTTGGCGCCCTACCTGCCCCAGGGAATGTCCTTCCGGTATAAGGATGCGGAGTACCGCCTCATTACCCAGAAACGAAAGGGGATCGTGCGCCTTCTCCCCGAAAGCGTGGCGCGCCGACACACTGTGTTCCCTCTGCGAGACGAGGATCGACATCTGGTGGTGGCGTCGGCCGATCCCGCCGACGTGGCGGCAGAGCAGGCCGTGGGATTTGCTTCGGGAAGAACGCCCGTGCTGGAGATCGCGCCTCCGGAAGAGATTCTGGCCCGCATTGAAGAGGCGTACGCTCCCGAGAAGGCTGCGGAACGGCTCCTGCGCCATGTGAATGCCGACGTGGCGGACCGCGTGGAGGTCGTGGAGGAAGAAGTTCCCGAAGAGATCTCCATCGAGTCCAGCGGGGCCGGGCCCGTGGTGCGCCTCACGAACATGATCCTCCTGGAGGCGGTTGAGCGTGGGGCATCCGACATTCACATCCAACCGACGGCATCCGGAGGGGCGGTACGGTTTAGGGTAGACGGCGTCCTGCGGACCGGACTGCAGATGCCACTTTCGGTCTTCACTCGGGTGATTTCGAGAATCAAGATCCTGGGAAAGATGAATATCGCCGACCATCTCCGGCCCCAGGACGGAAGCGCCCGCATCCTGGTCAATGGGAAGCGGTATGACCTGCGCATCTCAACCGTGCCCACGCGCCACGCCGAAAAGGCCGTCGTTCGCATCCTGAATCCCCACCAGACCGGCACTCTGGACGACACGGAGATGCAGCCGCATGACCGCGACCGACTGCGCGAGCTCCTGAAACGGCGCGATGGCATCGTGGTGGTGACGGGACCCACAGGGTCGGGAAAAAGCACGACGCTTTATGCTGCGCTTCGTGAACTGGCCACCGAGGACGTGAATATCATGACGGTGGAGGATCCGGTGGAATACGAGATCTCCGGATTGACCCAGATTCAGGTAGACACGACCCAGGGCGTCACCTTCGCCTCGGCACTGCGGGCTATTCTTCGACAGGATCCGGACATCATTTTGGTGGGGGAAATCCGGGATGAGGAAACGGCTGAGGTGGCGGCGCAGGCGGCTTTGACCGGGCACCTGGTTCTGTCGACGCTCCACACCAACGATGCGGTGGGCGCCATTCGCAGGTTTCTGGACCTGAATCTGGATCCGGGTACTCTGACGGAAACGCTGCGGGGCTCCCTATCCCAACGCCTCGTGCGTCACCTGTGCGCGGGATGCAAGGAGTCTATTGGGGAGAGCCTGACTCCGGAGGAGGAAGAGCTGGCGGAACGATATGGCGTTCTCCCGGTGGCTCGTGCCGTCGGCTGCGAGCGGTGCGGAGGCATGGGATATGTGGGTCGTCTCCCGGTGACGGAGCTGATGGTATCGACTCCGGCGCTGGTGGAGCTGATTCTGGAGAATGCTTCGCCGGAAGCCTTGCGGAAGCAGGCGATTCGGGATGGTATGGAGCCTATCCTCTCTTCGGCGTTGGCCCGGGTGCGTCAGGGGGAAACGACGCTCCAGGAAGTGGATCGGGTCCTCGGGATGGATACGGTGGGGGGGGAGCGGAGGGATCCGAACCTACCATCACGCCGCCGGGACGATGAAATGCAGGGAAGGCCGTCTCACGGAGGAAGTCCGCACGCCCTGCTGGTGGACGACGACCCATCCCTGCGCCTGGTGGCGCGGGCGATCCTTGAGCGTGACGGGTGGTCGGTCACGGAGGCCGGGGACGGAGGGGAAGCCCTGGCGCTGCTGGCTCGCGGGGTCTCTGTCGACCTGGTGGTGCTGGACGTGGATATGCCCGTGTTCGGGGGGAAGGAAGTCCTGAACGCGATTCGCAGTTCCGTGTCCACTGCGGGGATCCCGGTGGTGGTGCTCACCGGGTCGTCCGACGCCGGGTTGGAGGTGGAGCTCCTGGAAGCGGGTGCGGATGATTATCTGCGCAAACCCATCGATCCTCCCCAGTTCCTTTCGCGGATCCGCGCTGTACTTCGTCGGGCCGGAGGGTAAACGCCTACTCCACCACCACCGTTCCCCACATCTTCGCCCCTTCGTGGGGGATGCAGAAATACCGGTAGGTGCCCGGCACGGTGAAGGTGTGGGAGAAGGTGGCGTCCGGCGCCAGGTTGCCGGAGTCGAACCCCTCGGCGCCGTCGGGGAGGGCCCAACTCCCCTCCACCGTCGCCTTCTCCGGGTCGTCGGTCACGGTGTGGACCAGGACCGAGGCATTGATCCACTCTACAGTGCCGCCCACGGGGATTGTCACCGTCCTGGGCTCGAAGGAGATGGTGTTGGTGGCTCTGACCGTGGCGTCCGGGCTCCGGGGAGGCAGGGCGGCGCTGGAAGAGGCAGGCGCCGGGTGCGCCGCCGCCGCCAGAAGGACGACCGCGGCCAGGGCCGCCGCGCCCGCCCCCTGGGCGGAACGCGGCAGCCGGGACCGATTCGGGAGGGTACGCTTCATTTCCTCTCTCCGCTGATCTCCAGGTTCTCGAACATGACGTGCCAGAAGGGCAGCTCCATCCCGTTGGGGAGGCTGAGGCCCGTCTTCACGGCCTTATGCGCGAAGTGGCCCGTCTTCATATCGGGCATCATGGGTGGAACCATGAGGTGGAAGTGGCGGCGCGTGGGTGTCACTTCGTCGTCTTTGGCCAGCTTGTAGCCTTCCGTGCGCACATACTCGGTGAGCATCCCGTGGACGAGGCGGGGCGCGTCCAGGACCTCTCCGTTCTTCAGGACCTGCCCCATCCCCCAGAACGCAGCGTAGGTGTATTCCGACGGCATGAGCGCGGTTCCCTGACGGGTGAAGCCGTGGAGGATGCCGTTGGTCATGACGCCGCCGAAGGTGGGGAACTCCAGGCCGTGGGCCAGCACCTTGCCGCAGCACCGCACCTCGTAGGTGTTTCCGTCGGCGTCCTTCCAGGAGGCCTTGAACTTGATCTGGTCTTTGGTTGTGGCCGCGTCCGTGGCGGTGACGTCGGTGAGGTCGACCATGAGCGTGCCGCCGGGCATGACCATGTGCTTGTCGCCGAAGGGCGAGGGCGTCTTCATGGTGGTGTAGTGCCCATTCTCCGATTCACGCGCCATGGGTGGGACACCGTTGATGCCGGGGGTGCCGCCGAAGGCGCGCGGGTTCTCGGGAGTGCCGAAGACGTACTCGTCCAGGCGCCGCCGGTCGGGCAGGGCCACGAAGACACCGCCCTGCTTTTGCGTGATGGCGACGTGAACCGGTCCGCCCAGCAGGTCCATGGGGTGCTCGTTGTTCATGTGGGCTTTGATGTAGCCTGCGGCGGGTGCCAGCTCCATGAACTTCATCATCATCTTCTGCATCCGCTGCTGCATCTGGGGATTGTGCTCCCCCATGTTCTGCGCGGCGAGGGGAGCTGAGGCCAGGAGGAGCGAGGCGGCCGTGAGGCCCATGAGGGCCAAGCTGCCGACGCGGGGAAGCGCCGATGTCCTGCTATGCATGTTCCGACTCCTGAAACGGGGAGATGGGAAAAGAGTCATCCCGGTGTGGGACTATCGAGGTCAACGCATCTCCCGCCGAAACGGTTCCCGGGGCGGAAGCGATGGACGCCTGCGGACGCGCGGCGTCCGCAGAACTCAGGACGCCGCGGGCTCGATCCTTCCCAGCCTCAGGGCGTTGAGAATGACCAGGAGCGAGACCCCCATGTCCCCCACCAGGACCGCCATGACGAGGGAGACCAATCCCAGGGGTACGCCCAGCGCTAGGGCGCCCTTGAGGAGGATGGCCAGGGCCACGTTCTGGCGAATGACGCTGCGCGCCCTGCCGGAGAGCTGCTTCAGGTACGGCAGGCGGGTAAGGTCGTCGCCCATGAGGGCCACGTCGGCGGTCTCGACCGCCGTGTCGCTCCCGGCGGCGCCCATGGCGATGCCCACCGTGGCGGTGGCCAGCGCCGGTCCGTCGTTGACTCCGTCGCCCACCATGGCCACGGTGCCCCAGCGCGCCTCCAGTTCGCGGATGGCGGCCACCTTGTCCTCGGGGAGGAGCTCGGCGCGCACCTCGTCCACGCCGGTGCGGGCGGCGATGGAGCGGGCGGTACGCTCGTTGTCGCCGGTGAGCATGACCACGGCCTCGATCCCTTCGGCGTGGAGGGCCCGGACCGTGGCGTCGGCGTTGGGGCGGAGGGCGTCGGAGAGAGCAATCCATCCCTGAAGCCGCCCGTCACGCTCCACCGCCACCACTGTGGCTCCGTCGCGAATAAGCTCCTCGGGAGGTTCCGTAGGCCGGGAAAGCGCGGTGGGCCGCACCACCCGGATCTCCGCGCCGTCCACCCGGGCCCGGGCGCCGGCGCCCGTCATGCTGGTGAAGTCGGACCCGGGCTGCACCTGTAGGCCGCGCTGCTCCGCCGCGTCCCGGATGGCCCGGGCGATGGGGTGCTCCGAGTGGACCTCCACCGCGGCAGCCAGGGCCAGGAGCTGGTCGCTGGCCTCTGCGATCGAAGACGCGGCGTGCCCGGACGACGCCGAAGAGAGGCCATCGTTTTCTTCTGCAGACGCCGAAGAGAGGCCATCCTCATCCTCCGGAAACATCGCCGCCGGAAGGACGGCCACCACCTGGGGATGTCCCACCGTGAGGGTGCCCGTCTTGTCCATGGCCACGGCCCGCACGTCTCCCATGGCCTCCAGGTAGATGCCGCCCTTGATGATGACGCCGTGACGCGCCGCCGCGGTGATGCCGCTCACCACCGCCACCGGCGTGGAGATGACCAGAGCACAGGGACAGGCGATGACCAGCAGGGTCAGTCCCCGCACGAACCAGGGGATGAAGGGTGCCCCGAACGCCACGGGCGGCACCACCGTGATGAAGACGGCGCCCAGGGTGACGGCGGGGGTGTAGTAGCGGGCGAAGCGCTCCACAAAGCGCTCGGTGCGGCTCTTGTTGGCCTCCGCCTCTTCGATGAGTTGCACAATGCGGGCGAGGGTGCTCCGGGACGCCTCCCGCTCCACCACGATGGTCAGTGAACCCTCGCGGTTGATGGTTCCGGCAAATACGGAATCGCCCTCTACCTTGTCTACGGGCATGGATTCGCCGGTGATGGGGGACTGATCTACGGCCGACGCGCCGCGTTCCACCCTACCGTCGGCAGGGATGCGATCGCCCGGTCGCACCAGGATGCGATCGCCTGGCTGAAGGGCGTCGGCGGGGACCAGTACCGGTTCCCCGTTGTCGAGAAGCGTCGCCGTGTCGGGAGCCAGGTCCATAAGGGACTCCACCGAGGCCCGGGCCCGGTCCACCGAGAAGCCCTCCAGGAGCTCCGCCAGGGAGAAGAGAAAGGCGATAGCCGCCGCTTCCAGCGTCTCGCCGATGGCCGTAGCGCCCAGAATGGCCACGGTCATGAGGAAGTTCATGTCCAGGGCCAGGGCCCGGACCGCTTTCAGGCCCTTGCCGAAGAAATTCCACCCTCCCACGCCGGCCGAGAGGAGATAGAAGAGGTCGGGCAGGGTGTAGGTGTGAAGGGGGAGCTCGGCCAGGACCGGGGTCACGCCCAGGAGACGCAGCGCCACCCCCACGGCGAAAAACGCCATGGAGGCGTACGTGAGGTGAGCCGCACGGCTGTGAAAGGTCCCGACTCGCTCCTCCGCCGGGCCCCCGTCGTCCAGGTAGCGGGCGGTGTAGCCCAGACGGCCGATGGCGCCGCCCACAGCGCGCGGGTCTACATCCCGGGCGGCGCGTACGGTGAGGGTGCGGTTCACCACGCTGGCGGAGATCTCGTCCACGCCGGGGATGCGCTGGAGCTGCCCCTCGATCTTCTGCACGCAGCTCGGACAGTCCATGTCGGCGACGCGGAAGGTGAGGGTGCAGAGGTTGCCCTCGGCGTCGGAGGAGACGGGAGCAGGATTATTCGCGGACATGATTCAGCGCGGTGCGGATAAGGGTGGTAACGTGGTCGTCGTCCAGGTGATAAAACGCCATGCGCCCCTCCTTCCGATACCGGACCAGGCGCATGGCCCGCAGGTGGCGGAGGTGGTGGCTCACCGCGGACTGGCTGGCCTCCACCACCGCCGCCAGATCGCAGACGCACAGCTCTTCCCGGGCCAGCGCCTCCAGGATGCGGAGACGGGTAGGGTTGGCCAGAAGCTGGAAGATGTCGGCCAGCTCCTCGATTTCTACGTCATCGGCCCGATCGGCCAGGGCCCGCAGGACGGCGTCGCGGTGGACCAGCTCCACCTCGCAGTAAGGTGAGCCGCGGGATCCGGGTGTGACATCGGACGATCGCGTCATGGCTTCGTCGCTCTTCGGGGCGGCCTTAGGGCCTGTTGTCGCAGCGGCGGAGGTCAGATCTTCGGGTGTTGCCGCTGAGCCTTCAGGGGGCAGGGGCCGAGCTTTATATGATGATGTGTTCATGTATTCATATATAGTGCCGTTGGGGCGTGGGATCAAGGTGGGATCAAGATCGGGGGAGGGTGCCGGTCGTGACCTCTACACGTGACCGCCAGGCGCACTCCGGTCCTCGCATTCGCGCCACCTCTCCCCATCCCCTGACGCGGTCATCGCTCGGTCGACAGCCCCACGGCATCGGCCCGGCGGCGGCGCGCCTCGGCGTCTCCCTCCGTTGCGGCCGGAGAGCTTCCCGGTCCGGCACCAGCGCCCCGGCTTCCGGCACCAGCGTCCCGGGTTCCGTCACCAGCGTCCCGGGTTCCGGCCCCGCCCTGCGGTAGAGCGCATCGCCGCCCACCCGCATCGTCTCCCCCGGCGCGGGATCTTGCCCGTCTGCCGCCGTACCGCGCCCCTTCTTCCCGGACCCTCGGCGCACACCTCATGACCCCTCCTCTCTGCTTAACATGAACACGGACAACACCTTACGCTGAAATATACGGAGCTCATATGGCGCTCCTCAGATGACTCCAGGCCGCACCCCGAAGGCCCATCAGGTCACCGGAGAGCCGCACGGGGGCCGTGACGCGCGGCAGCAGGCGAGGCAGGGGTGTCCAAGACCCCTTCCCGGAGTCGTCCCGGAGGTGGGGCATCACCGCACTCCCGACGTCGTCCATAGCTGGATGGGACGTTCGTTTGGCGGCCTGGGAAAAGGTCGGCTCAGGAACTTGGTGGAGTGGAGGACGAGACGGTGCCGGGCGTGCTGGTGCCACCGGAGGTGGAGGTGATGCCCATGCCGGAGGCGGGCCGTGCCGATACGTAGGGGGCGCTTGAAGCGGCCTCGCTTCTTGCGGTTCGCCGAAAGTACCGCCTAAGTTGCGTCCACCCCTCAGGATGAGCCCGCGCTGATTTTTCCCCGTCGGAGCAACGGTACGCCCGACACTTCGTATCCGATGAACGAGTGACTTCGCACGTGATCCGCTCGGCGCGTGCTTCGCCATCGTTGTTAGTGAGCTATCCATGAGTCCTTCCCGACGCATCCCCACCCTGGCGATTCTGGTCTTGGTTCTGGTGGCGCTTGGCGCCGGGGTCTGGTGGAAGATCGCTGGCCCCGGGGCGGGGAACGCCGAGGGGACCACTGCAGCAGGGGGCGAAGCCGGCGACGCACTTCCGGCGACGGTGGGCGCTTCTCAGTTCTCCACCTCGGTTCCCCAGCCTGTGGCGGGCACCAAAGTCGTACGCGATACGCTCTGGATCCGGGTGCGGGCCGCCGGACAGGCGGCGGCCTTCCGGAGAGCTCCCCTGGTCGCTCAGGTGGAGGGAAAGGTGGAGGACGTCCGGGTGAGGGAGAACCAGGCGGTGGACGCCGGAGCGCTCCTGGTGGTGCTGGACAGCACGGACCTTGCCCTGAAGGTGGCACAGGTGAAGGCGGATCTCCTGACGGCTCAGGCAGACTTTCGCCAGATGATCCTCTTCGATGACGAGATCGCAGATCCCCAGGTGCGGGAGGAGCGGGAACGCATCGCCCGGACCCGAAGTCAGCTCGACCAGCGGGAGGTGGCCCTGCGCCAGGCGGAACTGGCTCTGGCCCGCACCCGGGTGCGGGCGCCCTTCGCCGGGCGGGTGGGAGATCTGCGGGTCGTCCCCGGCCAGTTCGTGAACCCGGGGACGGAGCTTCTCACGATGGTGGAGCTGGATCCCATCAAGGTGGAGGTCCAGGTGCTGGAAGCGGAGCTGGGGGCTCTTCGCGAGGGCAATCGCGGAGAAGTAACCTTCGCGGCTTATCCGGGAGAGCGGTTCGTCGGCCGCATCGTGAGCATCAACCCGCTGGTGGATCCCGAAACCCGAACGGGCCGGGTGACGGTTCTCCTCGACAATCCAGGTCACCGGATCAAACCGGGGATGTACGCCGACGTGGCGCTGGACGCCGAGGCGCTTCCGGACCGGATCCTCGTCCCCCGGGAAGCCATCCTGGAGCGGGGGGACAAGCGCCGGAAGATGCTTTTTGTCTTTGCCAGGGAAGAGGGGCAGCGGGGCTTGGCCAAGTGGCGGTACGTGACCACCGGGAGGGAGAACGATCGTTTCGTCGAGATCGTTCAGGGAGATGAGGGGATGGTGGAGCCGGGAGAGATCGTCCTGGTGGACGGTCACCACTACCTGGCCCACGATACGCCGGTGCGGCTGGTGGAAAACGTGTCGGCCGCCGGGGGGAGGCCGGGGCGATGATGGGTGCAGTGACGCGCGGCGTGACGAGGAGAGGCGCCAGGGTGACAGCCGCGGCGTTGAGCGCCGCGATGCTGACGGCTGCGGCGGTGGGCGTGTTGGCGTTCGTGCTGATGACGCGGAGTGTGGCCGCGGAGAACCTCCCGCAGGAGGTCCGCATGCTCACCCTGGAGGAGGCGCTTGCCCTGGCCCGGGAATCCAACCCCGCCTATCGCCAGGCGAGGAACGCCCTTTCCCTCAACGAGGCGGAGCGCAAGGCCACCCTCTTCGACCAGGTTCTTCCCAAGCCGCAGCTCAACCTCTTTCAGACCCAGTTCACCGGTAACCTGACCCGGGTGGCGGTGGACAACTTCGGAAATCCCATCGAGCGGCCGACCACCGAGTGGAATTACTTCTCCCAGACCAACCAATCCCTGGATCTGACGTGGCGGGTCCAGGGAGCGTCCATCTTCAACGCTCTCTCCCGCCAGAAGCTGGACAACCGGGACCGGGACCTGGCGGAGCGAGAGGCCCTCTCGGCGACGGAAATCGCGGTGCGGCGCGCCTACATGAACGCGCTGAAGGAGCGTTCCCTTCTCCGGGCGGAGGAGCAGCTCCTGGAGGCGCGCAGCCTGGACCGGGAGGTGGCGGACCGCCTCTTTACCCTGGCGCTGCGGACGCGCGTGGACGTGCTGAACGCCGAGCTCGCGGAGGACCAGCAGGAGCTCGCCATGCGCCGGCAGGCGGCGGCGTACGCCCGGGCCAAGCTGGCGCTGCGGACCGCCATGGGTGCGGAGGATCTGGAGAAGTTTGAACTGGCCGAGGAGGCGCTGCCCGTATTCGATCCTTCCGGCCTGGATGCGGATGCGCTGGTGCGCACCGCCATGGAGCGCAACCCACGGGTGCGGAGGGCCGGGGTGGCCGCCGACGTGGCGGGGGTAAACCTGAAGAGCGCGAAGCAGGCGTGGTGGCCCACCGTCTTCATGAACTTCAGTGTGGCGCGCCGGGCCCAGGATCTTCAGGATCGGGCCCTCTTCGACGTCTCCTTCAACGAGGATCTGGATCAGCGATTCTATCTCGGTCTCCAGATTCCCATGTTCAACAATTACTTCCAGAACCGGGTGGCCATCCGCCGCTCGGCGGTGGAGTTGGACAATGCCCGTGAGGCGGAGCGGCAGCTCAGGCTGGAGATCCGGGAGTCGGTGCAGGGACTCCTCCTGGAACTGGGCCATCAGTACGAGAGCCTTCGCCTGCGGGAGCGGGCCGGGGAGATCGCCGCCGAAGCGCTGGAGCTGGCCCGGGAGGAGTACCGGCTCGGCTCACGTTCCTTTGAGGATCTGCGGGCGTCCTTCGTGCAGGAGGCCGACGCCAGGCGTGAGGTGATTCAGGCGCGCCACGCCTTCGTGGATGCGCTTCTCAGCCTGGAAGAGGCCGTGGGCGCGCGGGTACGCCCCCGCCAGCCGCGCTGAGGCATGTCCCTGCCCGGCGTCAGCACCCGCCGCCCGGTGGCGGTCTGGATGCTCTTTCTGGCGGTGATCCTCCTGGGACTGATCTCCTATTTCCGTCTGCCGGTGGATCTCCTTCCCGACGTGAGCTACCCCAGGCTGGTCATCTACACCTCCTACCCGGATGTGGCGCCCGCCGAGGTGGAGCGTCTGGTCACCGAGCGCATCGAGGCCGAAGCGGCGGCGGTGCCGGGAGTGGAAAGGGTCACTTCAGTGTCCCGGGAGGGCGTGAGCCTCGTGACGCTCCGCTTCGCCTGGGGGACGGACATGGACTTCGCCGTCCTCAACGTCCGGGAGCGGATGGACAATGTGCGCGACGCCCTCCCTGAGACCGCCACTCGTCCGGCGATTCTGCGGGTCGACCCCGAGTCCGAGCCCATCCTCATCGTCTCCGTGGCGGGAGGGGATGATCTCTGGCAGACCAAGGAGTTGGCGGAAACCGTCTTCCGTCGCCGCCTGGAGCAGTTGGACGGCGTGGCGCAGGCGGCGGTTTCCGGCGGGCTCGACCGGGAGATCCAGGTTGAGGTGGAGCCCGGCCTGTTGGATGCCTACGGCCTGACCATCGCCGAGGTGGCGCGCGCGCTGGACCGGGCCAATGTGAGCGCTCCGGGAGGCACGATCCTTCAGGGGCGGTACCGCTATCCCCTGCGCACCCTGGGCGAGTTCACCTCTGTGGATGAGATCGCCGACGTGGTCGTGGCGCGGCGCATTCCGGGAAGCGGAGGGGGCGTCGGCGGTGGGACGCCGGGCTTTCAGGTGGTCCGCCTCAAAGATGTGGGGCGGGTCATTGACGGGTTTGCCGAGCGTCAATCCATCGCCCGCTTTCAGGGCACCGAATCGGTGGGGATCCTCGTCTTCAAGGAAGCGGGAGCGAATACGGTGCGGGTCGCCCGCCGTGTGGACGCGACGCTGGACGAGCTGAGGAGCGAGTATCCGGCGGTGAAGATGGACGTGGCGTCCAGCCAGGCAGATTTCATCGCCGACTCCATCGCCAAC
This sequence comes from Gemmatimonadota bacterium, assembly GCA_046756305.1. GTDB lineage: Bacteria > Gemmatimonadota > Gemmatimonadetes > Longimicrobiales > Gaopeijiaceae > JBHHWB01. The sequence goes on from JBHHWB010000020.1 coordinate 13,582, forward strand.
GTAGTGCAGGCGTTGATCCTGGGAGGCATCCTGGCTTTCCTGGTGCTCTTCCTCTTTCTGCGCGACCCACGTTATCCCGTGGCCATCGCTCTGGCCATCCCCATCTCGGTGGTGGGGACGTTTTCCCTCATGGACGCCTTCCACGTCTCCCTCAACATCATGAGCCTGGGGGGACTGGCGTTGGGGGTGGGGATGTTGGTGGACAACTCCATCGTGGTGCTGGAGAACATCTTCCGGCACCGGGAGGAGCTGGGCCGCGGGCCGGCGGAGGCCGCTGCGGGCGGCGCCGAAGAGGTGCAGGCCGCCATCACCGCGTCGACGCTTACCACCATCAGCGTTTTTCTTCCCATCATCTATGTGGAAGGTGTGGCCGGCGCCCTCTTCCGGGACCTCTCCCTGGCGGTCGCCTTCAGCCTCCTCATGTCCCTTCTTGTGGCCCTCACCCTCCTGCCCTCCCTGGCGGCGAGCTTCGGAGGGCGGGCGGCGTCCCCCGTGGTGGCGGGAGACGCGAACCGGGCGCGTCGTCCCGGGTTCTGGGGTGGCATCGCGTGGTGGGCACGCAGGACGGCGGGCGTGCCCCTGGCCGTGGCCGCGTGGATGGCGCGCGCCCTGCGGACCGGGGTTCGGAGCCTCGCTCGCTGGACGTCCGGGATTCTGGCTCGGAGCGTGGGGCCGTTCCTGGCGGCATTCGATCGGAGGTTCACCGCTTTCGCGGCGTGGTATCATGCGGTGCTGGAGCGGGCGCTGAACCGGCCCGGAAGAATTCTGGGGGGCAGCGCCGCCGCCCTGGCCGTGGCGCTGGGCGTGGGCGCCTTCCTCCCCATGGACCTTCTCCCTCATGTGGACCAGGGCGCCTTCCAGGTTCGCCTGACCCTCCCGGAGGGTACCGCCCTGGATGCCACGGCGGACGCCGCCCGGCGGGTGGAGGAAGCGTCCCTGGCCGACCCAGGGGTGGAGGCCGTCTTCAGCACCATCGGACGGGACGTGCGGGCCTATGCCGAGGGCGAGGAGGCCACCGGGTTGCATACGGCGGTCTTCCAGATCCGCGTTGCGCCACACACCTCCACCGACGCGGTGGCGGAGCGCATGCGACGCCTCGCCGAGAGCTTTCCCGCCGGAGTTCTCACCGTGGAGACGGGCCGGGCCACGGCTCTGGGGACCATGCTGGGAGGCGGGGAGGCCGACATTGCCGTGCGTGTACGGTCGGAAGATCTGGACGCCGGCTTCGCCACGGCCGAAGCGGTCCGGAAGCGCCTCGCCTCGGTGCCCGCGGTGGGAAACGTGCGGTTGGGGACGGAGCGGGGCCAACCTCAGATCCACATCGAGATTGATCGGGCCAAAGCCGCGGCTTACGGGGTGGAGCCCCGAGCGGTGGCGGAGGCGGTGGACCGGGCCATGCGCGGCGACCGGGCGACCGAGTTCGTGGACTTCGACCGCAAGATCGGGGTGGTGGTGCGCTACCCCGGTGATCTCCGGTACTCGCTGTCCACCCTGGATGACCTGCGCGTGGAGGGCGTGCCGGTGCGGGAACTGGTCCGGGTCCGCGAAGCGCTGGGCCCGGCCGAGGTCCACCGCGAAGCCCAGGCCCGGGTGATTCCGGTCTATGCCGACGTGGTAGAGGGTGGGCTCAACGCCGCCATCGAGGCGGTGAGCCAGGCTCTATCCTCCCTCCGGCCCGCACGTTCCGTGCGGTTGGAGGTGGGGGGAGAGAATGAGGAGATGCGCCGCTCCTTCCGGGACCTTGCCTTCGCCTTTGGGCTGGCGCTCCTCATCGTCTACATGATCCTGGCTGCCCAGTTCGAATCCTTCGTCCATCCCTTCACCATCCTCATGAGCGTGCCTCTGGCGCTGGTGGGCGTGGTGTTGGCGCTCCTCCTTACCGGCGGTGGTCTCAACACCATGAGCCTCATCGGCGTGGTGATTCTGGTGGGCATTGTGGTGAACGACGCCATCGTGAAGGTGGACTTCATCAACCGGGCCCGGGCAGACGGCCTCCCGGTGCGGGCGGCCATCCTGGAGGCGGGCCGGGTTCGGCTCCGCCCCATCATCATGACGACGGTGACCACCGTGCTGGGCCTCCTCCCCATGGCGCTGGGTGTGGGGCGCGGGGCCGATCTGCGGGCGCCCATGGCCGTGGCGGTTATCGGCGGTCTGACGCTGGCCACGGCGCTGACGCTCATCGTAGTGCCGGTGGTTTACCAGACGGTGGAGCGCCTCAGGGGAGGCGGCGGGGCGTGAGGGTTGCGGGAGGATGATCCGCGCCAGCATCCGCCGGCCGGTGGCGGTGGCCATGACCTACCTGGCAGTCGCGCTCCTGGGTGGCGCGGCGTGGCGGAACATCCCCATCGAGCTTCTTCCGGATACCCGGCTTCCCCGCCTGACGGTGCGCGGGAGCTGGGGGGGCGCGAGCCCGGAGACGGTGGAGGCCTTCCTCACCTCGCCGCTGGAGGCGGTGATCCAGCAGGTGGAGGGGGTGGAGAAGATCGTCTCCGAGTCCTACGAGGAGAACGGCGTAGGCGTGGCCGACATCCAGGTCGAGTTGGCCCGGGACACCGATATGGATTTTGCCCGCCTGGAACTGGCCGAGCGGGTCGCCACGCTGGAAGAGGACCTTCCCGAGGGGGTGGACCGGGTGGTGGTGGAGCAGTACGTGCCCGAGGAGTTCCGGGAGCAGAACCGCCCCTTCCTGCGGTACACGCTCACCGGACCGTACACCCTGGAGGCGCTGCGCAAGCACGTGGACGAAGTGGTGGCCCCGGAGATCGGCCAGGTGGACGGCGTGGCGGTGGTGCGCGCCTTCGGCGGGCTGGACCGGCGCCTCGAGATCCGCCTCAACGATGAGCAGGTGGCCGCGCTGGGATTGGATTCGTGGCAGATCCGCCAGGCCGTCGGCGGGCTGGATATGGTGCGGGAGGTGGGCGCGGTGCGGGAGGGAGGTTCCCAGTGGACGGTGACCATCGTGAACCGGCCGGGGAGCGCGGAGGACGTGCGCAACGCCATCATCGCCAGCGCCGGCCCCACGCCGGTGCGGGTGGGGGATATCGCCACGGTTCACGATACCTACGAAGAGCCCCGCTCCTTCAGCCGCATCAACGGCCGGCCGGCGGTAAGCTTCGTGGTGACCAAGACCATCGGGGCCAACACGGTGCGGGTAGCTGATGCGGTGAAGGCGCGCATGGCGGAGCTGGCGGCGCTCAATCCCTACGGCGCCCGCTTCCTCCTGGACGACGACGAGAGTCGGGAGATCCGGCGGCAGCTCACGGATCTGCGTACAAGGGCGCTGATCAGCGCCGGAGTCATCTTCCTGGTGCTCCTGGGGTTCCTCCGGTCCGCGCCCACCACCGGGCTGGTGTTCGCCACCATCGGCTTCAGCGTCCTCATCGCCCTGAACCTCATCTATTTCGGCGGGCTCACGCTGAACCTCCTCACCCTCATGGGCCTGGCCATGGGGTTCGGCCTGGTGGTGGACAACTCCATCGTCGTGCTGGAAAACATCTTCCGCCACCGACAGCGCGGGGCGGGTCCGTGGGGCGCGGCGGAAGAAGGGGCCCGGGAAGTGGTTCTTCCCATCCTGGCATCCACCGCCACCACCCTCATCGTCTTCGTGCCTTTCGTGTATCTCCAGGGGGAGCTGCGGGTCTTTTACGTGCCCCTGGCCGTGGTGGTGGGGTTGACCCTGCTGGCTTCCCTCTTCGTGGCCTTCACCCTGGTGCCGGCGCTGGCCGGCCGGATCGTGGGGCGGGTGCAGGGCGGGGAAGGGAGTGCGGGGGAAGATGGCGGAGCCACAGAGAGAGCGAGGGCCCAGGAGTCGGCCGCGGCATCGCCGGTCCCCGGCGCGCGCGCCCCCTTCTACCTGCGATTCTACCGCGACGTGGTGGGGTTCAACGTGCGGTATCCATGGGTGGCCATCGCGGTCACGGTGCTCGCCTTCGGAGCCTCCTACCGCCTCTTCGACAAATATGTGAACACCTGGGCCATGTGGGGCGGAGGGTGGGGCACCCGGACCTACATCAGCGTCTTCATTCGTCTCCCTCGGGGGTCGAACCTGGCGCGCACCGACGAGTTGGTCCGCTTTTTCGAACAGAAACTCTCGCAGATGCCGGAGGTGGAGAAGTACACGGCGGAGATCCGGGGAAATCAGGGGTACATGGAGATCACCTTCCCCGATACCCTGGAGAACACGGCGGTTCCGGTGGCCATCAAGGAGCAGATGGTGGCCTACAGCCTCTCCTTTACCGGTGCGGAGGTGCGGGTGTACGGGTACGGGCCGTCATTCTACGGCGGGGGCGGGAGCCCGCCCAACTACGCCATCACCGTGCTGGGATACAACTATCAGAAGGTTGCGGACATCGCCGAGGATCTGGGCCGCCGACTTACCCGCCTTTCCCGGGTCCAGGAGGTGGATGCCAACGCGTCGAGTCGGCGGTTTACCCGCGACCGGGCATCGGAGTTCGTGGTGCGGGTGGATCGGGCGCGTCTAGCTCAGCATGACCTTACCGTAGCGGATCTGGTGAACCGCCTGGGGGCGGTTGTGGGAGGGAACGCCCAGTTGGGATACTTGAAGCTGGGTGGGGAGGAAGTGCAGTACCAGGTCAAGCTGGCCGAGACGGAGGACCTTGACGTTCTCGCGCTGCGGGAGATCCTCATCGACACGCCGGCGGGAAGGAGGATTCGCCTGGGGGACGTGGTCACCATCGCGCCCCGGAACGTCCTGGCCCGGATACGGCGAGAGAACCAGCAGTATGAGCGCACCGTGGCCTACGAGTTTCGGGGTCCCGTCAAGCTGGGTGATCTCATGCGCGACGCCGTGCTGGAAGCCACGGTGGTCCCCGCCGGCTACACGGTGAAAAAGGGCGACGTCAACTGGTGGGTCCGCGAGGAGGACCGGCGACAGATCTGGATGGTCCTGGCCGTCGCACTCCTCCTGGTCTACATGGTGACGGCCGCCGTTTTTGAATCGCTCGTCCAGCCGCTGGCGGTGATCCTCACGGTTCCCATGGCCCTCATCGGCGTGTACCTCATCTTCTTTTACTCCGGCGCACCCTTTACCCGGGAGGCGTACATCGGGGTGATCATGATGTTGGGCATCGTGGTCAACAACGCCATCCTGCTGGTGGACCACATCAACGGGATCCGGCGGCGAGGCGAGGAGCCGATGCTGTACGACGCCATCGTGCGGGGGACGCTGGAACGGGTGCGGCCCATCCTCATGACCACCACCACCACCGTGCTGGGGCTCCTTCCCCTGGTGCTCTTCGGGGGCGGTGCCGGTTCCAAGATCTGGGATGCCCTGGCTCTCGTTCTCATCGGAGGGCTCCTGAGTTCCACCCTTTTCGTGCTCACCATCACGCCGGCAGTGTATCGGGTGCTGGAGGGGAGGGGGAGGTGGTGATGGGCGTGCTGGTGCCATTGACCGTGCGCCGGAACCGCCGGATCGACGTGGCGGCTCAGGGGTCCGGCGCCCCGCCCTCGAACCGCACCACTCTGTCGTTTCCGAAGTCCACCACGTAGAGCTCATCCCGCGCACCCGTAGTCATGTCGGTGGGGTGACGAAGGCCGCCTTCCGCCGTGCCCAGGTACCGGCCGGTGAGGGTGAAGGTCTGGATGCGGTTGTTCTCGAAGTCGGCTGCGTACACCCGCTCGCCGGAGACGGCCACGCCTGTGGCCACCCGGAACCAGCCGCGGAACCCTCCGCGGCCTCCCATCCCCAGGGGTCCGCCCCACTTGCGCACGAAGGTGCCGTCGGGGCGGAATACCTGGATGCGGTGGTTGTAGGCGTCGGCCACATAGACCAGCTCACCGTCGGTGTCCACGTCGGTGGGGTAGTGGAGTCGGCCGGAGAAGATCCGTCCGGGACGGCCCACCGTCCGAGGGGAGGCGCCTCCCAGCACGTCCACCCGGTGGTTGTAGAAGTCGGCGATGAAGACCTCGCCGGTTACCTCGACGGCCCCACCCGGCGCGTCCAGCTCTCCCGGCTCCGAGCCCGAGATTCCGCCCAGGTGCTCCACAACCGCGCCGGTGGTGTCGAAGACGGTGACCCGGTCGTTGAGGTACTCGCTCACCAGGAGGAGGCCGTTGGCGTCAAAGGTTATGTGCATGGGGCGCCCCAGATCCAGTTCGGGACCGTCCCAGATCGTGTCCACGGCGCCTGCGGTGTCGAAGACGACGATGCGATTGTTGCCCGCGTCGGACACGTAGAGGCGTCCGCCGCGGTACGCGATACCGATGGGCTCACTGAGGACGCCTTCGCCCATGGAGGTCCGGGAAACGAAGGTGATGGAATCCCGGCGCAGCAGGGGCGGGACGAGGACGACGGCGCAGAGTGCGCCCAGAACGAGGAGAAGGGCGAGGAGGAATCGTTTCATATCAGAAGAAGAGGTAGCGGAGGCCCAGGGCGGGACGGATCCCGGGATCGGGCTGGGTCCCGTTGAGGTCGGTGATGACGGGGAACTGAACGCTGGCTTCCAGGAGCATCCGGGGAAGGACGACCCACTGAAGGGCGGGGCCCAGGAAGGCCGTGTGCCCTCCCGAGGATGCCAGGGACGAGCCGCCAAGGCGATTGTGGTCCTGCACCGTCCCGTTCCACTCCAGATAGAGCTGAAGGGTCCGGGTGGAGAGACTTTCCACGTACCCGGGGAAGCGGAGGCCCAGGGCCACGTCGTAGCGGGTCAGGGTCCCGGCCTGGAATTCGCCGTCGCCCCGGGACCATTGGCGACCCACCGCGGCGGAGAGCCCCCACCGGTCGCGGATGGAGGTACCCACCAGGGTCACCCCCGCCCCTGTGCTCCCCGAGCCCGTCTGCATGGGGCGGGGCAGGAGGGAGCCGTCGGGGCTGCGGGCGTCGGTGGCGCCGGTGGGAATGCGGCTTGAAAGGATCAGGGCCACCCGGTCGGTGCCCGCGAAGCGGTTGCGGATGAAGGGTGCCCACTTCACGCCCACGGTGACGTCACCCACCCCTGCGTTGGTCACGGCCGTTCCTCCTCCGGTCATGCGTTTGTGGAGGAAGGGCACGGCCACGGTGGTGGTGAGATCATACCGGGGCGCCCAGGGGAGCAGCACCACCGGGGTGACCCACGCCCTCATGTTCCCGGCACTCCGCACCGTGGTGAAGGTGCGCAGGCCCTTTTCCTCGAAGGAGGTGGTGAGGGCCGAGGGGGTGTGAAAGGGGAGCCCCTGGGCACCGGCCGCCGCCGGCGCCGTCAGGGCCCAGGCAAGGAGTGTGGCGAGCCTGCGGCTCAATGATCCACCCGATGGATCTCCCGCAGCGTGAAGCCCGCCTTCTCGACCGCGCCGTTCAGGGCATCGTCGGCGAGCGACTGACCGTCTTTGGTACGGATCTGCACCACGCCGTCGCCGACGCGGATCTGCACAGCGTCCACGGCGGGGAGCTCCTTCAGGCGCTTCTCCAGACCGTAGGCGCAGAAGGGGCAGGACATGCCATCCACCTTCAGCATGACCGAGGCGCCCTCCAGAACGCCGTCGGGGGAAGCGACATCGGGCTTGGTGGGCTGGTCCGGCTGCTGTTCCCGTGCCTGACCGGGTCCGGGAAGCATCATGGCCAGGCCGACGGCGGCCATGGCGGATGCGAGGGTGTGCGTCTTGGACATGGTTCTCTCTCCTTGTTTTCGATACGAGGGTAAGGTAAAGTCTGGAGTACACTCCAGAGTCAAGACCTGCGTTCGTCCAACCGCCGGGAAGGGAGATCGGTCCCCCACCGTGAAGGGGAAGCGGCTGCCCGGCGGGATGCCGGAGAAGAAGGAGAGGGAGATGATGAGGATCGGTGAACTTGCCCGCCGGGCCGAGGTGACCCCGGACACGATTCGATTCTATGAGAAGGAGCGGCTCCTCGAGGCTCCGCCGCGGAGCGCGGGAGGGTACCGGCAGTACGACGAGGCGGCGCTGGAGGATCTCCTCTTCATTCGCAAGGCCCGGGCCGTGGGGCTGCGGCTGAGCGAGATCCGGGAGATCATGGAGATCTCCGCCGGGGGCGTGGTGCCGTGCGATCACGTGCGCGAGACGGTGACGGCGCGTCTGGACGAGGTGGAGCGCAAACTCAAGGAGCTGAAGGCGCTGCGCGCCTCCCTGCGCGCGACGCTGCAGCGTCTGGACGACGAGGAGGCCCGCGCCTCGGGCTGCCGCTGCGGCGCCATCGAGCTGGCCTGAGGAGAGACCGGTGCAGCGGGCTGGCCGTGAGGCGGACCAGATGCGCGCGCAGTCAGCCGCTCGACGCCCTTGACCTTGAAGCTTACTCCAGAGTTTATCTTCCCGATTCGGTGATGCTGCGGGCATGGCCCGTCGGTTCTCGGTTCCGGACCCCTCCGGGGGCTGGTCTCATGAAGGAGTGCGGTCACATGAAGCTGACGCAACGGGTTCTTCCGAGCCTTCTTCTGGCAGGGGGGATGATCCTCATGGGTGCGCCCGCCCTGCAGGGTCAGGAATCTCCGCCCGTACCTGAGCAGAGTTCTCAGGCGCGTGCGCCGGAAATCGTCCTGGGCGTGGACGGCCTCGCCTGTCCCTTCTGCGCCTACGGGTTGGAAAAGAAGCTCCGGCGCCTCCCGGGAGTGGATTCCCTGGAGATCGACATCGACGGTGGCGAGGTGCTCCTTTTCGTGAAGGAGAATGCCCGCGTCACCGACGAAGAACTGCAACAGGCCGTGGACGATGCGGGGTTCACCATCCGTGAGATCCGGCGAGCCAAGGGGAGCGACGGATCGGGGAACGGGGGCACGGCATTCGCGGCGTTTGCCGAATCTTCGACTTCCGTCGCTGCTGCACTGTGAGGGCGCCCGCTCCCGGAACCCGCGCATGGACGGGCGATCTCACCGCGGCGGCCTTCATCGTTGCGGCACTCGCCGCGGCCGTATCTCCTCCCGCCCGAGCGTCTGCTCAGCTTCCGGTTCCGGGCGCGCCGCGTCCGCCCTCCGCGGCGCCGGGACCGGCCGGGGAAGGGAGTCGGGTGGGAACACCGGATCAAGCCGCGGGCGGGCCTTCCGGCATCCTCCGCCATGAACCCATCTTCGGCGTGGGCCCTCACACCACCTGGCAGGGGGGGTGGGGCCTGGAGACGGAGGTGGAGACGGCAGGCGATGAAGACGTCCTGGCCGTGGAGCTCCTCTACGGTATCACCGAAGAGCTCACCGTGACGGCGGTCCTTCCGTTCAACTCTCCCGTGGACGGGGGTAGCCTGGGCTCGGTGGGTCTGCGGGCCAAGTGGCGTTTTGCCACCAACTTCGGGCGGGGTCGCTCCGACGCGGTGGCGCTCCTGGGCGGAGTCACCTTTCCCCGCACGTCGGTGGCCGATCTTTCCCGGGGAGGTCCCGAGGTCATGCTGGGGATGGCGGCGGGGCGGGAATCGAGGCGGTGGTATTACTTCGCCGGGCTGCGGGGGATCGCCCGCCTTTCCCGCTCCGGCACCGATCCGGGAGACCGGGTGGCAGCCAACCTGGCGTGGGGCGTGCGCCCCTGGCGCACCGGGTATCGGGCCCCGGATCTGGTCCTGCTGGTGGAGGCCAACGGCCGGTATGAAGGCCGCACCCGCCGGTCCGGGCAGGGCCCGACGGGTGCGGTAGGCGGTGGGCGTTATCTAAGCCTCGCCCCCGCTTTTCTCTTCAGCGTCCGCAACGTAATGCTCAAGGGTGGGGTGGATGTTCCCGTCTGGGAGCGCCTCAACACTCCCGGTGCATCGAAAGACGTGAAGATCGTGGCCGCCGTGGAGGTGCACTGGTAGCGTGCCGCCCATGTTTAGTTCCTTACAGCACGGCGAACCTCCCATTCCTTCCACAGAGAGTAGATCGCCGGAATCACCAGGAGGGTTAGGAGGGTGGAGCTTACCATTCCGCCCACCATGGGTGCGGCGATGCGCTTCATGACGTCCGCTCCGGCTCCGTGACCCCAGAGGATGGGGAGGAGTCCTGCGATGATGGCGGTGACCGTCATCATCTTGGGTCGGACTCTCTCCACGGCACCATCCTCCACTGCGGCATCTACATCGGTGCGGTTGCGTAGGTTCCCCTCCTCCCGTCTCTTCTCGTAGGCCTGATCCAGATAGAGGAGCATGACAACGCCGGTTTCGGCCGCGACGCCGGCCAGGGCGATGAAGCCGATGGCGGTGGCCACGCTCAGGTGATATCCAAGAAGCCACATGAGCCAGATGCCGCCCACAAGTGAAAAGGGCAGCGAAAGCATGATGAGGGCCGTCTCGACCAGGCTTCCAAACTGGAAGAAAAGGAGAAAGAAGATGATGGCGATGGTGATGGGAACGACGTAGATGAGACGCTCCTTCGCCCGCTCCATTGCCTCAAACTGTCCGGACCACTCCAGCCGGTATCCGGTGGGCAGCGCCAACTCAGCTTCCAGCAGGCCACGCGCGTCCGCCACATAGCTTCCGATGTCCCGGTCACGCACGTCCACATAGACCAGGTTCACGAGGTTGGAGTCTTCCGATTTGATGATGGAGGGCCCGGCCGCGGCTCCGATATCCGCGACCTCCTCCAGAGCGACCTGTGCTCCGGTGGGCGTGGGAATTCGAACATCTCCGATCCGGTCCGGCCGGTCGCGAAGTTCCCGGGGGTAGCGCACGAGCACCCCGTATCGCTCGCGCCCGATAATGACCACGCCCGCGGCCGTCCCGCCCACGGCGGTGGTGAAGGCCTCCTGGACCTGACCCACCGTGAGTCCGTACCGCGCCGCGGCGTGTCGGTCTACGGTGATGTTGAGGTAGCGGCCTCCCAGGGCGCGCTCGGAAAAGACGGAATTGGTTCCCGCCACCCGGGGCAGGAGGGACTCGATGGCCCGCCCCAGAGAATCGAGCACGGCGAGGTCAGGGCCGAAGATCTTGATCCCCACCGGGGTCTTGATCCCGGTGGCCAGCATGTCCAGGCGGTTCTTGATGGGCATGGACCACATGTTGGCGACCCCCGGGGTCCGGACCCGCCGGTTCATCTCCGAGACGATGGAATCGTAGGTGACTCCGGGCCGCCATTCCGCCTCGGGCTTGAGAATGGCGATGGATTCGATCATGGCCATGGGAGCCATGTCGGTTGCCGTCTCCGCCCTGCCGATCTTACCCAGGACCGCCTGGACTTCGGGGATGGAGGCCATGGCCGCATCCCGCTGCTTGAGGATGCTGCTCGCCTGCGCCGTTCCGATGGACGGCTGGAACGACGGCATGTCCATGATGGAGCCTTCGTTGAGCGGCGGCATGAACTCGGAGCCGAGCTGGGTCCACGGAAGGACCGACACGCCCAGGACCACGGCGGCCACTCCAAGCGTCGCCCACCGGAACCGCAGAACCACCCGGATGAAGGGCCGATAGACCCGAATGAGGAAGCGGTTCAGGGGATTCTTGGATTCGGCGCGGATCCCGCCCCGGATGAAGGTTCCCATGAGGACCGGGACCAGCGTGATGGAGAGGAGCGCCGCCGACGCCATGGAGAGTGTTTTGGTCCAGGCGAGGGGTTTGAAGAGGCGTCCTTCCTGAGCTTCCAGGGCGAATACGGGGAGAAAGGAGAGAGTGATGAGGAGCAGAGAGGTGAAGAGCGCGGGGCCGACCTCCGCCGCGGAATTGGCCACAAGCTGCCAGTGGCTGCGGCCCGTCCGCTCCTGTCGGTCGCGCTCCATGTGCTTGTGGAGGTTCTCCACCATGACGATGGCGGCGTCGATCATGGCGCCGATGGCGATGGCGATGCCGCCCAGGCTCATGATGTTGGCGCCGATGTCCAGGAAGCGCATTCCGAGGAACGCCATGAGGATCCCGACGGGAAGCGTGAGAATGGCCACCAGGGCACTCGGAGCGTGCAGAAGAAAGACGAGGGTGATGAGCGCTACGATGATCGACTCTTCGAGAAGCTTTTCTCTGAGCGTTTCGATGGCACGGTGAATGAGGTCGGAACGGTCATAGCCCACCACGAAACGGACGCCTTCGGGGAGGGTCTTTTCCAACTCGGCCATGCGGGCTCGCACGCCGTCGATGACCGCCAAGGGATCTTCTCCATACCGCATGACCACGAAGCCCGTGACGATCTCTCCGCGTCCGTCCAGATCGGCGATGCCCCGGCGTACCTCAGGTCCCAGGCGCACCTCCGCCACGTCCGCTACCCGGATGGGAACACCGTCCGGTCCCAGGCCTACGGGCACGGAGCGGAGATCTTCCAGGGATCGAAACCGACCTTCTCCCCGCACAACGAATTCGGTGCCGCCCAGCTCCAGAACCCGCCCTCCCACGTCTTGGTTGGACGTTCTTAGGGCGCGGGTCACATCCTGGATTCCCACATTCAAGCCGAGGAGGCGAACCGGGTCCACCACCACCTGATACTGACGCTGAAAGCCACCCAAGGTCGCGATCTCGGCGACGCCCGGAACCGCCGTCAGCGCCGGCTTGACCGTCCAGTCCTGGAGGCTGCGAAGGTCATCCAGGCCCATCTCCCCCTTGGTATCGGTGAGGATGTACTGCATGACCCAGCCAACGCCCGTGGCGTCGGGGCCCAGGAGCGTGTGGGTGCCCTCGGGGAGCTTGCTCTGGATGCCGCTCAGGTATTCCAGCACGCGGCTTCGCGCCCAGTACAGGTCGGTTCCGTCCTCGAAGACGACAAAGACGGCGGAAAGCCCGAACTGGCTCATCCCCCGCACCCAGCGGGCTTCGGGGACCTTCAGCATCTCGGTAGAGAGGGGATAGGTGACCTGATCCTCTACCAGGTCGGGGGCCTGACCCGGCCATTCGGTCATGACGATGACCTGCACGTCCGAGAGGTCCGGGATAGCGTCTACGGGCGTCTCCCGAAGCGCCCACAGACCGGCCAGGACGAGGGTTACGGTGGACAGGACGACGACGAACCGATGCTCGATGGACCAGCGAATGACGCGCTTCTGCATGGTCGTTACCTCCCCTCCATGTTCATTCCGCCCATGTCCATTCCCTCCATGTCCATGTTCCCCATGTCCCCGGACCCCATCATGCTCATCATGCTCCGCATGACAGCGCCGATGTTTGCCTCCGCGTCGATGAGGTACTGGGCGGAGGTCACGACCCGTTCTCCTTCCTCGAGCCCTTCAAGCACTTCCACGCGACCGCCCAGAGTCCTGCCGGTCATCACTTCCCGGGGGTGGATCTTTCCGTCTGTGTCCGCGATGAAGAGGAGGGTGCGTTCGCCGGTGTACACCACGGCATCCACCGGCACCGAGAGCGCGCGCACGACGGGTGAGGTCAGTCGCACCGTGGCGTACATGCCCGGTCTCAGGCGGTATCCGTTGTTCGCCAGGACGACACGGGCCCGCAGGGAGCGGGTGTTTTCCTCCAGAACGGGGTAGACGTAATCCACTCTCCCGGAGAAGGCTTCCCCCGGAAATGCGGCGATCTGCGCCTGCACGGAAGATCCTTCCCGCACCGCCCACGCCTGGGCTTCGGGAACTTCCACGTCAACCCACACTTCGGAGAGGTCCGCCAACGTGAGGAGGGATTGACCGGCGCTGAACGCCGAGCCCTCGACGATGGATTTCTCCAGTACGATGCCGTCTCGAGGCGCGGTCATGACCACCCTGCGACTGGGCTCGAGCGTTGTTTCGATGCGCTGGATCTCGGACGAGGGAACCTCCCAGAGCTCCAGCCGCCGACGGGCCGAGGCCACCAGATCCGGACCTCCGAAGGCGTCGTCACCGGGGAGCCCCCCCGCCTTGACAACGGGCTGAAGACGGCGGGCGAGGATCAACTCCTCCTGTGCCGCCAGGAGTTCGGGAGAGTACACCGCCATGACGGGCTCGCCCCTCCGGAGACGCCGTCCGGTGAAGTCGGCGAAGAGCGCCTCCACAAATCCGGAGAAACGTGGTGCGATTTCCGTGGTGAGGGATTCGGCCGCTTCCACCACCCCCACCGTGCGGATGGCGCTCTCCAGCTCCCGTACTTCGGCCTTAGCGAAGGTGATGCCGAAGGTCCGGATGTCCTCGGGCGAAAGGTTGACCGCCGGGGCCTCGCCTGACCCCATGGTCGTGGCCATCCCCTTCATTCCTTCGGCGGACGGGGCGCTTCCGGTCTCCATGGAGCCCATGTCCATGGCTCCGCCCATGGCGCCGGACTCGGAGGTGTCGGACGGGTTGTTTCCGCCTGGGTTCGCAGGCCCCAGGAGCCACCAGGCCACGCTGGTGATCACCGCCCCCACGAGAATTCCCGACAGGAGCGAGCGCGCCCCCGCACCGTATGGCTTGGTCGTCGTGTTCATGAAAGAATGTCCTCCCCTGCCAGGCGCTTCAGCTCGGCCAGATTGGCGGCCAGATCACTCATCGCCTGGTAGGCGCTCAGTTCGTATTGGAAGAGGCTGCTCTGGATGGTGAGCAGGGTGATGAAATCGGTCCTGCCTGTCTGGAATCCCGCCGCGGCAGCATCGAGAGATGCCCTGGATTGGGGAATGACGCTGCGGATCAGGATCACCAACCGCGTTCGATCCCGCTCCAGAAGGGCTCGAAGCTGCGCGATGTGACCTCGCACCCGGCTGCGATAGCTGCGGTATTCGTCCTCGGCCGCCTGCAGGAGCGCGGTACGCTCCGCCACCCAGGCATCCTGCCTGCCGGACCGATTCACCGGGATCGGCACGGATACCAGGAGGCTCAGCAGATCATTGCGATCTTGTCGCCTACCATAGGTAAGACTGACGTCGAAGTCCGGCAGATGGGCCTTCTCCGCGAGTTTGCGGCGGGCCGTTTCCGACTCCACCTCCGCCGCCAGCCGCCTCGCTTCGGGGTCACGATCCAGCGTCTGGCGGAGCAGCGCCTCCACTGTGGGCAAGGGCGAGGCGCTGAGCCTGCTCCCGGCTTCGGGAGAATCGAAGGAGACGGGAGCGGCAGAGTCGGGAATCAGATCGGAGATCTCGCCGGGGAGCTCTGCAGCCTCCACAGGCGTTTCCGGGGAGCGGTCGAGGAGCGCGTTCAGCGTGGCCAGAACCGCTCTCCGGTGCTCCGTCAGAGCCGCAGCTTCCTCGGTCAGTCGCCCGATTTCCACCCGTGCCTTGAGGACATCTTCCTGTCCCGCGCTCCCCACTCGATAGCGGCTCTCGCTGGTCTCGGCGATGCCTCTCAGGATCGTCAGGTGCTTCTTCACGACGTCCAGGGCTCGGCCGACATACCAGAGGCGGAAGTAAGCCGTCCGCACGTCGCGGATCACTTCCCGGGAGACGGCCCGTACCTGGCTTTCCGCCGCCTCCCCGTCCCAGGTGGCGGCGAGCTTGCGCAGACGCCGCTTTCCGGGGAAGGGCAGGCTCTGGCGCAGACCCACGGCGAGAGAGTTCATGGGTTCCGCATCTCCCGGGTGGAGGGGCGGAAGATTTCTCACACCGGCCGTGAGCACCGGGTCGGAAAGGGAGCCCGCCGGCCCGATGCGAGCTCGGGCGGCGTCGAGACGGCGTCGGGTCATCTCCAGGCGTGGGTTTCGGGCCAACGCCTCCTGGACGAGAGAATCCAGCGTGGGAGATCCGCTCCTGCGGAAGGCGGCCGGGAGGGGGGCTTTCCCGGATCCCGGAGGCGATGGCTGGGCTGCAAGGGGGGCCGCGACGAGCCCCGCCATGAGGGCAAGCATGAAAATCATCGGCATATGCTCCACGTGCTGCGTCTGTGCGCAGGACGTTGGATTGCGGTGAACGTTTTTGTTTGGTTCAGACGGGCCCCATCGCCCGCGGATCGCACCTGCCGCCGCCGGCACGCCACATGGAATCAGGAGGCCGTGCGACGACTGCGCAGGCGGGCGCCGTTTCCCTTCAAGTTTGAGGGGGGAGCGCCCTCAGCGCGCCGGGTTCGGATCGCGGAAGAGGAGCTGGGGAGCCCGGCTCAGGGCCGGGGAAGCGGTCAGGCGCGTGGAGGGGGGATGGGCACCGGGGTCGCCCAGGTGCGGGGCAAGGGGGAAGGCGTGGCAGCCATCTCGAACAGAATCGGAGTCAAGGTGACGGTGGATCCCGGAGTGACGGCCGGCCCCGACACGACACCGCATGGCCCAAGCCCGCCCGGAGCCAGTGGGCAGGTACCGGAGGGGTCCGCCCCCTCTGCGGTGAAGGGACAATCCTCGCCGCCCCCGTGTCCAGAGTCGGTGCTCTCATGAGCCAGCATGCGGCTCATGACGAGGCCGGAATCCATCCCTACCGGACATTGCAGGATGGCGAGATCGGCGGAGAATCCCAGGGCCAGGGACATGAGGAGACTCGCCGGCGTCATGAGATGACGCGCGGTTCGCCGGCGGGATGATCCGCCGAAGATGGAGTGCAGAATCCTCATGGCGTTGCTAGGAGCCTGTCCGAGGAATGCAGTGGGCCGGACAGGCTCCTGGAACCCTCTTGCCGGCCACGGGTTCCGGCGGGGAGGTTCCTCACTCCCGCCTCACTCCTCCGCCTTGCGGATGTCGTGGAACTCCTCCACGGGACACACCCAGATGCGCCCGTCTCCCCGCAGCCCGGTATGGGCCGCTTGGCGAATAGCCTGCACCAGCGCGGGCACCAGGTCGTCCTTGGCCAGGATCTCCAGGTGGACACAGGGCCGGAAATCGGTGAGCTGCTCCTGGCGGTCTTCCTGGTGCTCGATGTGCTCCCGGTCCATGCCCATGGAGTCGTGAACCGTCATCCCGGGAAATCCGGGAACCGCCTCCAGGGCCAGAACCACGTCGTCGAGCTTCACTTTCTTGATGGCTGCTGCGATCAGTTTCATGGAACTTCTCCGGAAAGGGAGCCGGGCCGCCTCGGCGGCCCGGCTCCGTCACGTTCAGCTTTCGCTTCCGTCGAACCAGATGTAGAAGGTGGGGAGGATGAGCAGGGTGAGGAGGGTGGACGTGACCAGTCCCCCCACCACCACCACGGCCAGGGGCCGCTGCACTTCCGATCCCGCACCGGTGGAAAAGAGAAGGGGGATGAGCCCCAGGCTGGCCACCAACGCCGTCATGAGGACGGGACGCAGACGCAGGTGGGCGCCCCGCCGTGCCGCGTCTTCCGCGGAGAGCCCTTCCCGCTTTCGGATATCCACGATGTAACTCACCATCACCACGCCGTTGAGGACGGCCACGCCGAAGAGGGCGATGAAGCCCACCGACGCCGGTACCGAGAGATACTGGCCGCTGATCCACAGACCCACGATCCCTCCGATCAGCCCGAAGGGCACGTTGAGGATGATGAGGGACGCCAGCCGGAGGGAGTTGAAGCTGAAGAAGAGAAGGACGAAGATGAGCCCCACCGTGATGGGCACGATGATGGACAGCCGGCGCATGGCCCGGCGCTGGTTCTCGAACTGGCCTCCCCACTCCAGGATGTAGCCCGAAGGCAGATCCACGGCGGCGGCGACGGCTTCCTGGGCTTCGGCCACGAAACCGCCCATGTCCCGTTCCCGCACGTTGGCCTGCACCACGATCCGCCGCTGGTTCATCTCGCGGCTGATCTGCTTGGGCCCGATGATCTCACGCAGTTCCGCCAGCTCGCCCAGGGGCACCACGGCGCCGCCCGGAGTGGTGAGGAGGATGCCGGAGATGGCTTCCAGGTTGCGGCGGTACGGCTCCTCGAACCGCACGAAGATGTTGAAGCGCCGCTGGCCCTCGAAGACCTGTCCCGCTTCCTCGCCGCCCACGGCCACCTCCACCATCTCCAGGACGTCGTCCACGTTGAGCCCGTAGCGTGCGATGACGTCACGCTTGACCTCGATCTGGAGCTGGGGCTGTCCCGACACCTGCTCGGCCTGGACGTCGGCGGCTCCTTCGATGCCCTGTACCACGCGGGCGATCTCGTCGGCTTTTTCCTTGAGTGTCTCCAGGTCCTCTCCGAAGAGCTTGATGGCGAGCTGGGCCCGCACGCCGCTGAGGAGCTCATCGATGCGGGTGGCGATGGGCTGGGAGAAGTTGAGCAGGATCCCCGGATACCGGGACATGGTGTGCTCGATGGCTTCCACCAGTTGTGCCTTGGAGTCGTAGCGCCACTCCTTCTGGGGCGCGAGACCCATGAAAATCTCCACATTGTTCACCGGCTCGGGGTCGCCGCCCACTTCGGCCCGGCCGATCTTGGAGACCACCGTCTCCACTTCCTTGCCGCCGAAATCCTCGAGGATCATTTGTTCCAGGCGGTTGGCCGCTTCGAGGGCTTCGTCCAACCCCGTGCTGGGCGCGAAGGTGACCCGGGTCATGATGGATCCTTCTTCCAGCGTGGGCACGAACTCGGTGCCCAGGAAGGGGAAGAGGGCCAGGCTGGCCACAAGCGCCGCCACCGCTCCACCGGCGACGACGTTTCTTCGGCTCATGACCCAGTCCAGCGCATGCTCGTACGGGCCCCGGATCCTGCGCATGATCCACGTATCCTCTTCTGATCCTCCCTTGAGGAAGAAAGAAGAGAGCACCGGGATCACGGTCAGGCTGAAAATAAGGGAGCCCAGCATGGCGAAGCTCACCGTATACGCCATGGGCTTGAAGAGCTTGCCTTCCACCCCCTCCAGGGTGAAGAGGGGGAGGAAGACCACGATGATGATGACGATGGCGAAGACGATGGGACGCCCCACCTCCCGGGCCGCCCTGAGGATGCGGTGGGCTCGGGGTTCGGCCACAGGAGCGCCTGCGTCACTCCCGGTGCCCCCAGTGCCCGCGCCGTCTCCCTCCGCCTCGTGGGCCGCTTCCGAGAGATGGCGGAAGATGTTCTCCACCATCACCACACCGCCGTCCACCATCATCCCGATGCCGATGGCCAGACCGCCCAGCGACATGAGGTTGGCGCTCATTCCCGTCAGGTCCATGAGGAGGAAGGCCAGCAGCAGCGAGAGGGGAAGGCTGGCCGTAACGATGAGAGCGCTGCGCACGTTCCCCAGGAAGAGGAAGAGTACGGCGACGATGAGGATGCCTCCCTCCAGGAGCGCGTCGGAGACCGTTTCCACCGCCCGTTCCACCAGGTCGGCCTGATCATAGAAGGGAACGATCCTCACCCCTTCGGGGAGAATCCGGTTGATGGCGGCCACCTTCTCCTTGACGCGCTCGATCATCACCGACGTGTTCTCGCCGATGAGCTTGAGGACGATGCCGCTCACCACCTCGCCCTTCCCGTCCTTGGTCACCGCCCCGCGGCGGATTTCGGGGCCCAGCTCAACCGTTGCCAGGTTGGATACATAGATGGGCGTGCCGTCCCCCCGGGTGTCCACCACGATGCGGCGGATGTCGTCCAGGTCCTCGGTGAGACCGATGCCCCGCACCAGGTATTCCTCCGCGTTGCGAACGATATAGCTGCCGCCCACGTTGCGGTTGTTGGCCCGGATCGCCTCCATGACGTCGCCCAGGGTGACGCCGTACTGAAGGAGACGTTCGGGTGCGATGCGCACCTGGAACTGCTTGACCTTGCCTCCAAAGGAGAGCACTTCGGTGACGCCGGGGACAGTGCGCAGATTGAAGCGAACGATCCAGTCCTGGATCTCCCGCAGCTCCATGGCGTCCAGGCCCTCGCCCTCCACGGTATACTGATAAACCTGGCCCAGCCCGGTGGTGATGGGGCCCAGCGCCGGTTCTCCGAACCCTTCGGGGATCTCGTCCCTGGCGGATTGGAGGCGCTCCAGAACGAGCTGCCGGGCGAAGTAGATGTCCACGTCGTCATCGAAATACACGTAGACCGCCGACAGGCCGAACATGGAGATGGACCGCACCTGGCGGATTCCGGGGAGGCCGTTCATGGCCACCTCCACCGGATAGGTCACCAGTTTTTCCACTTCTTCCGGGGCCAGGCCCGGAGTTTCTGTAAAGATCTGGACCAGGACGGGTGTTACGTCCGGAAAGGCGTCGATGGGAAGCCGGCTCAGCGAGCGGGCCCCCACGCCGATCACAAGCAGGGCGAAGAGGCTCACCAGGAGCCGGTTCTTCAGGGAGAACCCTATGATTCTGTCGATCACGGTTTCACCCTCCTAGTGCTCGTCGCCACCGAAGGACTCCTTCAGCAGCTCGGATTTGAGATAAAAGCTTCCGCGGCCCACCACTTTCTCGCCGACGGAGATGCCGCCGAGAACGGTGATGAGACCGTCGGAGAGGCGAGGGCCGACTTCTACGTCACGGATGAGGAAGCGGTTGGGGTCCGCCGGATCGGGAACGAAGACAACCGTGCGCCCTTCCATCTGCTGCACCGCCTCTTCAGGGACGGCGGCCGTGCCCCGGGGCACCACGCCCCGGATGGTGGCGGTGGCGAACATGCCCGGGCGCAGCTTCTGGTCCGGGTTGTCCACCTCCACCCTGGCCTTCACGGTCCGGGTTACCGAATCCATGACCTGGCCGACGTAGGTGAGGGTTCCGCGGAAGGTCTCGTCGGGGAAGGCGGAGGTGCGCACCTCCACTTCCAGCCCTTCGCGGAGGCGGGCGAGATCCCGGTCGTAGATGTCTAGGGTGAGCCACAGGTGGCTGATGTCGGCCACGGTAAAGATGTCGTCTTCCGGCCCTACGATCTGGCCCTGGACCAGGTCCCGGGCCACCACCACACCGTCCAGCGGCGAAGAGACGGTGTAGAGGCCGCGCAGTGATCCGGGATCGTCACTGTGCTCGGTGGCGCCCAGCGTCCGGTGGCGGGCCAGCGCCGACTCGTATTCGGCCGTCTTGGTCTCGTATTCTGTGCGCGCCTCCAGCATCTCCTTGCGGGAGCTGATGCCCTTCTCGTACAGCGCGGCTTCCCGCTCGTAGTTCTCCCGGGCCAGCTCCATCTCCACCTTGGCCTGGGCATGGGCGGCCTCGGCTTCCGCCAGCTCAGGGCTTTCCAGCACGGCCAGAGCTTCGCCCCTGCGAACCCGGTCTCCCAGGTCCTTTTCGATGCTCACCACCCTCCCTTCGGCCCGGGGCGCGACCCGGGCGACGCGGTTCAGGTCAAAGCCGAGCACGCCGGTGGCCCTCAGAGTCTCCTCCCGGATTTCCGTCACGGGAACGATCTCCAGGCCCACGGTGGTGGCCGCCGTCGTGTCCATCTCTACGAAGGCCGCCTCACCGGCGGCTTCTTCGTCGTGGCCCTCCTCGGAAGGCGCACTGCCGCCGCAGGCCGCCAGCGCCAGCCCTACCGCCAGAGAGAAGGCGAAACGGGGCGTCCACATGCGGCGGGGCGAATCAAAGTCTTCAGCGATATTCACGTTGCTCTCCATGTCATTCATTCGGCAAAGGGGCTGCGATGACCGCCTGCAGGCGTACCAATTCCAGCCGACGTTCCAGCCAGGATTCCCAGTAGTCCAGTTCGGCGTCGAGCAGTTCGTTGCGGATCAGGAGAAGTCCGGGGAGGTCGATCTTGCCCGCCCGGTAGGCGGCCTGGAGCATCTCTTGGCTCTGGCGGGCGGGCCCGAGAATGACCCGGGATGCCATGCGTTCTTCCGCACTGGCGCTTGCGTACCGCTGGAGTGCGTCGGAGACCTCCGAGCGGATGGCCCGCTCCACCGCTTCCAGCTCATAGCGGGTGCGTTCCACCTCGGCCCGCAGCTCGTCTGCGGTTCCCTGGTTTCGATTCCAGAGGGGGATGGAGATCCCCACGCCGATGCCCACCTGTTCACTCCCGGGTCCTTCGAGGCGGTCGAAGGGGACGCTCAATCTGAGGTTGGGAAGCGCCTCTCTGCGGGTGAGGCTCAGAAGGGAGCGGCTCACCTCCACCCCCCTGGCGGCGCTCTCCATGTCGGGGCGCCTCGCCAGCGCCTGGGCGGCCAGGGTGTCCAGGCTGAACTCGGCGGGATCGGGAGCTTGGGGGAAGGAATCGGTCACGCGCACCGTGAGGGTCTCGGGCAGGGCGAGAATCCTCTTCAGCTCCAGAAAGGCTGAGGCGGCGTCACGCCGTTCGGTGAGTACCCGCGACTGGGCCCGCCCCGACTCCACTCGTGCCAGGTTGGCCTCCAGCTCGCTCACCGCACCCGACACGAGCATCTCCGAGACGGCGGCGAGGAGGTTCCGGTTCAGGTCGAGGATCTCCTCGGCCACACGGACGCGACGTTGCGCCGCGGCCGCCCGGTAGAATGCCGCCGCTGCCGCCTGGGTGGTAAGGCGTTCCGCGTTGCGAACCGTGGCGTTGGCCCGGGCCAGATCGAGACGCGCGGCCTGCTTGCGGAGGCCTCGCTGACCGGCCCACTCAATCTCCTGGCTGAACTCCCCTTCGTAGGCCTGCAGGGTCCGGCCGTTCCCCACCTGCTCGCTCTCGATGACGAACTCGGGGTTGAAGGGAAGAACGCCCGCCTGGCGGAGGCGGCCCCGGGCCGCATCGGCGAGGCGCCGCTGCGCCAGGAGTTCGGGATTCTGGGTAAGCGCCAGTTCCAGTACGTCGCCCAGCGCGAGGGTGAGGGTGTCGCCGGCGGAGTCGAAGCTTTTCAGGGCCGGCGTTCCTGGGGCTCGGGGGGCTGCTGCGGCAGGCCGGGCGCTTGACTCGGGAAGCGTCTGGGCTGGAAGCCTTCCCGGCCCGCTTGCCATAGCCACGATTGCGCTCACGATCCCAAGAGGAGTGCGTGTAAGATGCATGGATGTCATTCCGTTGATGTTCTGTGGCACCTTGGGGGCGTCCTTGAAAAAGCCCACGGATGCCGGTCAGGCCGTTACCTGACCGTATGCTTCTTGAACTGGAGAAAGGGGACGCGCCGCCTGTGGAGCGTGTAAAGAGCGGGCCGACGCGAACGTCGGACCCTCAGGCTCGGGCGCGAGTCAGGCTCGAGGAGGGTGCCTGATAGGGAGGGGCTGGACGGTGTTGGGAATGAAGGTCGCCGCTTCTCCGACGCTCACTGCTTCCTCCGCCGTCGGCCACGATACCCCGGAGAGGACGGCGTAGCCGTGGGCGTGACTGCAGTGATCGAATCCGTCCAGATGGCCGTGATCTTCGTCCTGATGCGAAGAGGAAGGGGAGGCCGCCAGGTGGTGATCCAGGGGACAGGCATCCTGCATTTCGCCCGCCTGGAGTACCTGCTTCGCCACTTCCCGGTGGGTCCATCCGTCCCGGAGCCCTGCCGTAGTGGCTTCGGCTCCCGCAGCGACCGATGCACACAGTACGGCGGCGGCGAAGCCTCGCCGTAGCGCGGTGCGGGTGTGCAGCCTTCGTAAGATCATAGCGCCGGAAGCTACCGGAAATGGGAAAAAACTCAAGCTGGCCCGCCTCGCGGCCGGTACCGCCGCGTGTGGGGAATGTCCCCCCGGAATGATTCTAATTTTTCCCGACAGCAGCCGACCCTTGGTGCCAGCCATCTTGAGCGCTGCGTTGTTTGAAGCAGGGGGAGGTGCGGGATCAGGGCGCCATGCCGCCGCGCCGCAACACGATCCACAGCCCCGCGGCCAGGACGAAGCCGGCCAGGATCTGCCGTGCCCACGGGCGTTGCTGGACGGTGCGCCGCACCCCCAGGCCGAAGACGGCCAGCGCCGGCACCGTGCCCAGACCGAAGGCCGCCATGGCCAGCGCCCCGGCCAGGGGATTCGCGGAGGCCACGGCGATTCCCAGGGTGGCGTAGACCAGGCCACAGGGGAGGAGCCCGTTGGCCATGCCGAAGAGGAAGCGGGAAAGGAGGTCCCCCTTTCTCGCCGCCCGGGTGGCGAGGGTGGTGAGGCCGGGGATGCGCACCGCGGGTTCGGGAACCCATCCGCCCAGGGCGGCTGCGAACCAGACCACGAGCCCGGCGGAGAGGACTGTGGCGATCCACGTGGGACCGGGGATGGCGCCGCCGCCAAGTCCTGCGAGCGCCCCCAGGATGGCGTAGGTTGATATCTTGCCGAGGTGCCACGCGGCGGTCTGGTCGAAACGCCCGCCGCAGGCCAGGGCGAAGGAGCCGCACATTCCCACGCAGTGGGGGCTTCCGAGGAAGCCGGCGAGGGCCGCTGCGGTGATGGCTTCGAGCATGGTGTTTATGACGGGTCGGCCCCTGAGGGGCCGTTGCGGTACATAGATGGTTGGTAGGGACGGACGGGCAGCCGGGCAGGGGAAGAGGAGCGAACCCTTACGGGAAATTCTATGGAACAGTCAACTGTAGGGACAGTGGCCGCCACCATGGCCGACCTGGGCTACGACGACGATATCGTGAAGAAGTTCTTCACGGCCACGGTCGTCTGGGCCCTGGTGGGCATGCTGGTGGGTGTGATCATCGCGTTACAGCTGGCGTGGTGGCCGGCCAACATGGGTCTTCCCTGGACGACCTTCGGGAGGCTTCGTCCGCTGCACACCAACGCGGTGATCTTTGCTTTTGCCGGAAACGTCTGCTTTACCGGCATCTACCACTCCATGCAGCGTCTCCTGAAGACGCGGATGTTCAGCGACGTCCTGTCGCGCATCCACTTCTGGGGGTGGCAGCTCATCATCGTGGCTGCGGCCATCACCCTTCCCCTGGGGATGACCCAGTCCAAGGAGTACGCCGAGCTCATCTGGCCCATCGACGTGGCCATCACCCTCGTCTGGGTCGTCTTCGCCATCAACTTCTTCGGCACCATCGCCAGACGGCGGGTGAAGCACCTCTACGTCGCCATCTGGTTCTACATGTCCTTCGTCATCACCATCGCCGTGTTGCACATCTTCAACAGCCTGGTGATTCCGGCGACGCTCTTCCGATCCTATCCCATCTACGCGGGCCTTACCGACGCGCTGGTACAGTGGTGGTACGGGCATAACGCGGTGGGCTTCTTCCTCACCACGCCCTTCCTGGGCCTCATGTACTACTACCTCCCCAAGGCGGCGCAGCGGCCCATCTACAGCTACCGCCTCTCCATCATCCACTTCTGGGGATTGGTCTTCCTTTATATATGGGCGGGACCGCACCACCTCCTCTACTCGGCTCTGCCCGAGTGGGCGCAGACGCTGGGTATGGTCTTCAGCATCATGCTCCTGGCCCCCTCCTGGGGTGGAATGCTCAACGGGCTTCTCACCCTTAAGGGCGCGTGGGACCGGGTACGCACCGATCCCATCCTCAAGTTCATGGTGGTGGCCGTCTCCTTCTACGGGATGAGCACCTTTGAAGGCCCCATGATGTCCATTCGGTCGGTGAACGCGCTGGCCCACTTCACCAACTGGGTCATCGGGCACGTCCACTCCGGCGCCCTGGGATGGGTGGGGATGATGTCCTTCGGGATGCTGTACTGGATGGTGCAGAACATCTGGAACCGTCCTCTGGCGCATCCCAAGTGGGCCACCCAGCACTTCTGGCTCGCCACCATCGGCATCGTCCTCTATACGGTGGCCATGTGGGCGGCGGGTCTCATGGAAGGACTGCAATGGCGTGCGGTGAACGACGCGGGACAGCTCGCCAACCCCATCTTCCTGGACATCACCCACCGGCTCGACCCCTTCCTGTGGCTGCGGCTCCTGGGCGGGTCCCTGTACCTGGTGGGCGCGATCATGATGGCCATCAATTTCTGGCAGACCATCCGTGGTCCGGGCGCCGTGGCGGAAACCGCGCCGGCCCCGGCTCCGGCCGACTGAGGAGGCGACCATGTCCCAGAATCAAGAATCGGGAAAAGCCTACGGCCGCTTTCATCGCCGGGTGCTGGAAGGCAACGGCGCCCTTTTCGCCATCGTGACGGCGGTGGTGATCTCCATCGGCGGCATCGTCGAGGTGGTGCCCATGTACACCGCCCAGTCCCTCACCTGGGAGCGGGCCGACTGGGTGACGCCCTACACGCCCCTGGAGGTGGCGGGTCGGGACATCTACATCCGGGAAGGGTGCTATCTATGCCATTCCCAGATGGTCCGGCCCATGCGCGCCGAGATCCTGCGCTACGGGGAGTGGACACGCTCCGCCGAGTACCAGTATGACCGTCCCTTCCTCCTGGGCTCCCGGCGCCTGGGCCCCGATCTGCAGCGGGTAGGGGGCAAGTACCCCGATGCCTGGCACTACGAGCACATGCGGGATCCACGCAGCACCTCGCCGGGAAGCATCATGCCCACGTACCAGTGGCTCCTGGAGCGGAAGATCGATCCGGCGGACGTTGCCGCCTCGGTGCGGGCCCTGGCCAAGGTGGGCACGCCGTACGAGTCCACCGAGGAGGCGTGGGTCACGCAGCAGCTCCAGAGTCAGGGGAGCCGCATCGTCCAGAATCTCGCCGGTGCCCAGATCACCGCGGAGTGGGACGACGAGATCGTGGCCATGATCGCCTACCTGCAGCGCCTGGGCGTGGAGGGTAAGGCTCACCTGGCCGAAGAGCAGGGAGGTGGGCAATGAACCCGCTCATCAAAGAAGCGGCCGCCTCGGTACAGATGGGGTGGCTCCTGGGTGTTATGACCGTGGTGTTCTTCGTTGTCTTCCTCGGGTGGGTGTGGTGGGCCTACAACCCGCGCAACCGAGAACGCATGGAGGAGGCCGCGATGATGCCGTTCATGGATGGAGGTGAAGGGTGAGCAAGGAAACCAATCGCCTCCTCGGCCACGCCGACGAGGCAGACGGAATTGACGAGTACGACAATCCCCTCCCCGACTGGTGGGTGGGACTTTTCTGGTTCACCATCGTGTGGGCCATCGCCTACGGAGTGCACTATCACTTCATTGCGAATCGCTCCCAGGAGAAGGCGCTTGCCGCCGAGATGGCGGCCGCCGAGGCCAAGTGGCCGGCGCAGGCCGCTGCCGAGGAGATGGCCGCCGGCGTCACCTTCGAGGTAACCCCCGAAGCCGTGGCGGCGGGAGAAGCGATTTTCATGCAGAACTGCGTGGCGTGCCATGGAGCGGACCTCTCCGGCGGGATCGGACCCTCCTTCCTGGATGAGGAGTGGCTTCACGGAGGCCAGGCTTCGGATATCCTGCGCACCATCACCGAGGGCGTTCCTGCCAAAGGGATGGTGCCGTGGCGCGGGATCCTGAGCCCGGAGCAGATCAACCAGGTGGCCGCCTTCGTCATCGCCAAGCACAGCGAGGCCACGGGACGCCCCATCGAGGATATCGTGAGCGGCGGCGAGGAGGGGGGCGGCTGACGCCATGTCCGCCTTGAGACTGCCGGGGATGACTGGTTCGCGGGAATGGGTCTATCCCCAGTCCATCCAGGGAACGTTCATGACGCTGCGCCGCTGGACGTTCCTCGCGCTCCACGTCGCCCTCTTCGTCGCGCCGTGGATCACGGTCAAGGGGCATCCCCTGGTGCTCATCGATCTCCCCCACAGGTACGTATACCTGATGGGGTCGGTGTTCACCCCTTCGGACACCATCTTCCTGGTGCTCCTGCTCCTCTTCCTGGCATTCTCCCTCTTCTTTTTCACGGCGGTCTTCGGGCGGGTGTGGTGCGGCTACGCCTGCCCGCAGACCGTCTTCCTGGAAAGCTGGATCCGTCCCATCGAGCAGTGGATCGAGGGCGACCGCACGCAGCGCAAGCGGCGCGATGCCATGGGCCTGACGTGGGACAAGGTGTGGCGCAAAGGACTGAAGTGGTCCCTCTTCCTGGCGGTGTCCTTCCTGCTGGGCATGGCCATGACCAGCCTCTTCGCCGGAGCGCGCCCCCTGTGGACGGGCCAGGCCAGCGCCACCAGCTACGCTTTCGTGGGGGTCTTCACCGCCTTCTGGATGGTGGATTTCACCTGGTTCCGGGAACAGTTCTGCATCTATCTGTGCCCGTACGCTCGCTTCCAGAGCGCGCTCACCGACGACGAGACGCTTCTCGTTTCCTACGATGAGAAGCGGGGAGAGCCCCGGGGGCCCAAACGGGGACCGGAGGGGGGCTGCATCAACTGCAACAAGTGCGTGGTGGTGTGTCCCCAGGGGATCGACATCCGCGACGGCTTCCAGCTCGAATGTATTCAGTGCGCCCGCTGCATCGATGCGTGTGAGAGCGTCATGTCCCGCTTCGATCAGCCCACCCTGGTGCGGTACAGCGCCATCGCCGTGGACGAGGGGCGCAAGCCGCGCAAGTTCCGTCCCCGCACCCTGGTGTACGGCGGGCTCCTCACCACCCTGGCGGCGGCGGCCGTGGTGCTCCTGATTTCGCGGGTACCCTTCGAGGCTACCGTGAACCGGGCGCCCGGCTCCCTCTTCCAGATGGACGCCGACGGATACGTCCGCAACACCTACCTCCTCAAGGTCACCAACAAGGAACCCGTGTCCGAGCCGGTTGTTTACAGCGTTTCGCTGGAGGGCCTGGATGCGGCGGAGCTCCTCACCACCGAGATCTCGGTCATGCCCGAGGAGAGCGTCACGGTTCCCCTCATCGTCCGGGTGCCCACGACCCGGGAGCTCTCCCGCACCGTCCCCATCCGGGTGCACGTGCGGTCGGAGCGGGGAGGGGAGGTGCTGCTGCCCACCACCTTCAAGACCGGCGCCGCCATGGGAGGCGGGGATGATTGAGGGGCGTCGCCTCGAGTCCCGGGGCAGGCTCACTCTGAGCGGCGACATGATCTGGCCGCTGGCCATCATCATCGGGCTGGCGCTGGTCGTCGCCGTGAACGCCGCTTTCATCTACATCGCCGTGAGCGGTGCCGACGAGGTGGCCGAATCCTACCAGACCGGCGAACGGTAGAGGCGGTTTCGAGTCATGGAGCGGGGCGGCGCACCCCTCAACAACTCTCCGTCCGATCCGGGCGACGCGGTGCGGCCCGCGGCGGCCTCCGTCTCCCGCTGTCCCCACTGCGGCACGCCGGTGGAGGCGGCGGAGGATGAATTCTGCTGCGCAGGATGCGAGATGGCCTACGCCATCATCCGCGGCGCGGGCCTGGAGCGCTACTACGAGGAACGGGAAGCCTTCGCCCCCCGCCCCGAGCCCCTGACCGGAGGTTGGGACACCCTTCCCGTAGAGCCCGACGAGAGCGGCTTCTGCGAAATCCGCCTGGCCGTCGACGGCCTGCGCTGCGCCTCGTGCGTGTGGGTAGCCGAGCACGTTCTGGAGAGAACGGTGGGGGTGGAGGCCGCCACGGTGAGCTACGCCACGGGGCGGGCCACCCTGCGCTGGGATCCACAGCGGGTGGGCCTGGACGAGCTGGCGGGAAGGATCGCCGCCCTGGGGTACCGGCCCCGCCTTCTGGGAGAGGAGTCGAGCCCCGACCGCGATCTTCTCATGCGTCTGGGGGTGGCGGCCTTCGCCGCCGCCAACGTCATGATGTTCTCGGCGGCGCTGTACGCCGGCTGGTTCGGCGGAATGGCGCCTCGCTTCGTGGCCCTTTTCCAGTGGATGTCGCTGATCCTGGCCACGCCGGTGGCGCTGTGGAGCGCGGCGCCTTTCTTCGCGGGTGCGTGGTCGGGGCTCCGTAACGGCGTCCTGCACATGGACGTGCCTATCGCCCTGGCGGTGGCCGTCCTCTATGGACAGGGTCTGGTGGGCACGCTGGTCCACGCCGACACCTACCTGGACTCCCTCACCATGCTGGTGGCCCTCCTCCTGGCGGGGCGCGTGCTGGAATCCCGGGGGCACAGGCGCGCCTCGGAGGCCGCCGTCACGCTGGCGGCCACGGTGCCGGCCACGGCGCGGCGCCTCACCCCCTTCGCGGTGGAGACGGTACCGTCGGCGGAGCTGGCGCCCGGAGACCGGGTGGCGGTGGGGGCGGGAGAGGAGCTGCCCGCCGACGGGGTGGTGGCCGACGGCCGCGGTTCGGTGCGGGTCGCCCTCCTCACCGGCGAGGCCGAGCCGGTGGCGGTAGGACCCGGCGACCGGGTGTGGGCGGGCACCGTGGTGGTGGATGGAGGGCTCACCGTGGAGGTGACTCAGGCCGCCGAGGAGACGGTGATCCACCGCATGGCGGAGGAGCTGCGTGCCGCCGCCGACCGGGGCACGCGGCCCTCCTCCACCGACCGCATTGCTCCCTGGTTTACCGGGGCCACGCTGGGCGTGGCGGGCCTCACCCTGGTGGGATGGTGGTGGGCGGCCGGCCCGGGCACCGCGCTCGTTACCATGGTGGCCGTGCTGGTGGTGGCGTGCCCCTGTGCCCTGGCGCTCTCCCGGCCTCTCGCGGCTGCGGCCGGACTGGGTGCGGCTGCACGGCGCGGCCTTCTCTTCCGGTCGGCCGACGCCCTCCTGGAGCTGGCCGACGTGGATGTGGTGGCCCTGGACAAGACGGGCACCGTGACCGAGGGGGCGCTGGACGTGGTGTCGGCGGGAGATGCGGATCTGCGCATCGCCGCGGGCCTGGAGCGCTACAGCCGCCACCCCGTGGCCCTGGCCGTGGTGCGGGAGGCGATCCGTCGCGGGATTCCCCTTCCGTCGGCCTCGGACATCCGGGAGGAGGCGGGTGTGGGCATCTCCGGCACGGTGGACGGGCGCCGGTGGCGTCTGCGCAGCGGCGGCGCCGGCGTCGTGGTACTGGAGGACGAGGAAGGACATCGGGGGCTCATCCGCCTGGGCGACGCGGTGCGCGCCGACTCCGCCGAGGCGGTGGAGCGCCTGGAGGAGCTGGGTGTGGAGGTCACGCTCCTCACCGGAGATCACCAGGAGGTGGCCGCCCGCATCGCACGTGCGGCGAGCATCGCGCGCTATCGTGCGCGTCTGGGCCCGGAGGAGAAGTCGGCGTGGGTGCGCAGCCGCAGGGACGAGGGGCATAGAGTCCTCTTCGCCGGCGACGGCCTCAACGACGGACCGGCCCTGGCGTCCGCCGACGTGGGCGTGGCCATGGGGACGGGGGCGGCGTCCAGCATTCTGACGGCCGACGGCGTCCTCGCCGCCGGGTCGGTGCTACCGTTGGCCACGGGCATTGTGGCTTCCCGGGCCTGCGGGCGCGCCATCCGGTGGAATCAAGTGCGCTCGCTGGTGTACAATGTGACAGCGGTGAGTGCCGCGGCGGCAGGGTTGGTAAACCCGCTGGTTGCCGCCGTGCTCATGCCCATCTCCAGCGCCCTGGTGGTCTGGGGCGCATCCCGGGTGGAGGCCCGGGTTCGCCGGTGGGAGGCGGCGGCATAACCCATGGACGCTCTCATCTTTCTCATCCCCGCCGCGGTGGGCCTGGCCACCGTCTTTCTCATCCTCTTCCTGAAAGCGGTGAAGGACGGCCAGTTCGACGACCTGGACGATCCGCCCCGGAGGATCCTCAAGGACGACTGAGGGGGCGACGTGATCGCCGCCGTGGTCCTCAGGTGACCACGGGCCCGGCTCTCGTGCTGCGGCCCATCGCCTGGAGACTTGCCGATCTCCTGGAGCTGTATGCGGGATGGCCGGACAGGTTGCGTGAGCACGCATCCGTCGCGCTCACGAATGCCTTCCACTCGTTTCCTGCGGAACCAAAGTCTCCCATCCCTCGGAAAAGGAGAGGCAAGTCGAAGGAGAACTGACAACCTGGAGGTTCGTCACCTCATCCGGCCCAAGTGGGCCGGTTGCAATCCCCACTCCTGGGACATTGCCAGCCGCCGTTGGCATCATGCCCTGTGTAGAGGTTTGCGGCGCGTACGCCACCAATCGTGCACGAGCCATTCCCATGAAAGCCGGGGACGGATCCACGAGGGTCGGTATCCAAAGACGCGCATTAATTGGCGGCTAAGGCTCGCCGCATCATGCAGCCCCACGGTTTCCGCGACCCCGGCCAGGTTTAGGTCCGGGTTGAGTTGGATTGCCCGTGCGCTTCTGAGTCCCCGGCCGAGGATGAGCCAGTCTCGTGGCCGTGGGACCACGGATCTTCCCGAACCCCTCCAGCGGCGGAACGCTTCCGGGACGGATTTGCGCGTCGGGTCTTCGTATCCGGTTCGAAACAGGTGAAGTCCGACCGCGCGATCACCTGCGGCTAGGAGCCTGTCCGGGTAATGCAGCGGGCCGCGCCACCCGTGACTCCGTCACGGGTACCCGGGTCTTGCGTGT
>JBHHWB010000021.1:0-44651 GCA_046756305.1 Gemmatimonadota bacterium
GAGGGCTTCGCCGATGGCCAGATAGTTGGCCGCCGGATGGGTGCCGATCTCCTCAAACTTGCGGATGTCCGAATCCATGCGTTCCGGAGCCGCCATGAGAGGCCAGACATCCTTGATCTTTTCCCTGCGCACGTAGAGAAGTCCCGTCCCGTGGGGGGCGAAGAGCCACTTGTGCAGGCTGGTGGAGTAGTTATCCACGTCCAGCTCGGAGAGGGTGAAGTCGAAGTGGGCCAGAGCGTGGGCTCCGTCGACGATGAGGGGGATCCCGTGGCGCCGGGCCATGGCGTTGAGCTCCCTCACCGGCAGGATCTGACCCGTAAGGTTGATCATATGGCAGGCCAGGATCGCCCGGGTCCGGGGAGTGATGGCCGCCTCGAACAGATCCACCACCTCCCTGGGGTTCTCGGCGGGGACGGGGATCCTGATCTGGCGAAGAACGATCCCTTCCCGCCGCTCCCGCTGCTTGAAGGTGGTGATCATGCGACCGTAGTCCTGGGTCGTCGTCAGAACTTCGTCGCCGGCTTTCAGGTCGATCCCGAACTGCATGGTCTGGAGACCCTCGGAGGCGTTGCGCGTGAAGGCGACCTCCTCGGGGTCCACCCCCCAGGCCTTGGCCATACGCTGGCGGACGCCCTCACGCTGGGGCTCCAGGACGCGCCACATGGTGTACGTGGGCGCCAGGTTGGAGAAATCCAGGTGGCGCTTCATGGCATCCTGCACCCACCCGGGGGAAGGGCTCACCCCCCCGTTGTTCAGATTGATGAGCGCCCGGTCCACGGTGAAGGCCCGGGCCACCTCGGCCCAGAAGTCTTCGTCCTTGGCGACTTCCCCGGGGGCTCCGGGGTGACCCCGCAGTTCCCGGGCGATGGCGGCGGCTTCGGATCGGAGGAAGGCGGGCGCCAGGGGGATGCCCACGGCGGCGGCGGTCGCGGAGCGGGAAAGGGAAGCGAGAAAGTGGCGGCGACTGGTCATGGCGACATCTCCTGGGACCGGGTTGACACCCCACATTACGGCGGGATGCGGTCCCTTGTCCAACACCTCCGCCCCGCCGCTCGGCGTCGCGGCGTTTCAACCCTCGTGCGGTCTCGCGTGTCTCGGAGCGAGGGGAACATTCGGGGGCCAACGTCCTACGGAGAAGCACGGCGAGGAATCCATGGAGGGGGATGCGGGATTGAGGCGACGGATCGGGAACCCTGGGGCGGGACGAGGCCGAGCACTGGGTCTGGTGGTGCTTCTGTGCCCCCTCAGCCTTTCCGCCCAGCAGCGGGATTCCATTCGGGTGGATTCCACCCACGTGGCCCGGGCCTACCGTGTCGAAGGCGTGACCGTCCGTGTCGCCCGTCCCGCGCTCACCACCGGGGGCGCCAGCGCCGTGACCCTGCGGCTGGATTCGGTGGATGCGCCCCCGGCGCCGACTCTCGAGGAGGTCCTGAGGCAAGTCCCCCTCATCCAGATCCGCACGAACAGCCGGGGAGAGGCGCAGCCCTCCTTGCGGGGCTCCGAGGACCGGCAGGTGGCGGTCCTCATGGACGGGGTGCCCCTGACCCTGGGATGGGATCACCGCACGGACCTCTCCATCATCCCCCTCACCGCAGCGCGCAACGTCACCCTCCTGCGGGGTCTCTCCTCGGTACTTTACGGCCCTAACACGCTGGGCGGAGTGGTGGAGGTCGACGTGGCCCGTTCCAGATCCCGGACCGAGCGCGTGGATCCCCTCACGGTGGGATTCAGGCTGGACCAGACGGGCTCCACCCAGCTTTCGGCTACCGGGGCCCACATCTTCGAGGGGGCCTTTTCCCAGTGGGTCACCCGGGCCGGGGCGGGTTTTCAGGATCGGCGCGGCTTCCCCCTTCCGGAGGACGCGCGCCGGGACCGGAATCTCCAGGCAGACCTTCTGGGCTCGGGGGATCTTCGTCTCAACAGCGATGTCCGGAGGGTCGACGGATTCCTTTCCACCCGCTGGCTGCGGGAGGACGGAGCGTGGGCTTCCTTTGCCGCATCGGGTTACGACGTCAGCCGTGGGGTGCCCCCCGAAGCCCACCAGCGCCGCCCCCGTCTCTGGCGCTACCCGGACCAGCGTCGGATCCTGGCCGCCATGTCGGCCGGGACCGGGCAGAAGGAGACCATGTGGGGCACGGGAGATCTGGAGGCCAGCCTGGGCCTGGACCTGGGTTCTTACCGCATTGACGCCTTCGCTTCCCCCGAGTATGCCCGGGTGGTGGAATGGGAGGAAGGACGGGATCGCACCGCCACTCTGCGCCTGCTGGGCGACCACTCCCTGGGTTCCTCGATGGAGTTGAAGGGGGCTGCCACATGGGCCGACGTAACCCATGACGAGACCCTGTCTCCGGGCGACGCCGCCCGCTACCGGCAGAGACTCTGGAGCCTCGGGGCCGAGGCGGAGTGGCGCATCACGGGGGGGACGCGCATGACGGCGGGAGTGGCGGCCGACGGCGCCGACACGCCGGAAACGGGCGGCAAGCCCCGTCTCGCTACCCTCTGGGACTGGGGCGCACGCGTGGGGATGAGCTCTCTAGTCAACGAGCGCTTGAGCGTCCACGGAGGTGTGAGCCGCCGCTCCCGCTTTCCCTCGCTGCGTGAACTCTATTCCGGGGCGCTGGGGCGTTTTCGACCCAATCCCAACCTGCGGCCCGAAACCCTGATGGGTTCCGAAGCCGGAATCACCTGGATGAGTGCAGGCACCGAGCTGCAGGCCGTCGTCTTCCATCACCGCATCGACGACGGCATCGTGCGCCGCTCCATCACCGACGACGGCGTGCGCCGGTTCCAGCGGATAAACCAGGACAGGATCCGCAGCACCGGTCTCGAACTGTTGAGCGTGCTGCGGGCCGGCCGCGCCCGGATTTCGGGGGATCTCACGCTGCAGAAAACCTACGGACTTGATATGGAGGGGCGCCGGGTGGATCTGGAGTACGAGCCCTCCGTCTACGGACGGGTCGAGGCCGAGACACCCCTTCCCGGGCGGCTGCGAGGATCGGCACAGGTGCGCTTCACCGGCGCCCAGATGTGCGAGGACCCGGAGCGGGGCGGAATGGTGCAACTGGAGGGCAGCCGTACCGTGGACGTGGCGCTGCGCAGAACTTTTTCCTTTCCCCTGGCCGTGGGGGGGAGGGGGCGGAGCGAAGCCACCCTGTCCGTGCGCAACCTTACCGACGCCCTGGCCTTCGACCAGTGCGGCCTTCCCCAGCCCGGGCGCACCGTCAGCCTCCAGATCCGCCTCTGGTGAGCAGGGTGGCGGGGCACCTGCCGCCCGGTTTCGCCCCGGGCGCCGCGGGACGCCGCCCAGTGGGACGGTCTTCACCTTGGTCCCCGGGTGTCGGTTGAGTACCTTGGCCCCATGATCCGGATCACCTTTCTCGGTACGGCCGCTTCGCGGCCTACGGTTCGCCGCAACGTCCCGGGCCTGGCGGTGCAGCGGGAGGGGGACCTCATGCTCTTCGACTGCGGAGAGGGGACCCAGCGCCAGATGATGCGCTACGGAACGGGGTTCCAGATACAGGCCATCTTCGTGACCCATCTCCACGCGGATCATTTCCTGGGCATTACCGGGCTCCTGCGCACCATGGCGCTGCAGGGGCGGGCAGAGCCCCTTCCCATCTACGGGCCGCGAGGATCCACCCGGGTGCTCCGCACCGCGGTGGAGCTGGGCGTGGACCGGGTGAATTTCCCCGTCTCCATCCACGAAGTCGCCGCGGGAGAGAGAATTGCCTACCAGGACTATGGGGTGGAGGCTTTTCCCGTCGTCCACGGAACGGCGGCGGTGGGGTGGTCCCTGGTGGAGGAGAATCGCCTGGGCCGTTTCGACGTCGCCCAGGCCCGGGCCCTGGGCGTCCCGGAGGGCCCCCTTTTCGGAGCCCTCCACCGGGGCGAGCCGGTGGAGGTGGAGGGACGCATCATCGATCCCGCCGAGGTCGTGGGCCCGCCGCGGCCCGGGCGGGTGGTTGTCTACACCGGGGATACGCGGCCCTGTCCCGGGACACTGGATCGCGCCCGGGGCGCCGATGTCCTCATTCACGAGGCCACCTTCGGGCGCGACGAGGCGGACCGTGCTCGGGAGACCTACCATACCACGGCCCAGGAGGCCGCCCGTCTTGCCCGGGAGGCGGGGGTGTCGGCCCTCTACCTGACCCATGTATCCGCCCGGTATTCCGATGATCCTTCCGGCCTGGAAGAGGAGGCGCGTGCCGTCTATCCCTCCACCCGCGTGGCGCACGACGGACTCGTGATCGAAGTGCCCTACCGGCAGGGAACCGTGGAGGAGGCCCCCTCCGGCGCCGGGACGGAGGACGGCGTGTCGGCGGTGCGGGAGTAGCGGGCGGATGGCTTCTTGGTTTCCTCGGCCCCCGGAGCGGGGCGTCGTTCAGCCCGAACCCACGGGGATCCGCCTCGACGTCTCCCAGGACGAAACTCGCCGACGGTGGGCGGTGCGCGCCGCGCAGTGGCGCGCCGTGGAGCTCGCGCGGGACGTCTTCCAGGGCCCGGTGGAGGCGCGTCTCATCAGCCTTCACGCCCGGGGGAAGCTCCAGGGGCTCCTGGACCTGACCGTGCCGTGGAAGGGCCTGGAGGACCACGAGACCCGCACGGAGCGGTTTCTGGCGCTGGCCGGCGCCGATCCCCTCCTCGCCGGCGTGCCCCTCCTCTTCGCGGTTGGACCGCCCCGTGGGTGAGCCTTCCCGGGGGGAACTCCCCTTCACAAGGGTGGGAATCGTGGGCCTGGGTGTCATGGGAGGAAGCCTCGCCCGGGCTCTGGCCCGTCATCACCCCTATCTGGAGACGGCCGGGTGGTCGCCCGACCCGGGGGAGCGTGAAGCAGCCCTGGCGGCCGGCGCCGTGGGAAGGGCCCCGGAGACCCTAGAGGAAGCGATCGCCGAGGCAGAGTTGGTGGTCCTGGGGGTACCGGTGGATGCCGAACTGGAACTCCTGCCCCGCATAGCCGCGTCGGCCCCCGAGGCCGTGCTTTCCAACGTGACGAGTCTGCAGATCCCCGCGGCGGCCGTGGCGGCCACCTCCACCTGGGGCCGACGCTGGGTAGGGTCGCACCCCATGGTAGGCTCGGAGCGGTCGGGGTTCGCCGCCTCCCGCGCCGACCTCTTCCGGGACGCCCGGGTGTGGCTCATTCCCGAGGTCGCCGACGCCTCCGCCCGGGATACGGTGCGGGCCCTGTGGGAAGGCCTGGAGGCCCGGCCCCGCTCCACTTCCGCTCCGGCTCACGATGCCCTCATGGCTCGGGCGAGCCACTTCCCTCAACTGGCGGCGAACCTGGTGGCTGCCGTGCTGGAGGAGGCCGGCGTCGCGGCCCGGGACCTGGGGTCGGGTGGCCGCGACATGACGCGCCTGGCGGCCTCCTCCCCGGAGCTGTGGGGCCCGCTTCTGAAGCGGGCAGGACCCGAGCTGTCCGCGGCTCTGCGCTCCCTGGCCCACCAGGCCGCCGAGGTCGCCGTGGCGCTGGAGGAGGGCGACGTGGCGGCCCTGGAGCGCCTCATGGAACGCACCCGCACCTGGAAGGAGGCGTGATGGAGATCCGGGTCCCCGGTGACAAATCCCTCACCCAGCGCGCCCTGATTCTCGGGGCCTTGAGCGAGGGCACGGCGCGTCTCTCGGGCCTCCTCCACGGGGGGGACGCCGACTCCACGGCGGGGGCGCTCCGGGCCCTGGGAGTCCCCATCCCGGAACTTCTCCCCGAGGGAGGGGAGATCTCCTTCCCCGGCGTCGGCCTGGGCGGACTGCGGGAGCCTCGCGGGCATCTGGATCTAGGCAATAGCGGCACGGGCACCCGACTCCTCCTGGGTGTGCTGGCGGGAAGCGACGTGAAGGCCATCGTCACTGGCGACGCTTCGCTGCGCGCCCGGCCCATGGCGCGGGTGACCCGACCCCTCACCGCCATGGGCGCCCGGTTCCGCTTCCTTGAAGAGGAGGGACGCCTCCCGGTGGAGGTGCAGGGCACCCGCGCGCTGCGCCCCGTGGACTGGCCGAGTCCGGTGGCCAGCGCTCAGGTGAAGAGTGCGCTCCTCCTGGCCGGGCTCACGGGTCATGCGGCGGTCCAGGTCACCGAACCGCGCCGCTCCCGTGACCACACGGAGCGGATGCTGCGGGCCCTGGGTGTTTCCGTCCTCGGGCACGCCGTGGAGGGAGGATGGAGGGTGGAGATGCGCGATCCGCCCCCGCGTCTTGGAGAGCTGAACTTCCGCGTCCCTGGAGATCCGTCTTCCGCCGCCTTCTTCGTGGCGTTGGCCCTCCTCGGCGGAACCTCCGGGCCCCTGACGGTCCTGGACGTGGGCCTCAACCCAACGCGCACGGCCTTCTTCGATGTGGCGCGGCGTATGAGAGGCCGGGTGGACGTGCGACCCCGGCCATCCGCTGACGCCTTCCGATCCGGCTCGGACGTGGGGGAGCCGGTGGGAAACCTCCTGGTCCGGCCGGGCCCTCTGCGGGGCGTCTCCCTAGGGGAAGGAAGCGGAGAGGAGATCCCGTCCCTCATTGACGAGCTTCCGCTGGTGGCGGTCCTGGGCGCGCGGGCCGCCGGGGCAACGCGGGTACGGGGCGCCGCCGATCTGCGCCACAAGGAATCGGACCGCATCCATGCCATGGTGGAGGGCCTCCGGGCGGTGGGCGTGGAAGCCCGCGAGCTCCCCGACGGCTTCGAGGTCGTGGGCAGCGACCGGCACCTGGAGGGGGAGGTCCGTACCTACGGGGACCACCGCATCGCCATGGCGTTCGCCGTGCTGGGCGCCTCACCCGGCACCTCGATTTCCGTGGATGACCCGGGCGCCGCCGACGTGAGCTTCCCCGGCTTCTGGGAGCTCCTGAAGAGGGTGGCGGCGGAGGAGCCATCCCCATGACGCCCCCGCGCACTCGCCCCCCGGTCATCACCATCGACGGACCCGCCGGCTCGGGCAAATCCACCACCGCTCGGGAAGTCGCCCGCCGATTGGGTTACCGCCACCTGGATTCCGGCGCTCTGTACCGGGCCCTGACCTTCGCGCTCCTGAAGGCGGGGATTCCTCCCGGGGAATGGGAGGAGATGACCCCGGAGGACCTGGAGAAGTTGAATGTGGCCATGAAGCCCACGCCCACCGGCTTTCACATCCTGGTCCGGGGCAGGGAAGTGGACGCAGAGCTGCGCTCTCCCGAGGTCACGCGCCACGTCTCGGGGCTGGCGCGTCTGCCGGCTGTGCGCGGGTGGCTTCTCTCGCAGCAACGGGACGCGGGCCGGGAGGGTGGGCTGGTGGCGGACGGTCGCGACATGGGGTCCGTGGTCTTTCCCGACGCGGATCTCAAGATCTTCCTCACCGCCGATCTGCACGAGCGGGCGCGGCGCCGCCTTCGCGACGAAGGAAAGACGAATCCGAC
The DNA here is from genome assembly GCA_046756305.1 of Gemmatimonadota bacterium. Classification (GTDB taxonomy): domain Bacteria; phylum Gemmatimonadota; class Gemmatimonadetes; order Longimicrobiales; family Gaopeijiaceae; genus JBHHWB01. Next base: position 7,372 of record JBHHWB010000021.1, read on the forward strand.
GCCGGAAGAGGTGGAGGAAGAAGCGGTCCGCATCGAGGCCCGCGACCGCACCGACGCGGGACGCGCGCTCTCGCCCCTGGTCCGTCCGGAGGGTGCGTGGGTTCTCGACACGACGTCTCTCAGCTTCGAGGAACAGGTGGACGCCATCGTGCGCCGCGCCCAATCGTTGACGCAAAGCTGAGTCATTTCTACATTTCCCTGGCTCGGGATCAGCATCTGGTCCCGGCCCCGTTCGCCGAAAGGCCATCGGAGCGGAACTGCGCCGCTTCGGGGCTTTTCTTCTTTTTCACCCGATCCCGGATGCTTCCTCCCCGGAAGACCGGCCACCCGCTCGCGCCTTTCGGCGCCGGCGATGAGACTCATGAGCGAAGATCAGAACACCACTCCCGAACAGGACGAACCCCAGGCTTCCGCGGAGGCTCAGGCCTCCGACGAGGCTGGAGGCGCCGAGACCCGGCCCGAAGCTTCTTCTCCCGGAGATGAGGCCTCCGCCGAGGCTGCCACGCCCGAGGAGGACGAGGCGATGGAGGCCATGGTGGCGGTGGACGCCCTCACCGGTGAAGTCATGACCCTCACCGGTGAAGAGGACGAGGAAGCGGAGGAGGCCGGAGCCGCATCCACAGGCGGGATCTCTCCGGAGCTCCTTCACGATCCTTATGGAGAAGAGCCCCTCGATACCTCGCGGGATGAGTTCGAAGCCCTTCTCTCTGAGTTCCAGGCCGATTTCCAGAACGTCCGGGAAGGGGAGATCGTCAAGGCGAAGGTGATTCGGGTTACCGACACCACCGTCATCCTCGAGTTCGGCTTCAAGAGCGAGGGCGCCGTCGCCCTGGACGAGTTCAAGGAGCCCCCTGCCGAAGGTGAAGAGGTGGAAGTCCTCCTGGAGAACCTGGAGGACGACGACGGCGTGGTGGTCCTCTCCAAGAAGAAGGCTGACTTCCTCCGGGTGTGGGAGAAGATCAAGGAGGCCCATGAGGCCGACCGCCCGGTGAAGGGAACGCTGGTGCGCAAGATCAAGGGCGGCGTCACCGTGGACATCATGGGCGTGGACGCGTTTCTCCCCGGTTCTCAGATCGCTCTTCGCCGTGTGCCCAACATCGAAGATCTCATCGGCGAGACCTACAAGTTCAAGATCATCAAGCTCAACAAGCGCCGCCGGAACATCGTGGTGTCGCGCCGGGTGATCCTGGAGGCCGAGCGGGAGCGGAAACGGGAGACGCTGGTCAAGGAGCTCCTGGTGGGGCAGGTCCGGGAAGGCGTGGTCAAGAACATCACCGACTTCGGAGCCTTCATCGACCTGGGCGGACTGGACGGGCTCCTCCACATCACCGACATGTCCTGGGGCCGGGTGGGCCATCCGTCGGAGGTGGTGGAGATCGGACAGAAGCTGGACGTGAAGGTGCTGGACATCGACTGGAACCGGGAACGCATCTCCCTGGGCCTCAAGCAGCTCCTGCCGTACCCCTGGACGGACATCGACAAGAAGTACCCGGTGGGGTCGCGGGTGCGCGGCAAGGTGGTCTCCATCACCAACTACGGCGCCTTCGTGGAACTGGAGAAGGGCGTGGAAGGTCTGGTTCACATCTCGGAGATGTCCTGGACCCGCAACGTGCGCCACCCCTCCAAGGTGGTCTCCATCGGCGAGGAGATCGAGGCCGTGGTCCTCAAGGTGGATCCTAACGAGGAGAAGATCTCCCTGGGGATGAAGCAGATCGAGGAGGATCCGTGGCTGGCGCTGCCCGTGAAGTACCCCACGGGTACCCGCCTCACCGGCGTGGTTCGCAATCTCACCTCCTTCGGCGCCTTCGTGGAGATCGAGCCGGGCATCGACGGGTTGGTCCACGTTTCGGACATGAGCTGGACGAAGCGTGTGGAGCACCCGTCCGAGGTGGTCCAGAAGGGGCAGGAGGTGGAGGTTCTCGTTCTGGACGTGGATGCAGAGAACAAGCGCATCTCCCTGGGCATCAAGCAGATTCAGGACGATCCCTGGCCCAAGATCTCGGAGCGGTTCGCTCCCGGAGTGGAGTGCGAGGGCACGGTGGTCCGCATTCAGGACAAGGGCGTGGTCGTAGACCTGGGAGACGATATCGAAGGGTTCCTGCCCGTCTCCAATTCGGGGGTGGACGACCCGCAGAAGCTCGACGAGTACTACGCGCCCGGGGACAAGGTGATGCTCCGTGTCACCGAGTCCGACGCGGCGAACCGCCGCATCGTTCTCGAAGTCACCGAGGCTCCCGAGCGTAAGCCGCAGGAGGAGATCGACGCAACCCGGACAGCGCACGCTACCGGAGAGGGCGGGACCGAGGCCGCAGCCCCGGACGCGGCCTCTGCGACGGCCGGGGAAGCGCCGACGGCGCCGGAAGCCGAAGCCGAGGCTGAACCTGAAGCCGAGGCTGAACCTGAAGCCGAGGCGGAACCTGAAGCTGAGGCCGCGCCGGAAGCCGAAGCCGAGACTGAATCCGAAGCTGCGGAAGAGCCGGTGGCCGAAGCCGAGGCTGAATCCGAAGCGGGTGCAGAGGCGGAGGCGGTGGAAGATGCCGCCGAGGCTGCAACAGCGGGCGAAGCGGAGCCTGCGCCCAAGGCGGCCGAAGAGCCGGAGGCGGACGAGACGGAAACCAAGGACGCCGATGCCTGATTCCGAGCTCCCTGCCGGCGGAGGACGGGCGGCATGAGCCTTCTGCCGGGCGGCGCCCGGGCGCTTCCTGCGTCCGGGCGCTTTGCCGTATCCCTCCTTGTCCTGTCCCTCCTGGCCGGAGGGTGCCGGCTCGCCGGTCCCCGGCCCTCGGGCCCGGAAAGGCTCCCGGAACCGATCCTGGCGCCCGGCACGCTCTCCGCGGATGCGGAAGCCGAGGCCGCGGAGCTCTACGGGGCGGCGCGCCGGGCCTTGGCGGAGCGACGCCTGGAGGCGGCCCTCGGGGCGGCGTCCAGGGTCGTAGACGAATTCCCCGGGTCGAAGGTGTCCGGGGCGGCGCTCCGCATGGTGGCGGAGACATCCTTCCGGCTGCGGCTCTGGGAGGAAGCGGCGCGGGCCGCCGATACCTATGCCTCCCTCCTTCCCGACAACGATCCGAGAGCGGCGGACCTGCGTCTCCTGGAGGCCAGAGCCCTGAAGGCGGCGGGTCGGCCCGTGGAGGCGCTCCACACTCTCCTGAGACTTGGAAGGGGTACGGGAACCAACCTCACCCTCCAGGCCACCGGGTTGGCCCGTGATCTGGCTCAGAGCCTTTCACCGCAGGACCTCGCCCGGGTGGTGGGGACCGGCGTCCCCGAAGACGCCGTTGTGGCGCCCACGCTCCTGGCGCGCTTCGCCTACGCCCTCTGGGCCACGGGTGACTCGACGGGAGTCGTGTGGGCGCGGCGGGCGCTGGCTCGGGGGGCCCGCGGCCCCGACTCCGTCAGCGCCTCCATGGTGTTGGACCCGAATGCCCGTCCCCCCGCCCGGCCCGGCTCGCAGGCTCGGGCGGTGGCGCTCGGTGTGGTTCTCCCGCGCTCGGGATCTCCGGCGCTTCAGGAGTTTGCGGCCCTCATCGCCGAGGGGGTGGAGGTGGCCGCCGTCGAGGACACCCTTTCCCTCCGAGTACGCCTCGACATGAGAGACGACGGCGGTGATCCGGAGCGCACGTCCCGGGAGGTCCGCGCCCTCGAGACCGAGGACGTTCTGGGCGTGGTAGGATTCCTCCAGGATGAGGCCCTCCTGGCCGCCGGGCAGGCGCGCCGGAGCGAGCTGCCCCTCATCTCTCCCACGGCCCGCACCGCGGAGGAGGCCGGACCGTTCGTCTTCTCCCTGGAGGGGCCCGATCCGTTGGCCGCGGCGGCCATGGCCCGCTACGCCGCCGAGGAGGGATATGCCCGGGTGGCCATCATCCATTCGCGGGCCCCCATCTCCGCCGAAGAAGCGGATGTCTTCCGCAGCAGCCTCACCGCCGCCGGCGTACCGGTTGCGGGAAGCTTCGCCTACGACGTGGGCGCAACCTTCTTCCAGGAACAGATCAAGGGCGCCCGTGACGCCCTGCGGGCCGAGGAGATCGCCGCGCTGGAGCTGGGTCCCGAGGATACCCTCCACGTCGAGCTCCTGGACCGGGTGGCCCTCTTCCTTCCCATCCCGCCGGAAGACGTGGAATACCTGGCGCCCCAGATCACCCATTTCGGGCTGGACACCCTGGGCATCGAGATCCTGGGCACATCCGGGTGGACCCAGCCCCAGGTCCTCGAGGTGGTGGACCCGCGTCACACGACGGGAGTGGTGGCCACGGCTCCGGTTTCGTCCGGGCCGGGTACTCCGGGACATGAGCGTTTCCGCAGGGTGTACGAAGACCACTTCCAGCGGACGCTGGTCAGTCCGGTGCCCGCCCTGGGATACGATGCCGCCCTCCTCTTCCTGGCCGCCGCCCGGGAGGGGGCCACCACGCCCCAGGCGCTCCGGGTCGGGATCCGTCGCATCCGGGGGCTTCAGGGCGCTACCGGGATCTTTTCCGTGCTCGGAGGGCGGGTCCTGCGGGAACAGCACATCGTGCGTATCCTAAACGGGGCTCTGGTGCCCCTTCCTTGACCAGTCACGACCGCGAAGACGGGATCCAGCCATGTCCATCCATGAGAAGCTGCAGCGCCTGGAAGAGCTTCGCCGGGCCGCGGAAGAGGGGGGAGGCCCCGAACGCGTCCAGGCCCAGCATGCGCGGGGCAAGCTTTCCGCCCGCGAACGCCTGGAACTCCTCATGGACGAAGGCTCCTTCGTTGAGCTGGACCGCTTCGTCACTCACCGCGCCACCGATTTCGGCCTCGCGGAGCGGAAGATCCTTGGAGACGGCGTGGTCACCGGCTACGGGACCATCCTGGGGCGTCTGGTCTACGTCTTCAGCCAGGACTTCACCGTCTTCGGGGGGTCGCTCTCCGAGGCCCACGCCGAAAAGATCGTCAAACTGCAGGACCTCGCGCTGAAGAACGGGGCCCCTCTGGTGGGTCTCAACGACTCGGGCGGCGCCCGCATCCAGGAAGGTGTGGTGAGCCTTGGGGGCTACGCCGACATTTTTCTCCGCAACACCCTCGCTTCGGGAGTCATTCCCCAGATCAGTGTGATTCTGGGTCCCTGCGCCGGCGGGGCGGTCTATTCGCCTGCCATCACCGACTTTGTGTACATGGTGCGGGGCACCTCCTACATGTTCGTGACCGGCCCCAACGTGGTGAAGACGGTGACCCACGAGGACATCGACATGGAGGGGCTGGGGGGTGCCGACGTCCACGCCAGCCAGTCGGGGGTGGCTCATTTCGCCTGCGATTCCGAGGCCGAATGTCTCGCCTCGGTGCGGGACCTCTTCCGCTTCATTCCCCAGAACAACACGGCGAACCCTCCGGCGCGGGAGAGCGTCGACCCCCCGGACCGGCAGGATGAGAAATTACTGGAGATTGTGCCGGATAACCCCAATCAGCCCTATGATATGAAGGATGTCATCCGGGCCGTCGTGGACGACGGAGAGTTCTACGAAGTCCACCAACAGTTCGCCCCCAACATCCTGGTGGGGTTCGCCCACCTCGGCGGGCACTCGGTGGGCATCGTAGCCAATCAACCCGCCGTTCTGGCAGGAGTGCTGGATATCGATTCCTCGGACAAGGGTGCCCGCTTCGTGCGCTTCTGCGATGCCTTCAACATCCCCCTCGTGGTCTTCGAAGACGTGCCCGGGTTCCTTCCCGGGGTCGCACAGGAACATGGCGGCATCATCCGCCACGGGGCCAAGCTCCTCTACGCCTTCAGCGAAGCGACGGTTCCCAAGGTGACGGTGATCACCCGCAAGGCCTACGGCGGTGCCTACGACGTCATGAACTCCAAACACATCCGCGGGGACCTGAACTTCGCCTGGCCGCAGGCGGAGATCGCGGTGATGGGTCCCAAGGGTGCCGTGGAGATTCTGTTCCGGCGTGAGATCGCCCAGGCCCAGGATCCGGAGGCGGCCATGGAGACCCACATCGAGGAATACCGGGAGAAGTTCGCCCATCCTTACGTCGCAGCCGCCCGCGGATACGTGGACGACGTCATCGATCCCCGGGAAACCCGCCCCCGCCTCGTAAGCGCCCTGGACATGCTTTCCAACAAGCGGGACGCCAACCCCCTCAAGAAACACGGCAACATCCCGCTTTAGGGGGGACGCCACCCGGGGGCGCCCCTCGTCGGGTGGGGCCCCGCCGTGCTTCCGGTGCCGTCCTCCCCCGCGGCCGAAACGGGGCAACCTTCCCGGGGTGTGGCGCGTCTCAGGGGTGATCGAAGCCAACGGACCCGACATGGAGGAAGGGACGATGAAGCGCGCCCGGACCGCAATGATTCTGCTCCCGCTTTCCCTTTTCGCCGGGGGAGTGTGGACGGCCGGCGTTCCCGCCGCCGCCGAAGCGCAGGACACGCTGCGCACCACTCTCGAGTGCAGATGCGTGAATGATCGAGGGGAAGAGCTGGAGGACTGCGTATGTATGCGGGGTCCGTCTCCCTCCCCCCTCCTGCCGGAGATGTTCCAGAAGAACCGGCGTGCGCGCTTGGGGATCACGCTGGATCCGGGGCAGGACGAAGAGATGGACCGCAAGGGGGCGGTAATCCTGGAAGTCCTGGAAGGGGGGCCGGCCGACCATGCGGGGCTGAGAAAGGGGGACATCGTCACGGCTCTCGACGGCCACGACCTGCGAGAACCTCTGTCCGGAGAAGAGAAAGGGGAGCTGGATCCGGCTGCATCCCGCCCTGTGGGACGCCTCCTGGCGCTGGTGCGCGAGATTGAGCCGGAAGAGGAGATTGAGGTCCGCTACCTCCGCGACGGCGAGGAGCACACCACGACGGTGACGGCCGGAGCACTGCGAGGATGGCGCTTTGCCTTCGCCGGCAAGGGCCTGGAAAGGTTGCGGAAGAGGATCAAAATACTGGGCCTTCATGAAGGCGAGATGGGGGCCGAAGCGCATGAGATCGCGGAGCGAGCTCGCGAGCTGGGTGCTCGGGCCCGGGGGCTGGCGGATCGCGACGTCGAGATCGTTATCGCCGGCGAGGGCGAAGGCCGAGGGCATGGCTTCTCCGAGTGCCCCGGGGAGGAGGGTGAAGATGGCAGGATCTTTCGGGCCTTCCGTGGCGCCTGCCCGGCCGGCCTCGAGATGGCGGCGCTGAACCCCGAGTTGGGGAATTATTTCGGTACGGACACCGGCGTCCTGGTGGTGGATGTTCACCCGGAGTCAACGACGGGGCTCGAGCCCGGAGACGTGATCCTGCGCATCGGAGACCGGGAGGCGGTCTCGCCCCGGCGTGTGCGGGCCATCCTGAGGAGCTACGATCCCGACGAAGAGATCGTCTTCCACATTCGCCGCAAAGGGAAGGAGATCTCGGTGAAGGGACGCATCGGAGGGGAAGAAGGCTAACCCCTTCCGGGGAAGCGGGTTTCCCCGGCGCAGGAGGTTTTCGTAACTTCCGCCGTCAACGATTTCCTCCTGCGCCACCCCTTTCCTCCGGGGCTTCGTGATAGAATCGCTTCTGGTCGCCAATCGCGGAGAGATCGCGGTCCGCATTCTCCGCGCCGCCCAGGACCTGGGCATCCGCACCATCGCCGTCTTTTCCGAGGCGGACCGCATGGGCCTTCACGTTCAGGAGGCGGATGAGGCGTACCTCCTCGGGCCGGCTCCCTCCTCCGAGAGCTACCTGAGGACGGACCGCATCCTTGAGGCGGCCCGCCGCAGCGGGGCCCAGGCGATTCATCCCGGGTACGGCTTCCTTGCGGAGCGAGCCGCCTTTGCGCAGGCCGTGGAAGACGCCGGCCTCATCTTCGTGGGCCCGCGGGCCGAAACCATCGCGGCCATGGGCGACAAGACCCAAGCCCGCCGCCGCATGCGGGAGGCCGGGGTCCCCATCGTCCCCGGCCTCGTGGATCCTGTGGGCGATGGAGAGGCCGCGCTACAGGCCGCCGAGGAGATCGGATATCCGGTCCTCCTCAAGGCGGCGGCGGGCGGGGGCGGAAAGGGAATGCGGGTGGTCCCCGACGCCGCCGATCTCGTGCGGGCCTTCGAAGCCGCCCGGCGCGAGGCCCTGGCGGCCTTCGGGGACGGCTCGGTCTACCTGGAACGCTTCCTGGACCGTCCCCGCCACGTGGAGATCCAGATCCTGGGAGACGCCGCCGGAAACGTGGTGCATCTCGGAGAGAGGGAGTGCTCCATTCAGCGCCGCCACCAGAAGCTCATCGAGGAAGCGCCTTCCTCCGTCCTCTCGGCGGACGAACGGGCGGCCATGGGAGAGGCCGCCGTGCGCGCGGCCCGGGCCGTGGACTACCGGGGCGCGGGCACGGTGGAGTTCCTTTACCAGGGCGGGGATTTCTTCTTCCTGGAGATGAACACCCGGCTCCAGGTGGAGCATCCGGTGACGGAACTCGTCACCGGCCTGGACCTGGTGACCTGGCAGCTTCGCATCGCCGGGGGTGAGTCGCTCTCCTTTACGCAGGACGACGTCTCCCTGGAGGGGCACGCCCTGGAGTGCCGCATCACGTCTGAAGACGTGCAGAGGAACTTCATGCCCTCCACGGGGACCCTGCGCCACCTCGAAGTGCCCACCGGCCCCGGGGTCCGGTGGGACGGCGGCATCCAGACCGGTTCACAGGTGACCCTTCATTACGACCCCCTTCTCGCCAAGCTCATCACCTATGGGTCTACCCGCGAAATCGCCATCCGCCGCATGGCCCGGGCACTGGACGAGTTGGTGGTGGTGGGGGTGGAGACCTCGGCGCCCTTCCACCGGCGGGTCATGGAGGAGGAGGACTTCCGGGCCGGAAGGCTGAGCATCCGCTACCTCGAGGAGCATCCCCACGTTGTGGACGGCGGGGAAGAAGACGCGACCCTTCGGGCGGCGGCGGTGGCGGCCGCCCTGCTGGAGGAAGGCCATCGGGAACGCCACCGTCTCCCCGGTGTGGGGCGGGGGTGCGACGGAGAGGCCCTCTCCTCCTGGCGCCGGGCGGGATGGCCCTGGAGGGCGACGTGAGCGCCGTGACCGCGGAGCCGCACGCGGCGGTTGCGGTGCGCATCGAGGCGCTGGCCGCGGGAGGCGAAGGCATGGGTCACCTTGAGGACGGCCGTGTGGTCTTCGTGCCCCGCACCGCGCCGGGGGATCGCGCCGAGATCGTCCTTGAGCGGGTGAAGAAGCGGTGGGCGCGGGGGAGGCTGGTGCGCATCCTCGAAGAGAGTCCCTCGCGCGTGCCGCCTCCATGCCGCCACTTTGCCCGCTGCGGCGGGTGCGCCTTGCAGCATCTTCCGTACCCGGAGCAGTTGCTCTGGAAGGGCATCTTCATCCGGGACGCCCTTTCCCGCATCGGGGGAAGAGAGGAGACCGCTCCCCCTGCCGTCGTGCCGTCTCCGCGCACGCTCCACTACCGGAGCCGTCTGCGCTTCACGCTCAGGCGTCTGAGGGGAGGGCGTGTGGTGGCCGGCTTTCACGACGTGGAGCGTCCCTCCCGCGTCGTGGACCTTTCCGACTGCCTCCTGGGGGAGGAGCCTCTCGTGCGGGTGTGGAGCGCCCTGCGCGACGCCTGGGGACCGGGCGCCCGCCGGCTCCCCGCAGGGCGCCGGCTCGGCCTCACGCTTCGCCTGGAGGGAGAAGGAGCCGAAGGGGGCGGCGGTGTCCCCCCCGTTCCCCGGGTGCATCTCGTCGTCGAGGGAGGCGCTCCCGGTTGGGAACCGGAGTCCGTCCTGTGGGAGAGCACCGGCCTCGCCTCGGTGTGGCACCGCCCCGGGGCCGCGGAAGCTCCACGCCGGGTCGGTGGACCCGTCTCCCGAGACTTCTCGCAGACATCACCGCCCGACTCGCCGCCTACCGGCTTCGAGCAGGCGAACCGGGCAGCGGGGGCGGCCCTCGTCTCCCACGTCGTGACGTCGGCCTTGCAGGCAACGCCCGGGAAGGTTGTGGACGCCTACTGCGGCGGCGGCGCCTACGGGCTTCCCCTGGCTGCCGAGGGAATCCGCGTCGTCGGGATCGAGCGGGACCCGGAGGCGGCTGCCCGCGCCCGCGACGCCGCACCGTCGGGCTTCGCCCTTCTGGAGGGTCCGGTGGAGGAGCGCCTTGGGCGCGCCCTCCCGGCCGACGTGGCCATCCTCAATCCACCACGGGAGGGCCTTGCCCGGGAGGTGGTGGAGGTGCTTCTCGCCACGCCCCCCGACGTCATCCTTTACGTGAGCTGCAACCCCGCGACGCTGGCCCGGGACCTGCATCGCCTTGCCTCGGGGTACCGCCTCGATGCGGTAACCGGCTTTGATCTCTTTCCCCAGACAGCCCATGTGGAGGCGGTTGCGCGTCTCCTCCAGGAGGGTGGACGCCGGTGAAGTACTTCGCCAGGGTGAACGGCAGGACCTTCGTGGTGGAGTTGGGCGCCGAGGGGGTGCGCGTCGACGGAGAAGGGGTTTCCGCGGAGCTCGCGCACCTGGAAGGCACGGAGCTTCACCACCTCCTCCTGGATGGGCGCTCCCAGCGCTTTCTGGCGCGACGTGAGGATGGCGTCTGGAACCTCCACCTGCCAGGCAGGCGCCTGGAGGTGGAGGTCCTGGACGAGCGCACCCGCGTCATCCGAGAGATGACCAGGTCCTCGGCGAAGGTGTCGGGCCCGCGCCCGGTGCGCGCGCCCATGCCGGGACTGGTGGTCAAGGTTGAAGTGGAAGAGGGGGATCGGGTGGATGCGGGCCAGGGCGTGGTCATCGTGGAGGCCATGAAGATGGAGAACGAGCTGAAGGCCGAAGCCCCGGGGGTGGTGGCACGGATCCACGTCACGGCCGGCGACGCGGTGGAGAAGGATCAGGTCCTCATCGACATGGCGGCGCCCGAGTCTGCGGCCGAGGAGGAGGCATGAACGAAGAGAAGAGCTTTCTGACCGACAGCGGAATCCCCGTGGATCGGGTCTACGGACCGGACCCGGCCTTCGACCCCGCCGCGTCCCTGGGAGAGCCGGGTGCCTTTCCCTTCACCCGGGGCGTCTATCCGGACATGTACCGGGGGCGGGTGTGGACCATGCGCCAGTATGCAGGATTCGGCACCGCCGAAGAGACCAACGAGCGCTTTCGCTACCTGCTGGAAGAGGGCCAGACCGGACTGAGCGTGGCGTTCGATCTGCCGACCCAGATGGGGTACGACTCGGATCACCCCATGGCCCGGGGCGAGGTGGGTCGGGTGGGCGTGGCGGTGGGCACCCTGGACGACATGCGAACCCTCTTCGCCGGGATCCGCCTGGACCAGGTCTCCACCTCCATGACCATCAATTCCACGGCGGCCATTCTCCTGGCATTTTACATCGCCCTGGGAGACGAACAGGGCATCCCGCGCGACCGCCTGGCAGGGACCATCCAGAATGATGTCCTCAAGGAATACATCGCGCGGGGAACCTACATCTATCCGGTGGACCCATCGCTGCGCCTTACCTCGGACATCATGGCCTTCTGCGCAAAGGAAGTGCCGCGCTGGAATCCCATTTCCATCTCCGGATACCACATGCGCGAGGCCGGCGCCACGGCGCCGCAGGAAGTGGCCTTCACCTTCGCCAACGGCCTGGAGTACGTGGACCGGGCCCTGGCCCGCGGCCTGGAGCTGGAATCCTTCGCTCCCCGCCTTTCCTTCTTCTTCGCGGCGCACAACGACTTCCTGGAGGAGGTGGCCAAGTTCCGGGCGGCACGCCGTCTGTGGGCGCGCCTCATGCGGGAGCGCTACGGCGCCTCGGACCGGAGCGCCCGCCTGCGCTTTCACACGCAGACAGGTGGATCCACCCTCACGGCCCAGCAGCCCCTCAACAATGTGGTGCGCGTGGCGGTGCAGGCCCTGGCCGCCGTCCTGGGCGGAACCCAGTCGCTGCACACCAACGGATATGACGAGGCCCTGGCCCTTCCCAGCGAGGCTTCCGCGAAGCTCGCGCTGCGCACCCAGCAGATCCTGGCGTCGGAATCGGGGGTCGGGCGTACTGTGGATCCCCTGGGAGGATCCTATTTCCTCGAAGCCCTCACCGACGAGATCGAGGCCCGGGCACGGGAGTACCTGGACCGCATCGAGGAGGAGGGCGGCGCCGCGGTGTCCATCGGCTTCATGCAGGAAGAGATCCACCGCTCGGCCTACGCCATCCAGAGGGCGGTGGAGGCCGGTACCCGCCCCGTGGTCGGCGTCAACGTGTATACCGAAGACGAGCCACCCCCCGCCACCGCCCGTCCCGACTACAGCGAGTTGGAGGCCGAGCAGACGCGCAAGCTCGCCGAGTTTCGCAAGGCACGCTCGGCTCCGGCCGTGACAGAGGCCCTCGCGCGGGTCCGGGAGACAGCGACGGGGGAGAACAATCTCCTTCCCCCCATCATCGCCGCTGTGAAGGCGGGCGCGACGCTGGGAGAGGTCAGCGATACGCTGCGCTCCGTATGGGGGACCTACGACGGCTGATCCGCGCTGACAGGAGGCCGCCTCCACGTTAGCTTTTCGGGCTGTTGCCACTCTGCGCTCCCGCCCTTCCGGGGAAGCGCTCTCATGGTAGGGATGACGACCATGCCCACATACGAATACATCTGCCCCAACGGGCACCACTTCGAGGTCTTCCAGAGGATCTCCGAGGACCCCGTTGCCGCCTGCCCCGAGTGTGGAGCCCAGGCCCAGCGAAAGATTTCCGGCGGAGCCGGGTTCCTCTTCAAAGGAGAGGGCTTCTATATCACCGACTACCGGAGCGAGGACTACAAGAAGGAGGCCTCCCGGGAGAAGTCGGGGGAGGGGGGCGGAGGCGATGCAAAGGACGGGGATTCGGGAAGCGGCGCTTCCGGTGCCAAGGGCGGCGCCCCGGGCGCATCCAAGGAAGGCAGTTGACCGCCATGGCCCATGAAGCCATTCGTGCTGCGTTGCAGGAGGCCCTGGCCGACATGGGGGTCGAGGACGCCGAGGTGCGCCTCGAGCAGCCTCGGGACCCCACCCACGGCGATGTGGCCAGCAACGTCGCCCTCACCCTGGCCGGGCGCCTCGGGCGTCCGCCCAGAGCCGTCGCCGAGGAAGTGGCCGCCCGACTCGACCTGGCCCGCGCCGGCGTGGAGTCGGTGGAGGTAGCGGGACCGGGCTTCCTCAACTTCCGCCTGGCCTCCGGTGTGGTGGCCGCGGGCGTGGATCGCATCCTGGAGGAGGCCTCGAGCTACGGGCGCTCCCGGATCGGGCAGGGCCAAAAGATCATGGTGGAGTTCGTCTCGGCCAATCCCACGGGCCCCCTGCATCTGGGCCACGGACGCCAGGCCGCCCTGGGCGACGCCATCGCCGCGCTCCTTGAATGGACCGGGTGGCGGGTGCACCGGGAGTTTTACTACAACGACGCCGGCACCCAGATGGACAACCTGGCCCGTTCGGTGCGTGCCCGGTATCTGCAGCACTTCGGCAAAGCGGCGGAGATCCCCGAGGGCGGCTACCAGGGAGAGTACGTGAAGGACGTGGCCGCAGCCCTCGTGGAGGAGGTGGGGGAGCGCTACGTCGAGGACGACTCCCCCGAGGCTCTGGACGCCATGCGGGAACACGCCGTACGCATGCTGCGCGAGGAACAGGACCGGGATCTGGCCGAGTTCCGTGTGCGATTCGACGAATATTTCCTGGAGTCGAGCCTGTACCGTGACGGGAAGGTAGCGGCTACCGTCCGAGCACTCCGCGAAGCGGGGTACGTCTACGAGCGCGACGGGGCCGTCTGGTTGCGCACCACCGAGTTCGGAGACGACAAGGACCGGGTCATGATCCGGGCCAACGGCCAGCCCACCTACTTCCTCCCCGACGTGGCCTATCATATGGACAAGTGGGCCCGGGGATACCACCACGCCATCAATGTGCAGGGCGCCGACCACCACGGGACGGTGGCCCGGGTGCGGGCCGGCCTGCAGGCGTTGGGGCTGCCCCCCGGCTATCCCGAATACGTCCTCCACCAGATGGTGCGGGTGGAACGGGACGGCAAAGAGGTCAAGTTCTCCAAACGGGCGGGGGCCTACACCACACTGCGGGAGCTCTTCGAGGAGGTGGGTGTGGATGTGGCCCGCTACTTCCTGCAGATGCGCAAAGCCGACGCCCACCTGGTCTTCGACCTCACGCTGGCCCTGGAGCAGTCCGACAAGAACCCGGTTTACAAGGTGCAGTACGCGCATGCCCGTATGTGCTCCATCTTCGCCAGGGCAGGGGTGGACGAAGAACAGATCACACCGGGGGCGGCGGACCTTTCCCTCCTGACCCACGACCTGGAGCGGGAGCTCATCAAACAGCTGGGCTCCTTCCCGAACGTGGTGGAGCGGGCGGCGGCGGCACGGGCGCCCCACATCGTCTGCGACTACCTGGAGCAGACCGCTGGCGCGGCCAACTCCTGGTACCACGCCGGCAACCCCACCCGCAACCCGGAGCTGGCGGTGCTGGTGGACGATGCAGAGCTGCGCCGGGCCCGTCTCGCTCTGGCGCGCGCCGTACAGATCGTGCTCCACAACGGCCTTTCACTCCTGGGCATCACGGCTCCCCGGCGCATGGATCGGCAGCCCGACGCCTCCCCCTCCTGAACCCCTTTCCCACCCTGAACCCCGATCCCCTCATGTCGATCCTCTGTGTCGGAAGCGTGGCCCTGGATTCGGTGGAAACCCCCTTCGGCAAAGCGGAGCGCGTCGTAGGCGGCTCGGCCAACTTCTTCGCGGCTTCGGGAACCTTCTTCCACCCCGTTCAGATGGTGGGCGTCGTGGGAGACGACTACCCCCTGGAGGATCTCACCTTCCTTGAAGAACGCGGCGCCGACCTTTCGGGAATCGAGCAGCGCTCGGGGGAGAGCTTCTTCTGGGCGGGGCGCTACCACTACGACCTCAACAGCCGGGATACGCTGGAGACCCGTCTCGGGGTCTTCGCCGATTTCCAGCCGCGCATCCCCGAGGATTTTCGGACCGCGGGGTGCGTCTTCCTGGGCAACATCCATCCCCAGCTTCAGCACGACGTCCTGGATCAGGTGGCGGCCCCCCGCATCGTGGCCTGCGACACCATGAACTACTGGATCGAAGGCAACCGGAAGGAGCTTCTGGAGCTCCTGGAGCGGGTGGACATCCTCATGGTCAACGACGCCGAAGCTCGGCAGTTGGCCGATGAGCCCAACCTCCTCAAGGCGTCGCGCTGGATCCGGGAGCGGGGTCCCCGTATCGTGGTGGTGAAGAAGGGGGAGCACGGAGCGATTCTCTTCGCCGACGGGTGGGTCTTCTTCGTGCCGGGATATCCTCTGGAGACCGTCTTCGATCCCACGGGAGCGGGAGACGCCTTCGCCGGGGGATTCATGGGATATCTGGCCCATACGGGATGTGAGGTCGACGACGACAACCTTCGCCGGGCCGTGGTGTACGGTTCCACCATGGGATCCTTCGCTGTGGAGGACTTCAGCGTGAATCGCTTCCGCACCCTGGACATGAACGAGGTGGCGGACCGGGTCCGGGGGTTCAGGGAAATGACGGCCTTCGACGCCCACGTCGGGGAGATGGGTCATGGGTGACGCCGGCCTGAGCTATCGCGATACGGGTGTGGACCTGGACGCAGCCGAAAGCGCCAAGGAGCGGCTCAAGGCTCTGGTGGCCTCCACCCGCGACTCCAACACCCTCTCGGAGCTGGGCGCCTTCGGGGGGCTGTACCGCGTTCCGCCGGATGCCACGGCACCGGTCCTGGTATCCTCGGCTGACGGGGTGGGCACCAAATTGAAGATCGCCTTTCGGGCCGGGCGGCACGACACGGTAGGCCGGTGCCTGGTGAACCACTGCGTCAATGACATCCTGGTCCAGGGAGCCCGGCCTCTCTTCTTTCTCGATTACCTGGCAACGGGGGAGATGGATGGCGGGGTGGTGCAGGAGGTGGTGAGGGGCATCGCCGTGGCGTGTAAGGAGAACGGGTGCGCCCTCCTGGGCGGGGAGACGGCACAGATGCCCGACTTTTACGCTGCGGGTGAGTACGACCTGGCGGGTTTCATCGTCGGGCTCGTGGAAGAAGGGGCGCTCCTGGACGGAAGCACCGTCCGGGAGGGGGACCTCCTGGTGGGTCTGGCCTCCTCGGGACTGCACACCAACGGGTACACGCTGGCGCGCCATATCGTCTTCCAGGTCATGGGGCTGGACGTGGACGATCCTTTTCCCGGAACCGAGCGGACGGTGGGAGAGGAACTCCTGTCCGTCCACCGCTCCTATCTGGCGCTTCTCCAGCCCCTCCTCAACGAGGGTCGGATCCACGCCCTGGCCCACATCACCGGGGGCGGGATCCCCGGGAACCTTCCCCGCGTTCTTCCTCAAGGGCTGGGAGCGGAGGTGGACCGGACCGCGTGGCCCGTGCCCGCTGTGTTCAGGACACTCCAGGAGGCCGGCGGCGTATCCCGGGACGAAATGGATCGCGTCTTCAACATGGGAATCGGGATGATCGCCGTCGTGAACCCGGAAGAAGCGGACCTCCTTCAAGGAAAGGCCGCAGAGCAGGGCGTGGAGTCCTGGGTCATCGGCCGGGTGCGACCCGGCCAGGGGGTCACGTACCCGCCATGACCGCCAAGAGCTCCTCCCGGGCTTGCTGTTCGGGCATGGGCGACGCTTTCTGCGCCGCAGTCGGAGACGGGTCCCGGCCCGCCTTCCGAGCCGGATTCTGCGGCCCTCGTCGCGGCCTATCCCTCGGCCCCGTCCTCGCCGTGCTCCTCGCCCTCGGGAGCCTTCCCCGGGCCGCCGCAGCCCAGTCGGTCATGGAGCTGAGCCGACCCTGCACGGCCCAGGGCGCCTTGGAAGCCCTCTGCGTGGAGGCCGCAGTGGTGGCCCAGGCCCTCCAGGGGGGCGCGGCACTCCTGACGGGCCCGGGTACGGAGGTGGCGGGCAGCGCCAGCACCCTGGGCCGCCGCCTCGGGCGTACTCCCCGGCTGGCCGTGAGCGGCCGGGCCGGGTTTGCCCCCCTGGGCGTTCCCGATCTCACCGCTTCGGGCACCAACCCGGCGCGTAAGGCCACCTTTCTCGTGCCCTCCCTTCGCGGCGAGGTCACGGCGGGGGTCTTCGACGGCTTTTCGTTGATCCCCACCGTGGGGGGCATCCTTTCCCTGGACCTTCTGGCGGCGGCCGGGGTCGTCTTCCTCCCTGAGGCGGAGGGGTTCAACGGACCCGTGACGGCCTTCTCCTTCGGGGCCCGCCTGGGGATTCTGCGGGAATCCTTCACCACCCCCGGGATCTCTCTTTCCTACACCCGGCGCTACCTGGGCGAGGTGACCTTCGGCGAGGCCCTCTCCGGCTCCCGGTCGGTGGCCCGGGTGGACCCGGTGGTCAACGCCCTGCGCCTCACCGTGGGCAAAGACATTCTCTCGGTGGGTGTCATGGCGGGCGTCGGCCGGGATGAATACGGTGGGTCGGCCCGCATTGACGTGCGGGGGTTCCCCGCAGCCGGGATCGAGGAATTCTCCTCCCACCGCACCCTCTTTTTCGGCGGGATCTCATGGAACCTCCTCATCCTCCAGATCTCGGCCGAAGGGGGATGGGCGCGGGGGTTCCCCGCCGTTCCCGGGTACCAGGGGGCCCCCTACGACCCCACCTCGGGCAGGCCCTTCGCCGGCTTCGCCTTCCGCCTGACCATCTGAGGCCGGGGCCACGCCATGCCGAGGGCGGCCGCCCCCACGCCTGAAGATCTCCGCCTCCTCGAGCGGGCCCGGGTCCTGGGGCGTGCGGGTTGGGGCCGGGTTCACCCCAATCCGGTGGTGGGCTGCGTCCTGGTCAAGGAAGGGCGCATCGTGGGGGAGGGATACCACGCCGAATTCGGCGGGCCCCACGCCGAGGTGGTGGCCCTTCAGGCGGCGGGGGAGCGCGCCCGGGGTGCTACGGCCTACGTATCGCTGGAACCGTGCGACCACCACGGCAAGACGCCGCCCTGCTCCCGGGCGCTCGTGGCGGCCGGGGTCGAGCGCGTGGTCTTCGGAGCGGCCGATCCCGGCCATGTGTCCGGGGGCGGCGCGGAAACGCTGCGGGAGGCCGGCGTCCAGGTGGTGGGCCCCGTCTGGGACGTCCGAGTCGCACGGGCTGAGAATCCCGCCTTCTTTCACGCCGCCGCCGCGCAAGGACCCTTCGTGGCACTGAAAATGGCTCTCACCCTGGACGGCAAGGTGGCGCGCCGCCGGGGGGAGCGGACGGCCATCACGGGGGAGCAGAGCCAGGCCGAGGTCCACCGCTTGCGCAGCGGATTCGACGCCATCCTGGTGGGCGCGGGGACGGCCCGTGTAGACGATCCCCTCCTTACGGCCCGGTCGGATCCTCCGCCGCGGGTTCCGCCCCGGCGGATGATCCTGGATTCCCGAGGGTCCCTCCCCCCGGACGCGGCCCTCTTCAACGCGGAGGGCGGAGGCGAGGTGCACGTCTTCACGGGTCCCGAGGCGGCCCAAGGAGATCTGGAACGGCTGGAAGGGGCCGGCGCCCATGTCCACCCCGTTCCTGGAGCGGGACACCATCTGGATCTGAACCGAGTTCTCGCTGTAGCCGCGGATCTGGGGATCCGCTCCGTCCTTTGCGAGGGAGGCCCCACACTGGCCGCCTCCCTCCTGAGAGAGGACCGGGTTCACCGCGTGTATCTCTTCTTCGCACCCCTGACGCTGGGCGAGAACGGGCTGCCGGCATTCGGATCCCGTGCCGAGGAATTGACCTGGGAGGCATTCCGCCCGGTGGAAGGCCCCGCCACCTTTGGAAGGGATACGCTCATCGTTCTGGACCGGGAGACGGACTGAATGTTCACGGGCATCATCGAAGGCATGGGCACCATCATGAGGGTGGAGGATCGGGAAACCACGCGCCGCTTCTTCATCTCGGCGCCTTCCTTCGCCGGTGAGATCGGCGCCGGAGACTCGGTGGCGGTGGACGGGGCCTGTCTCACGGTGGTGGAGTTGGAGGGGGACGCCTTTTCGGTGGACGTCATCGGGACCACTCTGGAACGAACCCTCGCGGGTAGCTACCGGGAGGGTTCGCCCGTCAACCTCGAGCGCGCGGTCCGCGTGGGAGACCGCCTGGACGGCCACATCGTCCAGGGCCACGTGGACGGGGTGGGCCATGTGATGGAGGTGATCCGGGACGGCGAGTTCTGGCGCATGGATTTCAGGATCCCCCGGGAGGTGGCGGACTACACCATCCTCCATGGATCCATCACGCTCAACGGGGTAAGCCTCACGGTGAGCGATTTTCGGGAGGACGACGTCATACAGATCGGTATCATCCCCTTTACGTGGACCCACACGAACCTTGGACGTCTCACTCCCGGCGACCCCGTCAACGTGGAGGGGGACCTGATCGGGAAGTACGTGGGTAAAATCATGGCCAAACAGAGCCATGAAGGGACACATTCATGACATTCGACAGCGTCGTAGACGCGATTGAAGATATTCGCCAGGGCCGTATGGTCATCGTCGCCGACGACGAAGACCGGGAAAATGAGGGCGACCTGGTCATGGCCGCAGCGGCCATCACGCCTGAGGCTATCAACTTCATGACCAAGTTCGGTCGAGGCCTCATCTGCGTGGCCCTGACCGACGAGCGGGCCGACCAGCTCGACCTGCCGCTCATGACCGATACCAACACCGACCCCCAGGGCACGGCCTTCACCGTTTCGGTGGACGCCCATCGCCGCTTCGGTGTCACCACGGGGATCAGCGCCCACGATCGGGCCAAGACGGTGCAGGTCCTTCTCGATTCCGAGACCCGCCCCGAGGACCTGCGCAGGCCGGGCCATATTTTCCCCCTGCGGGCCAAGAAGGGCGGCGTGCTTCGCAGGGTGGGGCAGACCGAAGCCGCGGTGGATCTGGCCCGCCTGGCGGGATTTGAGCCGGTGGGGGTCATCTGTGAGATCCTCAACCCCGATGGAACCATGGCGCGGCGCCCCCAGTTGGAAGTCTTCGCCAAGGAGCACGGCCTGCGCTTCATCACGGTGGCGCAGCTCGTGGCGTACCGCCTCACCAAGACCCGCCTGGTCCGCCGCATCGCCGAGGCGGACCTTCCCACGGATCACGGCCACTTCCGCGTCATCGGCTACGAGAGCCTCATCGACCAACGGGAGCACCTGGCCCTGGTGAAGGGGGAGATCGAGGGCAAGGGAAACGTGTTGGTGCGCATGCACTCCGAATGTCTCACCGGGGACGTTTTCGGCTCCCAGCGCTGCGACTGCGGAGAACAGTTGCAGGCGGCCATGGCGCGGATCGAGGCAGAGGGCCTGGGCGCCATCGTTTACCTGCGCCAGGAGGGCCGGGGGATCGGGCTCGGGAACAAGATCAAGGCCTACTTCTTCCAGGACGAAGGCCTGGACACGGTGGAGGCCAACGAGCGTCTCGGCTTCAAGCCCGACCTGCGGGACTACGGCATCGGGGCCCAGATCCTCCTGGACCTGGGACTCCATTCCGTCCGGCTCCTCACCAACAACCCTCGCAAGATCGTGGGCCTGGACGGGTACGACATCGAGATCACCGGCCGGGAGCCCCTCAAGGTTCCCGGCAATGAACACAACGAACGGTACCTCTCCACGAAACGCACTAAACTGGGACACATCCTGTGAGCACCGAGGGCACGCACGCCCACGCCTCCCGGGGCACTGTGGACGCCCGGGGCGTTCGGGTGGCCGTCATCGCCGCCCGCTTCAACGCCGACGTCACCGACCGCCTTGTGGATGGTGCCCTGCGCTGTCTCATGGACCACGGCGGTCTCTCGGAGGACGTCTCGGTGTATCGCGTCCCCGGAGCCTGGGAGCTTCCCCAGGCGGCGGCCCGGGTTCTGGCGATGGGCGCCCATGATTGCGTCGTCACGCTGGGGTGTGTGATCCGGGGGGAGACGCCCCACTTCGAATACGTGTGCAGCGAAGCCACCCGCGGCCTGGGAGCGGTGGCGCGGGAGGCGTCGGTGCCCGTGGTCTTCGGAGTCCTCACAACCGACACCCACGCCCAGGCCATGGCTCGGGCGGGGGAGGGTGTACAGAACAAGGGTTACGAAGCCACGCTCAGTGCCCTGCAGATGGTGGATCTTTTCCGGGAGCTCGACGCCCCGTGAACCGGTCCACCCCGCTGAGCTGGAGGGAACGTCTCGACCGCAGCCGGGCGCGGGCGTGGATCCTCCAGGTCCTGTACCGGTGGGAATCGGGCTCCGTTTCCGAAACGCTTTCCGAAGCCCTGGAAGACACGGTGGCGACGCGGCGGATCTCGCCCCGCAGGATCGAATACGTCACCGAGATCGTCCGCCTCATCGAAGAGCACCTGCCCGAGCTGGACCGGGAGCTCCGCCTGGCTCTGGACAACTGGAGGCTCGACCGGCTGTCGGCCATCGACCGGGGGATTCTTCGCCTGGCCGCCGCCGAGATGCTCTTCCGCGATGACATCCCTCCCAAGGTCTCCATCCAGGAAGCGGTCCGTCTCGCGGAAACGTACGGGGGTCCCGAGTCGCCCCGGTTCGTCAACGGCGTCCTGGACGCCCTGTACCGAAAGGGGGGCGAAGGGGGGAGACGCCGGCCGTGAATGACCGCCGTCTTCGCATTCTCGTGGTCAACTGGCAGGACCGTGAGAACCCCCAGGCGGGAGGAGCGGAAGCGCATCTCCACGAGACCTTCGGCCGTCTCGCCGCGCGAGGACACGCCGTCACCCTCCTGGTCTCCGGCTGGAGCGGGGCACCCACCCGGGAGTTCCTCGACGGCATGGAGGTGCATCGCACCGGAGGCCGTTACACCTTTTCGGCCGCCGCCCCCCTCTACGCCCGGCGTCATCTGCAGGCGCATACCTTTGACGTGGTGGTGGAAGACCTGAACAAGGTCCCCCTCTTCACCCCCTTCTGGGTGCGAACCCCCGTGGCGCTTCTCGTCCACCACCTTTTCGGGGCCACCGCCTTCCAGGAAGCCGCGCTCCCCCTCGCCGCCGCCACGTGGGTCCTCGAACGCCCCGTGCCCCGGGTCTTCTGCCGCCGCCCCACCGTGGCCGTCTCGGAGAGCACCCGCGAAGACCTCATCCGCCGCGGGATGGATCCCGACCGCATCGAGGTCATCCCCAACGGTGTGGATCTGGATCGCTACACACCCGATCCGGAGGGGGTGCGCTACGACGAGCCCACGATCCTCTACCTGGGGCGCCTGAAACGCTACAAGGGGGTGGACCTGGTGCTGGCCGCGGTGCGGGCGCTGGTGGCCCGGGGCACGCAGGTGCGCTTCCTCATCGGCGGAAAGGGCGACGACCGTCCTCGTCTCGAACGCCTCACGCGCACGATGGGACTGGAGGGCCACGTGCGCTTCCTCGGCTTCGTATCCGAAGAGGAGAAGCTGGAGCTGCTACGCCGGAGCTGGATTCATACCCTCACCTCCCCGAAGGAAGGGTGGGGGATCAGCAACATGGAGGCTGCGGCCTGCGGTACGCCCACCGTCGCTTCCGACGCCCCCGGCCTGCGGGAATCTGTGGTCCCGGGAAAAACGGGGCTCCTCGCGCCCCACGGGGACGTTCCCGCGCTGGCGGAGGCCCTGGGGACGCTTCTCGAAGACGCCCCACTCCGCGAGGAGATGGGGCGCAACGCCCGCGCCTTCGCCGAGGAGTTTTCGTGGGACCGCACCGCGGATCGCATGGAAGAATTCCTGTTCCGGGTGGTGGGCTCAGCCCGCCCCGACTAACTTGAAGATCGAAGACCAACTGTCCCCATCGGAGGTCGACTTGAGGATCCAGATCGTTGCCCGACACTGTGATATTCCCGAAGCCGTTCGCACCCGCACCGAGGAGCAGATCCCCCGCTTGAGCAGATTCGATCCCCGCCTTTCCTCCGCCGAAGTCATCTTTACCGAAGAAAAGAGGGAACGGCGGGTGGAGGTCATCCTTTCGGTAAATGGAGGGCCGCCGGTGGTGGCGCGCGCGTCCGGAGACGACTTCCGCTCGGCTCTGGACCGGGTCTGGGACCGGGCCGCCAAGATCCTGAGGCGGAGCAGGGATCAGCTCAAGGACCACAAGGCTCCTAAGCCCGCTGAGCAGCTCATCACCGAATGACGCAGTGACTGAGGACACGAACGGCTCCGTCCCCATGCGGAGCATCCCGATCCGCGACATCCTCGACGTAAAGCGCGAGAAGCTCAAACTCGAGCTCATGACACCCCAGGTCTCCCTGGAGCGGGAGGCGGCCGACCCGGACATTTCCAGCCCGGGGCTCGCTCTGGCGGGCTACACGGCCCGTGTGGCCGAAGGACGGATGTGGGTGTTCGGCGAGACGGAGATGACCTATCTGGCATCTCTTTCCGAAGATGAGGTGCGTGAACGCCTCGACCGCCTCTTCAAGTTCGATGTTCCGGCCATCTTCGTCACCAAGGGTCTCCACATCCCCGATGTGTTCCTGGAGTTGGCGGCGGCCCACCAGATCCCCGTCCTCCTCAGCCATGTTTCCACCAAGGAGTTCTACCGGCGCATCAAGCCCTTTCTGGAACGGGCCATGGCGCCGAGCACGAACCTTCACGGCTCCCTGGCCGATGTCTACGGCGTGGGTCTTCTCTTCATGGGGGAGAGCGGGGTCGGGAAGAGCGAGTGCGTTCTTGACCTGGTGGAGCGCGGCCACCGTCTGGTCGCCGACGACCTGGTGCTCGCGACTCGCCAGGGCAACAACGTCCTCATCGGGCGGGGGCATGAGCTTCAGGGTCATCACATGGAGATCCGGGGGGTGGGGATCATCGACATCTCGGCCCTGTTCGGCGTGCGCGCTACGCGCCAACAGAAACGCATCGAGGTGGTGGTGAAGCTGGAACTCTGGGAGCAGAACGCCGACTACTCGCGCACCGGCCTGGTGGAGGATTATCAGGAGATCCTCGGCGTCAGCGTTCCCCGGGTCACGGTGCCCCTGAACCCGGGAAAGAACATCACGGTGATCTCCGAGGTGGTGGCCATGAATCACCTCCTGAAATACTCGGGAATCAACGCGGCCGAGGCCTTCAACCAGCGTCTCCAGAACCGAATGCGTCCCATCCAGGAATACCTGGAGCAGGACTATGAGTGACACGCCCGCCCGTGGACTCATCGTCAGTCACGGGCATCTGGCCGAAGGACTCATCGATGCGGTGCGGCGCATCGCCGGACCGGCCGCCGACGGCCTCACGTCCATCTCCAACGACGGCTTGAGCCCCGAGGAGCTGGGCCGCGCCATCGACCAGGCGGCGGGAGAGGGACCGGCGGTGATCTTCGTCGATCTGCAGAGCGGCTCCTGCGGCACCGCCGCCTTCGCCTCGTCCCGGGGCCACCCCAAGCGGGCCGTGATCTGCGGCGTGAACCTCCCCATCGCGCTGGATTTCGTCTTCCACCGGGATCTGTCCCTGGAAGAACTGGTTCCCAGGCTGCTGGAAAAGGGGCGGGAGGGAATCGCTCAGTTGGGCAGACCGGCCTGAGAAACCATGGCCATCGATCTCTTCCGGGTGGACGAACGTCTGATCCACGGGCAGGTGGCCATCGGCTGGGGAAGCCAACTCCGCCCGGAACGCTACATCGTGGTCGACGATGCCCTGGCGCACAGCGACTGGGAGCAGGAGCTCTACCGGCTGGGGGCGGGAGGCGCCGAGGTTCTCTTCACCGACGTGGACTCGGCTCGGGCCCATCTGGAGGAGTGGGAGGCCGATCCGCGGCGCACCATCCTTCTCACTCGGGACATCGACACCATGACCCGTCTGGGGGAGGAGGGAAGGCTGTCGGGACGGGAAGTGAACCTGGGCGGCATCCACTACGAGCCCGGCCGTAAGGAAGTCCTTCCCTATCTTTTTCTGACCGAACACGACCGGGAGGAACTTCGTCACCTGGCCGAGGAGGGAGCCGAGATCTCCGCCCGCGACCTTCCCGACGCCCACCGCGTTTCGCTGAAGCAGCTTCTGGCTCGATGAGCGAGCTGTGGCTGGTCTCCGTTGCCGGCGGTCTTCTCGCCCTGGACGGGACCGCAGTGGGCCAGTTCATGTTTTCCCGGCCGCTGGTAGCCGGCTGGATCACGGGGTGGATTCTGGGCGAACCCGCCCTGGGCCTTCTCATCGGAGCCCTTCTGGAGCTCTACCTTCTCGTCTCCTTTCCCACGGGCGGGTCCCGCTTCCCGGAAGGCCCCACGGCGACGGTGGTGGCCGTGGGAACGGCATGCGGCGGCGAGGGATCTGCGGCCATGGCCGTGGGCGTGGTCATAGGGCTCCTGTGGGGACAGGTGGGCTCCGTCACCGTCACCGCCCTTCGCCATCTCAACGACCGCCTTGCCCCCGATGCCGGCACCGCGCATCCCACCCCGGGGAGGGTCGCCGGGGCGCACCTTGGCGCCATCGCGCTGGACTTCCTGCGCGGCACCGCCGTCACCCTGGTGGGGCTCCTCCTGGGCCGGTTGGGGATGGAACCCTTCACGGACCTTTGGACGTGGCACCTCCATCACACACTGGCCGTAATCCTGGTGGGAGGGGCCGTCTCCGCCGGAATCTTCCTGCGCGGCGTTGGCGGCTTTCGCCGGCGTCGCATCCTCTTCGTGCTGGGGCTCGCCCTGGGCATCCTGGGAGGGCGCCTCCTGTGACGAAGCGCGTAGGCGTGGGGACCCTCCTGAACGTCTTCCTGAGGTCCTTTCTGATTCAGGGCTCATGGAACTACCACTCCATGCTGGGGTCGGGTTTCGCCTTCGCCATGCTGCCCGTGCTCAAGAAGCTCTACGGCGATGATCCCGAGGCGCTGGAGGCGGCCATCCGCCGCCATCTGGACCACTTCAACGCCCACCCCTACCTGAGCACCGTGGCCCTGGGCGCGACCATCCACATGGAGCTGGACGGGGAACCCCCGGAAGCCATACGTCGGTTCAAGACCGCCGTACGAGGCCCCCTCGGCGGCCTGGGCGACGCCCTCGTCTGGGCGGCGTGGCTGCCGGCGGTCTCTCTCCTCTCCATGACCCTTTACTGGCTCTCCGCTCCGGTTCCTGTAGTTTTGATTACGTTTCTCGTCCTGTACAACCTGGGCCATCTGGGTTTACGGATCTGGGGATTTCGTATCGGCCTCCAGGACGGGAGGCTGGTAGGAAGGCACCTGGGCGCGTCCAAGCTGGGGCGCTGGACTCAGCTTCTCAGCGCCGGAGGCGCCCTCCTGGTGGGACTCCTGGCCGGCAGCATCCTCGTCACCCCCGGGGGACTGGCCGACGCGGGCGTCCTCTGGACCCTCCTCGCGGCGGTGGGAATGATCCTGGGCGACATCCTGGGACATCGAGCCTGGCGTCCAGCCGCCGCCATCGTCGTGTCCATCATCGTGGTGCTCGCCGCCTGGGGGGGACTGCAATGACCGGAGAGCCCTACATGGAGCGGGAAGTCGAGATCGTGAATCGGGCGGGGATGCACGCCCGCCCCGCCGCCGAATTCGTCAAGGTGGCGGGGCGCTTCAAGTCGGACATCACCGTGGAGAAGGACGGTTTGCAGGTGAACGGAAAGAGCATCATGGGGGTCCTCATGCTCGCCGCGGAGCAGGGAAGCACGCTCAAACTGGCGGCCCGGGGAGAGGATGCCGCCGAAGCCCTGGATTCTCTGGCCCGTCTGGTAGAGAACGGCTTCGAGGAGGCGTAGGCCGGGATGAGCATCGTTCTCGACGGAGCACCGGCGTCGGAAGGCATCGCCCTGGGGAAGGCATTCCTCCTGGAATGGGGGGTACCCCAGGTGCCTCACGCCACCGTGGAGGAGGACGAGGTGGAAAAGGAGGTGGAGCGCTTCCACGCGTCGCTGGCGTGGGCTCGGGACCGGATCCGGGAGCTGCAGCACCGCACGGAAACGCGCCTGGGGCAGATAGAGGCCCGCATCTTCGAGCCCCAGCTCATGATGCTGCAGGACCCGGCGGTGGTGGACGGTACGGTACGCTACATCCGGGAGAACCGACTCACCGCTCAGCGCGCCTTCGAGTGGCGCATGCTGGAGCTCCAGGCCATGTGGAGCCGGACCTCCAAGCCCATGGTCCTGGATCGTCTCAACGACCTCGAGGACGTGATGATTCGCGTCCTGCACCACCTCCTGGGCCACCACGACCCCTCGGATCTCGCCCATCTCGAGGAAGGCATCATTCTGGTGGCGCCCAACCTCACCCCCAGCCTCACCATGCAGATCGACACGGAGCGCGTACTCGGTGTGGCGACGGACCAGGGGACGCGCACGGCCCACTGGGTCATTCTCGCCCGTTCCCTCGAGATCCCGGCGGTGGTGGGCCTGGGCAGCGTGACACGCCAGGCCCGGGAGGGGGTGGAAGCCATCCTCGACGGCCGCATCGGGCGGGTGGTCCTGGAACCCGACGACGACGACCGGGAGACCTTCCGCAAGCGGCAGCGCGACCTCCTCATCTGGGAGGAGGAGATCGCCGTCATCGCCGACGAGGAGTCGGTCACCCGCGACGGACAGCCGGTGGCGCTGCGCGCCAACCTCGATCTCCCCGTGGAAGCGGAAAAGGCCCACCGCCACGGAGCCGAAGGCATCGGGCTCTTCCGCACCGAGTTCCTCGTGGTGGGACGGACCAACCTGCCGGACGAAGACGAGCAGTATCACGCCTATCGCCGCGTGGCGGAGGTATTTCCCGAGGGTGCGGTCTATATCCGCACCTTCGACCTCGGGGGAGACAAATTCCCGGTTTTCCTTCACATGCCCCAGGAGGAAAACCCCTTCCTGGGCTGGAGGGCCATTCGGGTCTGCCTCGACCGGCCGGAGCTCTTTCGGCCCCAGCTGTGCGCCATCCTGCGGGCCACCGCCCACGGAGATGTGCGCATCATGCTTCCCCTGGTCAATGACGTAGACGAGGTGCGACAGGTGCGCGCCCTCCTCGAGGAAGAAGAGGAGGCCCTGCGACGCGACGGCATCCCCTACAACTCGGGATACAAGCTGGGCGTCATGATCGAGACCCCGGCCGCGGCCCTGGAGGCGGGGGAACTCGCGCGCCACGCCGACTTCTTTTCCGTGGGCACCAACGACCTGGTTCAGTACACCCTGGCCGTGGACCGCACCAACACACGCCTCGCCCACCTGTACAAGCCCTTCCACCCGGCGGTCCTGCGGCAGCTCCACCAGGTTTCCCGCGTCGCCCGCGCCGCCGGCATCGAGGTGAGCGTCTGCGGAGAGATGGCCGCCAATCCCCTGGGCGTATTTCTCATGCTGGGGCTGGACATCACCGCGTTGAGCGTGGCCTGGCCCGCCCTCCCGGAGGTCAAGATGGTGATTCGCTCGGTGCGCATGGAGGAGGCACGCTCGGCAGCGCGAAAAGCCCTGGCGGCGCCCACCGTCCAGGGGGTCATGTCGGCCCTGGTGGAGGGACTGGGCGACGCCGTGGACCTCAAGGTTTTCTCCGGGCGGTGGAACTTGTCCCTGGATGGCTGATGCGGTAGGCTTTCCCACCCATTTCCTTTCCGATTCCACCCCATCCTTTGACTCCGGAAGAACCGTCGTGAGCAATTCGCTCTTCACCTCCGAATCGGTGACAGAAGGCCACCCGGACAAGATCGCCGATCAGATCTCAGACGCCGTCCTGGACCATCTTCTCGATCAGGACCCCACCTCCCGGGTGGCGTGCGAGACGCTGGTCACCACGGGATTGGCCATGGTGGTGGGGGAGGTGACCAGCGATGCCTACGTCCACGTTCAGGACGTGGTCCGGGGCACCCTCAAACGCATCGGGTACACCGACGCCAGCTACGGCATCGACGCCCGGACCTGCGCCGTCCTCACCAGCCTGGATCGCCAGTCGCCGGACATCGCCATGGGGGTGAACACCGGCGGGGCGGGGGACCAGGGCATGATGTTCGGGTACGCCACCGACGAAACGCCTGAGCTCATGCCGGCGCCCATCATGTTTGCCCACCGCCTGGTGGAGCGCCTTGCCGAAGTGCGCAAATCCGGGATCCTCCCGTGGCTGCGCCCCGACGGCAAGGCTCAGGTCACCGTGGAGTACGACGGCGCTACCCCCGTGGGCATTCATACCGTGGTGGTCAGCACTCAGCACGACGAAGACGTGGCCACCGAGGACCTGGTGGCGGCCGTCAAGTCGGAGGTTCTCGAGCCGGTCCTCGCCGGCCCCCTCTACGATGCGGGCACGTGTACGATCCACATCAATCCTACGGGGCGCTTCGTCATCGGCGGCCCCCACGGCGATGCGGGACTTACGGGGCGCAAGATCATCGTGGACACCTACGGGGGAATGGGACGCCACGGGGGGGGCGCCTTCAGCGGAAAGGATCCCACCAAGGTGGACCGTTCGGCGGCCTACGCGGCGCGGTGGGCGGCCAAGAACGTCGTCGCGGCCGGGCTCGCACGTCGGTGTGAGATTCAGTTGGCCTACGCCATCGGCGTGGAAGAACCCGTCTCCGTCCATGTGGACACCTTCGGCACCGGCGACCTTGGCGACGAGGCCGTGGCCCGGGCCGTGGCCGCGAGTTTCGATTTCCGGCCTCTGGCCATCATCGAGCGCTTGGGGCTCCGCAACCCCATCTATACCCCCACGGCGGCCTACGGCCATTTCGGCCGCGCCAGCCGCCCCCTTCGGACGAGCGACCCGGATGCTCCCCTGCTCTTCACCTGGGAGAAAACCGACAAGGTGGACGATCTCCGCAAGGCGGCAGGGTCCTGACCCCCTCGAGGATTGCAAGGGGGGTACCCATTCAGGGGCGGGAAAAGAGAACCCCTGGGCCGCTTCGGAGTATTGCAGGGAGAGGATCGGTCACGGGGGCCCGTCCTCGGGGATACCCAATTCGGAGGCCCGTCCGCGTGATGGTGGAAGTCAGAGTCCAGACCCTGGGTCTGGATCGTACGTCCAACACTCCTGTCGTGATTCTGAAGGAGATCGAAGGAGACCGGATTCTTCCCATCTGGATCGGTCCCGGTGAGGCAAGCGCCATTGCCATGCAACTCGCCGAAATGGAGTTCGAGCGCCCGCTGACGCACGACCTCCTGGTGTCGGTGCTTCGGGCCCTGGGAGGGGTCCTTCAGCGCGTCCTCATCAGCAAGGTGGAGAAGGGGACCTACTACGCCGAACTCATCGTCCATCGCAACGGTTCGGTCATCGCGCTGGACGCGCGTCCCTCCGACTCCATCGCCGTGGCGCTGCGCATGAACGCGCGCATCTTCGCCGACGATGCCCTGCTGGAACACTCGACGGTGGATCTGAGCATCCACGAATCGGAGGGCGGCACCGTCGGGGAATCTCCCCCTTCGCCGCCCCCCACCGCCGAGGGTGGAGAAGCCGAGAACCTGGAGGAATATCTTCGCCGCCTCGACCCGGAAGACTTTGGCCGCTTCAAGCCGTAGGGGCGTGCGGGCGGTGCGGGTTGGACCGGGCGCCTTCGCCCTCCTCCTGCTGACGCTGTCGGGCGGCTTCGCCTCGGGTGTGGAGGGCCAGACGCCCGCCCGGGCCGTCCTGCGCGGGCGAGTCATGGTCGGGGATACGGCGATGCGCAGCGGCGTCGTCCTCCTCCACCACGTTTCTTCCGAAGCGCAGGGCAGCGTGGATTCGGTCCGTGTGGGTCGCGACGGATCGTTCACGGTGACCCTTCCCGGCGTCCCGGACCCCCAGCACTCCGAGACGTATTTCGCCTCGGTCCGCCACCAAGGCATCCTCTATTTCGGACCCGCCATCACCACGGCGGCACAGCTCGACTCCATCTACACCATCCAGACCTACGACACCGCCATGGTTGCGACCCCCGAGGGCCGCGACTTCCCCGTAGAGATCCGGAACGTCTTTCTGGAACCGCAGGAGGAGGGTGAAGGGTGGCGGGTCACTGACCTTCTCCAGGTCCGTAATTCCGGGGATCGCACCCTGGTGGCGGGGGAGGACGGGATTATATGGCGCTACACCATGCCGCCCCGCGCCACCAACTTCGAGACCGGCCAGAGCGATTTCATGCCGGGGACAACCCGTTTCGAGGACCACGAGATGTTGGTGACCTCGGCCCTTCCGCCGGGGGAGCGCCTTTTCGTGGTACGCTACGACGTTCCCGATCCCTATATGGCGTTGCCCCTTCCCGGCACCACGGAAACGGTGGATATCTTCGTCCGGGAACCGGCGCCCCCGCTGCAGATCGCCGGCCTGGAGCCCGCCGAACCTCTCGCCCTGGAGAGTGGCGCGACGTTCCGCCACTTTACCGGTTCGGGCTTTGCGGATACGGTCCTCCGCATCCGGGAGGGGGAGGCTCCCTCTCGTATTCCCGTGGCGTGGATGGCGGTCCTCCTTTCCTTGGCGCTGGCCGCCGTCGCTCTGTGGGCCTTCCAGCGGCGGCCCCAGCCGAGTCCCGTTCCCGTACCCGAGTCGGCCGTGCCCGAGCGCGAGGCTCTGATCCTCGAGATCGCCCGCCTCGACAGGGAATTCGAAGCCCTTCTCGACCCGACACCCGAAGAGCGGGAACGCTATGCCGAGCGCCGCAGAGCCCTCCTGCGCCTCCTCACCTCGGAATCCTGAGGCATGGCGCCCGTCAGCACTCGGGCCGTCCTTCTGCGGGGCCATGACTATGGAGAGACCAGCCGCATCCTGAGGTTTCTCACCGAGGACCGGGGCCTGGTGTCGGTAATGGCCCGAGGGGTGCGGGGCCGCACGGGAAAAGGCACCTCCGCCGCCGACACCTTTTCCGGAGGCGTCCTCACGGTCTACATGAAACCGGGGCGCGACCTGCAGACCATGAAAGACTTCACGGTGGATCGGCCGCGGGCCGCCCTGGGCAGACACCTGCTGCGGTTCGCCGCCGCGTCTGCGGCCGCCGAGCTCGTCCTGGCCCATGCCGAGGCCTCGGGCCAGGCCCACCTCTACGACACCCTGGAGCGGGAGTTGGACCTCCTGACCAACGCCGACGCCCCGCGCCTTCCTTCCGTCGCCCTGGCCACCCTCTGGGGCCTGGCCGCCGCATTCGGCTTCGCGCCCGAGCTGGCGACGTGTGTACGCTGCGGTGCGCCCATTCCCGACGGGGCGGTGGCCCGCTTCGATCTGCCCGCCGGCGGACTGCGCTGTCCCGGCTGTGCCGAAGGGTTCTCCGGTCCCCGGGTGGGTCCCGAATCCCGGCGGGACCTTGGCCTCTTTCTGGCCGGAGGGCCCGGGAAGGTCCTCTCCCACCCGCGGCGCCACCTCAACCTCCTCTCGGATTTTCTGGCCTTTCACCTCGTATCCCGACCGCTGAAGGCGCTTACCTTTCTGGCCGACGCCTTTCCCCTGGACGAGGCCTGAGCCCGCAATGGAGGTGAGGCCGTGACCCGGGTGATTCTCGGCACCGCCGGGCACATCGACCACGGAAAGACCGCCCTGGTGAAGGCGCTCACAGGCACGGATACGGATCGTCTCAAGGAGGAGAAGACCCGCGGCATCACCATCGACCTGGGGTTCGCCCACCTGGAAGGGCCCGGGGGAATCCGCATGGGGGTGGTGGACGTTCCCGGCCACGAGGATTTCGTGCGCACCATGGTGGCGGGAGCTTCGGGCATGGATGTGGTCCTCCTGGTGGTGGCGGCCGACGAAGGCGTGATGCCCCAGACGCGGGAGCATGTGGCCATCGTCCACCTGTTGGGCGCCCGGGAGATGGTGGTGGCCCTCACCAAGGCGGATCTGGTGGAAGAGGAGTGGCTCGCGCTGGTCGCCGAGGAGGTGAGGGAATTCCTGGCCGACACTCCCTTCGCCGGGGCCACCGTGGTGCCCACCTCCGCCGTCACCGGGGACGGGCTGGACGCGCTTCTCCATGCCCTGGCGGCCGCAGCCCGCAGGGCGAGCCGGCACGATGACGGCGACCTCCTGCGTCTTCCGGTGGATCGGGCCTTCACGGTGGCCGGGACGGGCACCGTCGTCACGGGCACCCTCTGGTCCGGCACCATCTCCGTGGGGGACACGGTGCGGATTCTCCCCGCCGGCGTCCCGGCGCGGGTCCGGGGACTCCAGCGTCACGGAGGCCAAACGTCCTCGGTTCCCGCCGGTTCCCGTGCGGCTGTGGCTCTGGCGGGAAAGGTGCGCCCGGGCGATGCGGTGGCCCGCGGCTCGGTCCTGGTGTCTCATCCGGGGTGGGAGGCCGGGTCCATGCTCACGGCGCGCCTCCGCCTCCTCCCGGACACGACGTGGCGCCTGGAGCACAATCAGCGCGTGCATGTGCATCTGGGAACCGCCGAGGTGCTGGCGCGCTGCGCCCTCCTTTCCGCCGGGGCGGCCCTCGGTCCCGGGGCAACGGGTTGGGTCCAGCTCCGCCTGGAGGCTCCCCTGGCGGCCCGCGCCCGCGATCCATTCATCCTGCGTTCCTATTCTCCCGTCACCACCTTTGCCGGGGGAAGGGTGGCTGAAGCCGACGCGCCAAAGCGGCGGCACCTGGACCCGGACGCGCAGGCGGCGCTGGAGCGCATCCTGGACGGAGCGCCGCACGAAGCCGTTGCCGCCGCCCTGGAGGTGGCGGGGTGGGCCGGGGTGGAGCCGGCGCTTCTCCCTCTGCGCACCGGGCTCTCGCCGGCTCTCGTTGCCGAAACCCTCACCGGGTCCGAATCTGTGGCGGTGGAGGCCGGATCCCGTCTCTTTCACCCCGGCATCGCCCAGGAGGCCGACGCCCGCCTCCTGGCGGCGCTCCAGGAGGGTCACGAGAAGGATCCCCTGGCGCCCACGCTGCCCATGGCGGAGTTGGACCGAGCCGCCCTTCCCGATTGGGCTGCGTCGGGCCTCGCAGAATCCCGCCTACAGGCGCTGATCCGGGCGGGGCGGGTGACCCGATCGGGAAGCGGGGTGCGTCTTGCGGAGCACGGGGTGCACCTGTCCCCCGATCAGGAGCGGGCCGCCGACGCCCTGGCCCGCATCTTCGCCGAAGCGGGGCCGTCACCGCCCGCCGTCCGGGAGCTCCCCGAAAACCTGCGGGGCCGGGACGACCTCCCGGGCCTCCTTCACCATCTTGAAGCGAGCGGAGTCCTTGTCGCCCTCTCCCCCGTTTTCTGGATTCACCGGCCCGCCCTCGAGGAGATCGAGGAGCGGGTACGCCAGGAATTCGCCGGCCGGGAAGGGCTGGGGCCGGCGGATTTCCGCACGGCCATCCCCGTGACGCGACGCCATCTCATGCCCATCCTGGCCTACCTGGACGGCCGGGGCGTCACCGTGCGGGAGGGAGACCGGCGCCGGGTGCCGATTTCCCGCGGTGAGGATCCTTGACCCTGGCTGCCGCGGGGACCTAGTATGGAACCGATGCATTGCGTCGAGACTAGAAGGATAAGACCGGAGAGTTCCATCGAACGTTAGCTACGGAAGAGGCCATACCGTGCGGAGGCCACCCCTGGGCCGCATCCTCGCAGCCCTCCTCGTCCTCCTCGCTTCATTCGTCGCCGGCACGTCCCTTTCTGCACAGGAGGCGCGCACGGCGCCGGAACGGCAGAGGGCGGACTTTCGACTCAACCAGAACTACCCCAATCCGTTCAATCCGGAGACGACGATTCCCTTCGACCTGAGCGAAGGGCTCTTCGCCGACGGCAGGCCGGTGGTGGTGACGCTGCGCATCTTCAACCTGCTGCAGCAGGTCGTGGCCGTTCCCGTGGCGCTGAATCACCCCCAGGGCGAAGGGGTACCGGTGCTCCAGCTCGAGTATTACCAGCCTGGACGCTACGAAGCCTTCTGGGACGGAACCGACCAGTCGGGCCGCCAGGTAGCCTCGGGGATCTACTTTATGCAGCTCACCGTCAACGGGGTCAGCAAGACCCGGAAGATGTACGTCCTGAAGTAGACGGGGCGCCCTCCGCCGCATCGCCTGCGGGCGGCGGTCGCATCACTCGGGGAAGTAGAGAAACCTTCCGCACGTCTCGCACCTCTGCAGCGCCACGTTGTGGCGCGCCTCCCTCGCCCTCATGGCGGGAATGGACTCGAAGCAGCCGTAGCACGTCTCGTCGATGACCGGAACGACGACCCGCTCCAGATGGCCGGCGATGCGCTCGTAGCTCCGCCGGACCGGTTCGGAGAGACGTGCTTCCAGTTCCGCGGCGGCGGCTCGGAGGACTTTGATGGCCTCCTCCGCCTCGATGCCGAAGTGGTTGTGCTCCAGCTTGCTCAGGGCCTCCCCCGCCTCCAGCTCCCGGATCTTGCCCCTCAGATCCTGGATCTCCAGGAGGAGGGTGAGATCGACGTCCATCACCGAATCAGGTCCCCTTGCGGTCCAGGAGATCCAGGAATTCCTCGGGCGTCTCCAGGTCCAGGAGGGCCTGGGGCACCTCCGGGTCCTTGGCGAACTGAGCGATCTTGCCCAGCACCGGGAGGTACTGGTTCGATACCTCGAGGGGCGGCGCCACGATGAGGAAGAAGTTGTAGACCGGCTGACCGTCGATGGCGTTGAAATCTACGCCGCCGGGTTTACGGCCGTACGCCAGCCGCAGCCGGTTGACGACCAGCGAGCGGCAGTGGGGAATGGCGATCCCCTTGCCGATGCCCGTGGAGCCCAGGTTCTCACGCCGCTTCAGGGTCTTGAAGAGGATGGCCTCGGATTTCTCGTCGAGTCCGAGGAGGGAGACGAGCTCCTTGAGGATCTCATCCTTGGACTCGGATTCGAGGTTGAGCTTCACAACCTCGGGCGTGAAGAGTTCGCGCAAGCGCATCTATGCCTCCGAATGCGAGTTCGGGGTATAATCCATGGAATCGATGTAGCATTGTATGTTACCAGTCTGAGGGCAGCCACCCAAGGGCTGAGAAGTTCTCCGATCCGGTCTCGAGACGCGGCAGCCATGTCAAACGTTCTGGAAATCTTGCGGGGCCCCCGGCCGCCCCTCTACCTGGCCCCCCAGGCAGGCGTCAGCGAATCACCCTTCCGGCGCCTCTGCCGGGAGTTCGGTGCCGACGTGGTGGTGAGCGAGTTCGTCAGCGCCGCGGGCCTGGTCATGGGCACCCCCCGCTCCCGGGAATACCTCCGCTTCGAGGAGGAAGAGCGGCCCATCGGCGTGCAGATCTTCGGAGCCGACCCGGCCCAGATGGCCGACGCCGCCGCCTTGGTGGAGGAGACCTACGCGCCGGATTTCATCGACATCAACTTCGGGTGCCCCGTGAAGAAGGTGGTGAAGCGCAACGGGGGTTCGGGCTGCCTGCGCGACCTGGACCTGGTGGAGCGCATCATCCGGGCCGTGGACGAGGCCACCCGGATCCCCACAACGGTGAAGATTCGCAGCGGGTTCGACGCCCGCACCCGGGACCCGGTGGGAATCGCTCTGCGCTGCCAGGAAGCAGGGGCCCAGGCCCTCTGTCTCCATCCCCGGACACGCGCCGACATGTACGGAGGGGAGGCGCGCTGGTCCGAGATCCGCGACGTGGTGGAAGCCCTGGACATTCCCGTCATCGGCAACGGGGACATACGCACCGGGGAAGACGCCCGCCGCATGTGGGAAGAGACGGGCTGCGCTGGAATCATGATCGCCCGGGGCTCCCACGGGGATCCGTGGATCTTTGCTCAGGCCCGGGCCGCCCTGGACGGCCGGCCCATCCCGCCGGATCCCACCGTGGAGGCGCGCTTCCGCGTCTGCCTGCGGCACGCCCGCAACGCCATCGAGTTTGAGCGCAGGGCCGAGCGGGCGGTCATCGACTTCCGCAAACACCTGGGGTGGTACACCAAGGGGCTCCCCGACGGGCGCCGGCTCCGCACCGAGCTCTTCCAGGTCACCACCTTGGAGGAGATCGAAGAGATTCTGCATCGCTACCTCCGGGAGCACCTGGAAGGCGAGGCCGGGGACGAACCCGCTCTTCCCCTGGACCCGGCGCCGCCTGCGGGGGTAGGATAGAGGACGGGAAGGAATGCGCTGTTTGACAGATCATCCCGTTCACGGGGGCGTCACGGTTTCGACGTGGTTGGTGAACGAGGAGGAGCGTGCCGAGGTCCCGGACCTCGTTAAACCTCGGGAAACTTTATAGTTGCCAACACTGATCTGGCACTGGCTGCGTAAGTAACCCTTACCGGCCCGTTTCTCTGGACGCCCGCCCGAGGCGTCCTTTGAAGCGACGATAAGTCGGGCTGGCCCGCCGTCTTCGCCTTCGCGGCGGCGGGCGAGACACGAGAAGGCTGGTCCCGGAGTCGGTTGACCACTGGCCGCCCGGGACGAGACCTCTCGGTGGTCTACGCACGTAGCGCCTTCTCCGGACCCAATCGCGGACGCGGGTTCGACTCCCGCCGCCTCCATACCATCGAAGACCCTCCTGCTCACCGGCGGGAGGAGAACCCGCCGGGATTCGCGCAGCGAAGACCGAGAGCGGGGGCGAGCCGAGCGGAGCGACGCGTTCGGCTCTCGTCGTTCCGTCCCCCCGCGAGACCATCGAGGACCGGGCAGCGCCCGGCCGCAGATGACTCCCGCCGCCTCCATACCATCGAAGACCCTCCTGCTCACCGGCGGGAGGAGA
>JBHHWB010000022.1:0-44597 GCA_046756305.1 Gemmatimonadota bacterium
GCACACGCAAGACCCCTGCGTGCGGCCCACTGCATGACTCGGACAGGCTCCTAGACCCAGGCCTACCATGGGGTTACCCCTGTGTGGCACTTCCCCTCATTCCGGGAGGTCTTATGGAAACGCTCCAGCCGCCGGTCATCGTGGTACCCGGCATCACGGCGTCCACCCTGCGTGATGAGTATCCGGTCGATCCGGAGCAGGTGTGGGGAATTCTGCGGAAGCAGTGGGAGCGCGTTTCCCTCCACCCCGACGACGTGCGCTATGAACTCAAGGAACCGGCACGGGTGGTGGCCGACGCCGTCTTCGGTTTTCCCTACGGCGATTTCATCGAGGATCTGCGCTACGATCTCTCGCCCTCCGCCGAGGAGCCTGTGCCCGTCTACCCCTTCGCCTACGACTGGCGCCAGCCGCTGGAGGTGGTGGAGCGGGAGTTGGACGCCTTTGTCCGCGAAGTCGTGGCGCGCACCGCACTCCTGCGTCATTACCACGCCGCCGGGTACCGCAAGGGCACGGGGAAGGTCGATCTGGTGGGCCATTCCATGGGCGGACTCATCGTGGCGGGATACGTGGAGCGGAGCGCCGGGCGCCGGGTGCGCAAGGTGGCCACCCTGGGCACGCCGTTTCGGGGGTCCTTCGAGGCTCCCCTGAAGATGATCACGGGCCAGAGCACGCTGGGGGACTCGAGCAGCCGGGAACGGGAGGTGGCCCGCATGACGCCCTCCCTCTATCACCTCCTGCCCCGATACCGTGGAGCGGTCACCGCCGATCCCGGCTTGGGCAGGGATCTCTTTCGGGCCGTCACGTGGCAGCGCTCGGTGGTGGAGACCATCGCGGAGCAGATCCGGACCCACGGGCTGGAAGGGGTGGGGAAGAGCAGAAACGCGCTTCTTCCGGTCGCGGAAAAACTCTTCCAGCACCTCCTGAGCCAGGCGTCCAAGCATCGTACACGCGTTGCCGGGTTGCGTCTTTCCAGCGCGGGGATGACGCGCGACGACTGGCTGACGGTGGTGGGCGTAGGCGAAGAAACCCGCGTGCACCTCCACATCGAGAAGGGAGAGGACGGGCGCCCCTGGTTCGATCTGCGTTCTACGGACCGCAAGAATGGCTACCCGGACGGGGACCATGACGACCTGGGCAACCTCGTGGCCCGACCCGTAGATACTGGCGATGGAACGGTTCCCTTCGAGGCGGCGCGGCCCGCCTTTCTCGCCGCCGAAAACCTGGTGTGCGTCAGCGACGACGACTTCGGCTACTGGGAGCTCCGGGACCGGCTTCTGGAGCGGGGCGTGGCCGGCAGGAGCGTGAGTCTCCACTCCCTCCTCCCCGCCATGAACGTGGTGGAGAAGCTGGTGGTCTGCCACCTGAAGGGGAAGGAAGGAAGGCCGGGCACGGCGCATCGCGGCGTGTGGGGGCGAAGGGCACCCGGACTTCCCGAAACCGCCGGGTGGAAGCCGCCTCTGGTGGGGCTGCGGGAGAAGGGGTAGGGCGTTAGCTTTTCCCGGTTTCTGAGCACGTCTCTCGCGGAAGGAAGGGGAACGCCATGCCGGATCTGGGCCGTTTCCACCCTCAGGTGGTGCACTTCGTCCTCGGTGGTTTGATTCTGGGGCTGCCGCTCTACTGGTTGGCCTTCATGGAACGCTTGCGCTTCCTCCGCGCCACGGCCAGCGTGCTCCTCCTCGTGGGAACGCTGGCCGCCTTCGTAGCCGTCAAATCGGGGGAGGACGCCCACGGTCCCGCGGAGCGGATCCCCGACACCCGGGACCTTGTGGTGCACCATGAGGAGCTGGGCGAGCGGACCCGCACCGTTTTTGCCGTCATTCTGGTGGTGGAGCTCCTGGGCCTCATGCTGGCGCGCAAGGCGCGGGCGTCGGAGGGATCGGTCCTGGAGGTGGAGGCGGGAGACACTGACCTGGCCGGAGCCAACACCCGCCGTTTCGCCTCCCTGGCCGTTCGGGGCGTGGTGGCCGTGGCGTGGACGGCGGGCGCATTTCTTCTCTACGAGACGGCGGAGCACGGCGGCGAGATCGTCTATGAGCGGGCGGGGGGCGTGGGCTTCCAGCAGGGACGGCCCGACAGGGACGTGCCGAATCTTCTCAAGGCAGGCCTCTTCCATCAGTCCCGCCTGGACCGGGAGGCGGGAAGGTCGGAGGACGCGGCCCGGCTCGTTGAAGAGATGGCGGCGCGCTTTCCCGAAAGCGTCGAGGTTCAGCTCGTCGCCGCCGAGTCGAAGCTCGTCGACCGGCAGGACGCCCGGGGTGCCCTCGAGCTGCTGGCGGGCACCGTCGTGCCCGACGACAACCCCCGCCTGGCGCTGCGCAAGGCGCTCTATACCGCCGACGCCTACATTCTGCTGAATGAGGCCGATTCGGCCCGAGCCGCCCTGGAGGCCGTTCCGGAGCGATACCGCGAGAGCCGGAGCGTCCAGGCGCGCCGCGAACGTATCGACAGCCTTGCCGCCATGGGACCCGGCGTCGCCGACTCCACCGCGGGAGGGATGTGAGGCCGGGCCTATCTACGGCCCGCGGGCGCTCTACTGAGGGTGCGCCTTCTCATCTTCCTTCTTTTCCTCAGCCGGATGAATGCGTCCGGTGGTGTACTGGAGCAGCATATCCCGGAACATGGAGGTAAGCACGTCGTTGCGGGTCTCACGGCCCGTGAGGCGATCGAAGGTCTCGTGGTCGAGCCATACGCCCAGGCAGTTGGGGCATTGATCGGCTCGGGCTCCTTCGGTCTCCATGGCCTCGAGCTCAACCCCGCACCGGGGGCAGCGATCCTGGTATCGCTCCTGTAGGCGGCGGCGTTCTTCGGCCTGCCGTTGAGCCTCACGCCGGCGGGCGAGACTCATCCGCTGCCGAAACTCCTCGAGGTGGAAATATTCCTCCTCGTTCCGGCTCGGCTTCGGCCAGGGCTGGTGGGGCAGTCGGTGGGTGAACGGATTCATGACGCCCTCCTGGTTGGGTGCAGCACCTCATCATACGATACCGTCCCGCCGGAAGGAAAGGTTCCCGAGGTGCCCAGCCGACGCCTATTCGGCCTTGAGCATCACCAGCGCCATGACGAAGGGTTCCGGCGCTCGGACGGCGTGAGGCACACCTCCCGGGAGGAAGGTCACCTCGCCGGTGCCGACCTCTCGGCCGTCGCCGGCCACCGTCACGGTCGCACGTCCCTGCAGCACCATGATGAGGGCGTCGTGGGGGGTGGTATGCTCGCTCAGTTCCTGGTCCTTGTCGAAGGCGAAGAGCGTCACGTTGCCCGAGGAGCGCTTGAGGA
Organism: Gemmatimonadota bacterium; assembly: GCA_046756305.1. Classification (GTDB taxonomy): domain Bacteria; phylum Gemmatimonadota; class Gemmatimonadetes; order Longimicrobiales; family Gaopeijiaceae; genus JBHHWB01. The sequence continues at coordinate 3,271 of JBHHWB010000022.1, forward strand.
GCTGCCGACTCACGATGGAGCCCTCCTGAATCGCGATGAGATCGAGAAGACGCTGGGGTGTTCCGGGGGCGAGGGCCATGGGGGCATCCTGACGTTGGAGGTGTGTGAGACCGACGTAATCTTTCCTCCCAGGCGCCTCCGGTCCATGGCCGGGCCGCCGACGCTTCCCTTGACCCTTGACCCTTGGGCCGTCGGGGCTACCCTTGGGGCCATGAATCCTCTACTCGATGAATTCGCCTGGCGAGAGATGCTCTACGCCTCCACCGAGGGGGCGGCGGAGCACCTGGCCGAGGAGCCGCGCACGGCCTACGTCGGCTTCGACCCGACGGCCGCGTCCCTCCATGTGGGAAGCCTTGTGCCGGTCATGGGCCTGGTTCACCTGCAGCGGGCAGGGCACACGCCCATCGCCCTGGTGGGCGGGGGAACGGGACTCATCGGCGATCCTTCGGGAAAGATCGCCGAGCGCCGTCTCCTCACCCGGGAGCAGGTGGCGGAGAACGCCGAAGGGATCCGGAGTCAATTGGAGCACTTCCTGGATTTCGAGGTGGCGTCCAACCCGGCGCGAATGCTCAACAACCTGGAGTGGCTCGGGGGGCTGTCCCTGGTGGATTTCCTGCGAGACATCGGAAAGCACTTTTCCGTGAACCAGCTCATGGCCAAGGAGTCGGTGAAGCGGCGCCTGGAGAACGAGGAGACGGGGATCTCCTTTACCGAGTTCAGCTACGCCCTGCTCCAGTCCTATGACTTCCTGGAGCTCTACCGCCGCGAGGGATGCACCGTCCAGATGGGGGGCTCGGATCAGTGGGGAAACATCACCGCCGGCGCAGATCTCATCCGCCGGGTGGAGGGGGCCCGGGCCTTTGGGGTGGTCTTTCCCCTGGTGACCAATGCGTCGGGCGCGAAGTTCGGAAAGACGGAGGCGGGCAACGTCTGGCTGGACCCGGAGCTGACCTCCCCCTACCGCTTCTATCAGTTCTGGATCAACACCGATGACGCCGACGTGGTGCGCTATCTAAAGTTCTTCACTCTTCTGGACCGGGAGCGCATCGAGGAGCTGGCCGCCGCGGTGAAGGCCGAGCCCCACCGGCGGGAGGCTCAGAAGGCCCTGGCCGAGGACGTGACCCGGCGGGTTCACGGGGAAGCGGGGCTTGTCGCGGCCCGGCAGGCCACAGAGGCCCTCTTCGGCGGCGACCTGGAAGGTCTTACCCCCGCCCAGATCGAGGAGATCTTCGCCGACGTGCCGTCGGCGCGCATCTCCCGGGAACGTCTGGGAGGCGAGGGGATGCCCATCGTGGACCTCCTGGCCGAAGCGGGAGTGGCGAGTTCCAAGGGAGACGCCCGCCGCTCGGTGGAGGGAGGCGGAATCTACCTCAACAACCGCCGCGTCGAGGATGTCAACGAGCGGGTGACGCCGGCCCGCGCACTGGGCGGACGCTTCCTGGTCCTACGCAAGGGCAAAAAGCGCTACCACCTGGTGGAGTGCGTCTAGGAGCCTGTCCGAGTCATGCAGCGGGCCGCGTTGGGGCGGTGCCGCCCCAACCCACGAGCAGGTAAAATGATGTCCGTCATGGCGTTGGGCGCAGGGGTGTTGCGGACTCATGCGTCGTCTCTCCTCCTTGCCGTAGCTACGGCTACGACGCGTCGTCGTTCCTACCATGAGCACACGCAGGACCCGGGTACCCGTGACGGAGTCACGGGTGGCGCGCCCTACTGCATGACTCGGACAGGCCCTAGAATGCCACCTGCCACCCGATGAGCAGGCCCCAGTCCAGACCGAGTTGGGGACCTTCGTAGCTCTGGTACACCGGGTAGATGGCCTCGACGGCCAGCCGGTTTCCGGCGAAGCGCGTCCCTTCCGGGAGGTAGAAGTTGACCCCCACGGGGATGGTCAGCGTTGAGCCTTTCAGGAAGAAGGCGTCGTTGCCGGGGTCGAAGAGAGGATCCAGGTCGGCGTCGGCGCCGTCCAGGCCCTGCCACTTCTGGTATTCCATGCGCGCCGAAACGCTGAAGAAGTCGTTGACCCGATAAGCGCCCCACGTGGTCATGTTCAGACGGTCGCCCGGGGTATATCCCACATCGTTGGTGCCCCAGAAGAGCCAGCCCCGGATCTGGGCCCCCACCGAACCCGCCTCGTTCTGGGCCGAAGCGGTAAGGCCGGGGATGAAGGCGAAGGTCCCCGCGCCGGGACGCATATCGTAGGGCAGGGGCTCCTTGTCCGGCGTGCTGAAGGGGGTTTCGGCCTGGACGTCCACGTCGCCCGTGGGGAGGAGGAAGCCCGCCTCGACGTGGGCCCGGTAGGCGCCCTCATCGTAGAAGCGGTAGAGGCCCGACACCTCGGCGTCCCCGATGCCGTCGGCATTCACCACGTAGAAGACGCCGTCCTGGGTGAGCTGCCTCCGCTCGCGCTGGGAATAGCTCCAGCGGGCGTTGAGGGTGAAGTCGTCCGACATCCCCCACGCCACTCCGAAGATGTGGGAGATGTTGTCCAGGGAGAGGGGCGCCTGAGGATAGAAGTCGAAGGTCTCTTCGAGGGTCAGGGAGTCATTGTCGAACCAGACTCCCCTGGACTTGATCTGGGAGTACCGATAGGTGAACTGGTACTCGCCGGCTTCGAGGGTGCGATCGGCCACCACGCCCAACGGGGCGTGCCCGTCGGGGCGTTTCGACGTCCACACGATGTCTTCCTGAGCGGCGAGGGGCGCCGCTATCAGGATCAACGCCGCCGCAATAAGGCTCTTGCGAACCATGGAATCTTCCTCCGGTTCGGTTCCTGGGCCCTGGGATCGACCCTCTGATTTTGCCCTCCAAGATGCGACCGAACCCGGTAGAAAAACAAGTGTTTCCTAAAAACCTGCGTTTTCCCGTGACGCCGTTTTTTCAAGGGTTTTCGGGTGTGCTTGACGAAAGAGGGCGGTGGGGCCGTATGTAAGGAATGAAGATCGGCGCGTCTTTGATGGCCCCGGCCGTGCCGCCGACGGACGCCACACACCCCGCAGGGAGGAACCCATGACCGAGGGCGGAAGCGAGGATGGAGCGGGTGGGCTGACCCAGCACCGGCGAGGGCGCCTCCCCGGACGGCGATACTCGGACGAGGAGGTTTCCCTCATCCTGAATCGGGCCCTGGAGGCCGACGCCGGCCGAAGTGAGGGGGGGCTCACCCTGGAGCAGCTTCGCGACATCGCCGTGGAGGTGGGGGTGGACCCCGCCCACGTGGACGCCGCAGCCCTGGCTCTGGAGGAGGATCGCTTCCAACCCCGCTCCGACCAGGCGGGGCCACGCACGACGGTTCGCTTCGTGGGGGAGATCGAGGGGGAGGTGCCCGCCGCGGCCCGTCCCGAGCTCGTCAGCATCATCCGGGGGACCATGGGCCGTAACGGGATCACCGAGGAGGGCTCCACGTCCCTGGAATGGAAGGCGCGGGATGCTTTCGGGGGCCGCTACGTGACGGTTCGTTCCTCGGAAGGGCGCACCCGTATCGAAGCACTCGGCAATTTCCGGGACGGGGCATGGGTGTCGGCGTCGGGAGGAGGAACCCTGGGGTTGGCCGTAACGGCGCTGACGTTCAAGGCAACGCTGGGAGGGATCGCCGCCGTCGGGCTCCTGGGCCCGGTGGCCCTCCTGGCCGGGGCTGCGGTTCCAGCGGTGGTGATGTACCGGGCGTGGTTTCGGCGGGAGCGGGCGGCCCTCCGCCGTACGGTGGGGCGTCTGGCCGCTTATGTTGCGGAAATGGCCTCGGATGCGCCGGCCTCTTGACCCGGCCCCGGCCCGGGGCCAAAGTCTGCGTTCCTCGCGTGCGGTGCAGGCTCCGGCAGGCGGGGAGCCGCCGATCCGTTGCCCCTGGCCCAGATGCGAAGAGGAGAATCGATGAGTATGCCGCTGGTGGGGGTCATCATGGGGTCCCGGTCCGATTGGGAAACCATGTCCCATGCCGTGGAAACCCTGGAAGCGCTCGAGATCCCGCACGAGGTGCGCGTCGTGTCCGCCCACAGAACGCCGGATCTCCTCTTCGAGTATGCGGCCTCCGCCGAGGAGCGGGGGCTTGAGGTCATCATCGCCGGCGCCGGCGGCGCCGCCCACCTGCCGGGAATGGTGGCGGCCAAGAGCCTGCTGCCCGTCTATGGTGTTCCGGTCCAGTCCCGGGCGCTTCGGGGGCTCGATTCTCTCCTCTCCATCGTGCAGATGCCCGGCGGTGTTCCGGTGGGGACGCTGGCCATCGGCAAGGCGGGGGCCGTCAATGCCGCCCTCCTCGCCGCCGCGTCCCTGGGCGCCAAGCACCCCGACATCCGGGAGCGTCTGCGCCGGTACCGGGAGACGCGCACCCGGTCGGTGCTGGACGATCCTGACCCCCGTCTTCCCCGCTGAGGGTGTGAGGGAGCCTCCTACGTGAGGGTCGGGGTCCTGGGCGGGGGCCAGCTAGGCCGTATGCTGGCCCTGGCCGGGACGCCCCTGGGAATGCGTTTTCGCTTCCTGGAGGAGAAATCTCCCGCTCCGGTGGACGGCCTGGGCCATGTGGTGCGGGCGCCCTACGATGATCCCGAGGCCCTGGACCGCTTCAGCCGGGGCCTGGACGTGGTCACCTACGAGTTCGAGAACGTGCCGGTCCGGGCCGTGGAGCGGATCCGGGCCCACGGCGTCGCCCTGCATCCCTCGCCCTCGGCTCTCGCCATGGCCCAGGACCGCCTGGCCGAGAAGGCCGGCTTCGCCGAGGTGGGCATCCCCACGGCGCCGTTTCGCCCCGTCGATTCCCTGGAGGATCTGGAGCGGGCCGCAGCGGAGGTCGGACTGCCCGCCGTTCTCAAGACGCGCCGCTTCGGATACGACGGCAAGGGGCAGGTGGTGCTCCGGGATGCCGCCGATGCCGGGCCCGCCTTCGAGGCTCTCGGCGGGGTGCCCCTCATCCTGGAGGGCTTCGTGGACTTCCGCAGGGAACTGTCGGTGCTGGGGGTGCGGGGAGAGGACGGCGCCTGCTCCTTTTACCCCCTCGTGGAAAATGTCCATCGCGAGGGCATCCTGTGGACCTCGGTGGCGCCGGCCCCCGACGTGCAGCCCGAAGTGGAGGAAGCCGCCCAGCGGTACGGCCGGGCGCTCATGGAACACCACAACTACGTGGGCGTCCTGGCGATAGAGCTCTTCGAGACCGCCGACAGGCTCCTGGCCAACGAGATGGCGCCCAGGGTCCACAACTCGGGCCACTGGACCCAGGACGGAGCGTGGATCAGCCAGTTCGAGAACCACCTGCGCGCCGTGTGCGGCTACCCGCTGGGGAGCACGGCGGTACGGGGCTATTCGGCGATGGTCAACCTGGTGGGTTCTTCGCCGACGGTGCGGGAGCTTCTCACCTTCCCCGACATCCACCTGCACCTGTACGACAAGACGCCGCGGCCCCGCCGCAAGCTGGGTCACGTGAACCTGGTGCGGGAGAGCAGGGAGGCACTCATGAGCGAGCTCGAGGAGCTGAAGGCGGTGTGTGAGGTGCGGTAGAGGCGCTCTCCTCGCTCCCGGGCCTCCCGGGGGTGGGAAGGGCCCTCCCCGAGGCGGGAGGAAAAAGGATCCCCGCGAGCGGGAAGAAGAACCTTCCCCGTAGGGGGAAACGGATGTATCGTTTCTCCCACCGGCGCCGTCCCGGAATCCACGGGGACGGCGCTTCTCGTTGGCCGGGAAACCAGGATCAGGAAAACGGATTCATGCTGGACGAAATTCGGGAGAAGATTGAGGGCGAGATCGAGCGCCTCACCCAGGAGCTCAACGTGGAGCTTCCCAGGCGCATCAAGGTCGCACTCGAGCATGGGGATCTGCGGGAGAACGCCGAGTACAAATCGGCGAAGGAGCGACAGGATTTCGTACAGGCCCGGTTGAATCATCTGACCCGCCGGATGGCCGAGCTGTCCAGGATCGATGTGAACGAGATGCCCTATGACCGGGTGGGGTTCGGCTCCCGCGTGCGCATCCGTGACCTCTCCGACGGCGAGGAATTCGACTTCACCATCACCGCCGGGGATTTCATCGACCTGGATGCGGGGCACGTTTCCCTGGCTTCGCCCTTCGGCCAGGGCCTGTTGAACGCGGCCGAGGGCGAGGATGTGGTGATCAGCCTCCCCGCAGGGGAGCGCCGTTACAGGATCGTCGAGCTGACCACCCTGCCGCAGCAGCTCGAGGGGCGGTAGGGCCCCGCGCCGGAGGCGCCTACGCCCCACCCGCCGCCCATGCTACCCCGCACCTGAGAGGGACCGGGCGAAGGCGACCGCATCGGTCATGGCCGACGGCGCGATCCAGTGGCCTGCGTCGTAATCGCCTTCCTCCACCGCCACGCCCGCGTTCCGGAGGACACTCCGGCCACGCTCGGCCAGGCTGAAGGGGACGTTGGGATCCTTCCGCCCGTGGGCCCAGAAGATGGGGGGAAGCGATCCGTCCCGATCCGCGGGCAGGGGCATCACCTCCGCGGGAAGGAAGCCGGAAAAGTTGAGGATACCCGTGGGACGCACTTCCTGTGTCCTGGCCGAGTTGCCAAGGGCGTAGGAAAGGCTCACGGTGCCCCCCTGGGAGAATCCCCCCAGAAAGATCTTCGCCGGGGGCGCGCCGAGGAGGCCGGGGAGCTCCTGAAGGAACCCGTCGAGGGCGCTGAGGCTCTTCTCCAGGCTCTCTTCGTCCACCCGATCCTCGCCCAGATGGCGATACCAGGCCCACCCCGGACCGTACCCCCAGAGGTGGCCGGGGAAGGGTGCCTGGGGGGTCATCAGCGTCCACGATCTGGGGACCATGGTGCGCAGGGCCTGCAGGTCGCCCCGGTGGCATCCACGCCCGTGGAGAAGAACCAGAACGGTACCCCTGCCGGTGCCATCCTCGGTGGCATTTCCGCCGGCCCCTCCGGCGGCGGCGCTACCCCCCTCGGGCGCCGTTCCACGACTCGCGTCATACAGGAGCACGACTTTCCCCTTCCTCCGCTTCGCCGGTCCCGAATCCCGGGCCGTCGGTGGCGAGCTCCACCAGCACTCCGTCGGGAGCCCGGAAGTAGATACTCTGAAAGTAACGTCGATCCGTGACGGGGCTCACCTCAATGCCCAGTCCCAGGAGACGCTCCCGCCAGGAGTCAAGTTCCTCGGCGTTGCGGGCGCGGAAGGCCACGTGGTGGGTCAGGCCCGCACCTGGCCGGGAGCGGCGGCCTGTGCGGCTCCACCCGAAGAGGGTCCAGGAGGAGCGGGGGGCGACCTCTGCTCCGTCGTAGCGGGCCCAGAAGCGGTGCTCCGTCACCCCGTCGTCCTGATTAAGGGTTCGCTTCACCAGGCGCAGCCCCAGCGCCTGCTCGTAGAACGTCCCGGCCCGATCCAGATCGTCGGTGATCCCCGAGATGTGATGAATTCCCGAAAGGCGCATGGCGGCGGTGATTTCCCGAACGGGTTCGGGATGCGTGGCCCGGGCGATCTCCCGGGCGTTCCGTCCCTTGGGGAGGCGTCGGGGAAGGGGCTCGATGAAGCGCTCCCCCAACCGATCCGGGGCCTCGTCGATGGCGTAGCCCGGCCCCTCGGTGGCGATCTCCAGGATCTGGCCGTCCGGGTCGGTGAAGTAGAGGCTGTGGAAGTAGCCCCGGTCCAGGGGCCCGTTGACCCGCACGCCGGCATCGGAGAGCCGCCGCTTCCAGCGGAGGAGTGCGTCGGCGTCGGCCACGCCCAGGGCCACGTGGTGGACGCCCCCGATTCCCCAGCGTCCCCGCCGCAGCTGCGGCCACTCGAAAAAGGTGAGGAGGGTACCGGGGCTTCCCCGGAAATCTCCGAAATAGAGATGCGCCGCCGTGGGATCGTCGAAGTTGACGGTGCGCTTCACCAAGGTCAGGCCCAGAAGGTCCGCGTAGAAGGCGCGCGTGCGTTCGGCGTCCCGGGAGACGAGGGTGACGTGGTGGAACCCGAGGGTCTGGAGAGGAGGCATGGAACGACGCAGGGACCCACAGACCGCGGTGAAGGACGCAAGCAGGAAGGGAAGGAGGAAGGTACCGGAGGCATCCTCCCTCTCCCCTAATCTAATTCAAGCTTTAAGGAGGCGTCAAGACGCCGGGTCCCGTACCGGTGTGCCCCACCCCGTCAAGAAGTCAGATCCGGCACCTCCACGCCCCACGCCGAGAGGGCGTCCCCCAGGGGGCCCAGATGGCCGGCGTAGCGCCGCCAGCGTTCTACGGAACGCGTGTAGACCTTCTTGCGGACCTGGGTCACGCTGGCGGTGCGAACGGCGCGTTCCGTCTCGTGAAAGGAGAGACAGGCCGGCTCGAAAGCCAGCCCGGAAGCTTCCACCAGCGCCGGGATCTCCTCCTCGGGCCGGGCCACCAGCTCCTCGTAGTGAACGTCGTGAATCGGGATGGGGAGGACGTTCTTCCAGTGCTCCATGAGCCGGCGGTAGAACCCGTAGTGGGCGCCCAGCCAGCGCAGGTCGTCGGTGTAGGCGTGATGACGGCTGAAGTTCTGGAAATAGCACGACACGCAGGTGTCGAGGGGTGATCGCACCGTGTGGAGCACCGTGGCGTTGGGGAAGAGAAGGGCGATGAGCCAGAGGTTCTTGAAATTGTGCGGCATCTTGTCCACCACCCGCTCTGCGCCTCCGCCTACTTCCGTCAGGGTGGCGAGATAGGCCCGTCCAACATCACGGGCCACTTCACGGGAAAGGTGGCGAACCCGGCGCGGATCGTCGTTGATGGGGGAGGCCGTCACCAGCTCCCGGACCAGTTTGGGGAGCCGGTTCAGCTCTCCCGCCCCGTAAACCCGGCTATGGGAAGCGAGGATCTGCTCCACCAGGCTCGTTCCCGAGCGGGGCATGCCCACGACGAAGATGGGACGGGCGTCGGCGAATCCCCAGTCGGCGCGCTCCCCGAAAAAGTCGTGTGTGATGGCCTCCTGAAGGCTCCGGAAGAGGGCGCGGTCGGCGGCTTCGTCGTGCGCATGATTCAGATGTACACGCCGCGCCTTATGCCCTTCGTGGAGCTGTCGGAAGGCCTCGTCGTAGTCGCCGGCCTGATCCGCCCGTCTGGCCAGCCAGAAATGGATGAGCATGCGGGGGCCCGGGGCGGGTGGTCCCCGGGTCAAGACTTCCCGGAGGCGAGCTTCCGCGTCGTCGGGAGGCATGGCTCCCAGCTCGGCAAGGCCGTGAAGGGCGCTGGGTTCGGCCGGATCCATGTCGAGGGCGGCTCGGAAGTGAGCGGCCGCCTCCTCGAACCGCCCCAGGGTAAGGAAGCCGGCGCCGGCGCCCGTGTGCGCATCGATGTAGGACGGGTCCAACTCCAGGACGGAGCCGAAGGCGGACAGCGCTTCCTCCACGCGGCCCTGGTCGTGGAGGGTGAGTCCCAGGTTGACCCTGGGGGACGGCGCATCGGGCGCGAGATCCGTGGCCAGGCTCAGGACCTCTTCCGCCTCGGCCAGGCGTCCCTGCCGGTGCAGAATGGCGCCCAGCGTATTGAGGGGTTCGAAGGCGACGGGAGCGTATTCCAGCGCATTCCGCACTGCGGCTGCCGCTTCCTCCAGACGACCCGCTTCCAGGAGGGTCGACGCCAGGTTCGTATGGGCTGCGGCGTTGGTCGGGTCCATCCGGATGGCCCGCAGGCACCACGCGGCGGCCTCATCGAGGCGGCCCTGGCTACGCAGGAGGTTCCCCAGGTTGGCCAGAGCCTCCCCGTGGGTGGGATCGCGGGCCAGTACGGCGTGGAAGCCCTCCTCGGCCTCCCGAACACGCCTCTGGCGGACCCGGATGACGGCCATGCGATTGGCTACGTCGAGGCGGGAGGGGTCTCGTTCCAGGGCCTGCGCGAAGGCGGCCCAGGCCTCATCGAGGCGGCCTTCGGATTCCAGGGAAAGGCCGCGCCGGATCGACTCCTCATTGCGGCTCCGGCTCGCCTGAACCCTGACGAGTCCGTCCGCCTTCGGGAAGGAATGGTTCGGGAAGGCGACGGCGCGTGCGTGCCCTCCCGGAGGATTGAGCGCAACACCGGCTGAGGGATCTTTTCCGAGAGACGCGGTGCAGGCCCGGCGCCGTCCCCGTTGTTTCTTCATGGGGTTCGAATGGAGGAGGTGGTGACGCGAAGCGCGCAGGAAGCTTCTCCCCAAGTCTCGGCAGGGGATCAGCCGGCCTTGAGTTCCGGCTGCCGTGCCGGCGGCGGCCCTTCCCATGAAAAAAACCCTCGTGCTCTCCACCCTCGGAGCCTATGCTTGAAGAAGTATTCAATACGGCAGCGGTGTAGCCGTCTCCCGGATTTTCTGCCCCCCCAGCCGGAATTCCGCCCATGCCCCTTCGCTACTCCATCGACCCGGATCAGAAACTGGTGAAAACCGTCGCCGAGGCGACGCTCACGGATGAGGACATCCTGGCCCACAAGCGTGCCCTCCTGAGCGATCCTCGCTATCAACCTGGGATGCGGGAGATCTCCGACGTGCGGGGGGTCACCGAGTTTCAGGTTACGCCCCGGGGGGTCTCCGCCTTCGTGGGGGTGGACCGGCACACCGCGGCGGTGCGCGGCGGCGCGAGGCTCGCCATTCTTGCGGATCGCGACGTGGTTTTCGGGATGGCAAGGATGTACCAGGAGATGACGGGAGGGGAGGCCGGGACGGTGGGCGTCTTCCGCACCCTGGAAGAGGCGTGCGTCTGGCTGGGGATCGATCCTCCCGAGCGGTGGGGGAATCCGGAAGAGGGCTGAAGAGGCCGGGCGGGCAATCCGGCGGGCCGCGGGGGGCGCCGGAGCTTTGACCCCGGGGAGCCCGGCCCCGGGAGCTAGGAGCCGCCGCGACCTTTCATATTCCCAGCCGTGCGGCGATGCGGCGGGGGACGAAGAAGTGGTTGGTGCTCACCGCCGGGTTGTGCCCGTCGGCGGGGGTGAAGGGATAGATGGTCCGTCCGCGGCTGCAGTAGGCGTCGGCCCGCACGTATCCGGCGCCCACGGCGCAGGCGTGCCACGCGGCGCTGAGCAGGTGTCCGGCCCGGTGAGCCGGCCGGGGCATGGCGGGGCGCAGACCCTGACCCGACTTCTCGTGCACGTACCGGAAGCCGGCGTGGTAGGTGTTCCACGCCGTGGCGCGCAGGTCGTCCGACGAGAGGGCATTTTCCTCGGTGAAGATGAGGATGATGCCGGCCCGCTCATAGCCCTCGAAAACCCGCGTCATGTGCTCGTCGGTCTGGTTGCGCACCTCGTGGAATCCATTGCCCACCATCATGACGGCGCCTTCAGGGTCCACGCCGGCTTCCCGCAGCGCTTCGACCAGGATGGCGGGCCGGCCGATGTCCGCCTTCCGTACGAAGACCATGTTGCCGGGAAGGCGGCCGGCGCGCTGCTCCTCCACCGCCGCGTCGATGGCTGCGTCCTCCAGATCCGCCCCGAAGTAGCGGAGGTGATCCTCCCCCGAGCGCTGGAAGCGGATGCGGGTGGCCTCGCCCCGGCCTACGGCGTGCTCGATGAAGACGTGGTAGCGATATCCGAAGTCTTCGCAGAAGCGGTCCAGGGCGTCGTTGGCCCGTACGAAGGCCGCGTGGTTGGCGTCCTGGCTGGCGGCAATGTTTTCGCCCCTGCGCACATGGACGTTGGGGGCGCCGTGGCGAAGGATGTCGCCGCCACGCTCCAGGTAGCGGTGGTAGGTCTCGATGATGCCAAAGGGTCCCGGCCCGCGGGCGAATCCCCGGGCGCCCAACTCCGTCACGAAAAAGGCGTTCCGGCTGGCCTCGCTCTTCTCCCGGATCCATCCGGCCGCCGCCAGGATCCCGAGGGCGTGATGGGTTTCCGCAGGGTTTCGGGAACTCCACATCTCCGGTGTGATCTCCGAACCCGCCTCCAGATCCGTCGTGCCCTCGGCCGCCCGGAGCCCCAGGACGACGGGGAGGAGACGGTACCCCAGCTCCGTCTCCACGGCGGTGGGGATCCAGTGGTTCTGTACTCCATCGGTGCGCGGCGCCGCTCCCCGGGAGACCTCGGCCAGGAGAGCCCGCTCCCGGGGCGTGAGGTCGCCATCCGCCGCGAACACCCTTCGCCACATCTCCGTGAAGCTGGCAGGCCAGGCGGGGGGGAGGGGCCCGGCCTCGAGGACGGCCCGGGCCCGGGGATGTCCCGCGATGCGGTACGCCCCCGGGTAGGCCTCCACAATGCCCCGCGCATGGAGAAAGTTCAGGTCCATAGCGAGCTGGGCCGGATCCAGAGCGGCTCCGTTCACCCGGCAGTTTTGCACGTAGATCGCTTCCCCGGCCAGGAGCCGCTGCGCCAGACCCAGCTCGCTGAACCACCCTACCATCTGACGAAGGATCCAGAGGTCCGGAGGGGCGGTGATGGCGGCGGTGAGGGTCACCTGGCGGACCACGCCCAGGGCGCGGCAGGCGTTTTCCCACGCCTCCCGGTCCATCCTGTCGGCCTTCACCTCGGCGTCGAGGGCCTTCCGGAGTTCGGTCGCCGCCTCCAGCACCCGCTGCCCGAAGCCGAAGAGGATGGGGATGCGGTCGCGAAGGAGGTGCCAGCCGTCCTCGTCCAGGTAGGGAAATCCGGCGCTGGACAGCCCGGTGGGACGCCGGGTGAGGGCGGCGACGAGTTCCCGAATTCCCAGTTCCGGCGGGGCGTGGGAGGAAGCGGCGGGAAGGCCGGGAGTGGTCATGGGCAGGCGACTCCGAGGTTCCGGGATAAGCGGCCCAGCGGCGGGTACGCCCTGGAACCGTACGGCCTGGGGCTCCCTTCCGGCAAGTTGAGGAGGCGCGGAGGCGGTGGGGCAGGGCCAAAGGATCGGGCGGGCGCCGCCGCCGCGGCGCCCGCCCCCAGAACTTCGAATCAGTCGGGCTTGCGCCCCTCGAAGACCTGAGAGATGGGAAGAATGGTGATGTCTTCCGCCCTTACCGGAATGGGGAAGGCGGCGATCTCCTTATCCTCCGCCTGAATCTCGGGAGAAGGCGTGCCGGCGTAGGTGATGGGGGTGGGCTCCCCGGAGAGGAGCTTTTCCTTCATGCCTTCGGCGTCGCGGGTGATGAACACCAGGTACATGTTCTTCGCCTGCAGGTTGCGCCGGATGGCGGCGTCCACCTTCTCCTTGGTGAGTTCGGCGAGCCCGGGCCGGATCATCTCGAGGTATCCCGGCTTGAGGCCGTAGAAGGCGTCGTCCACGGCGTAGGCCAGACGCCGGCCGATGGTGGAGCCGTAGGTGAGGCTGAAGTTGTAGAGGAACTTCTTCGTGCGCTCCACCTGATCTTCGGGGAGACCCTCGCGGACCAGCCGGTCCAGCTCCCGCCAGGCGGCCCGGGTGGCGAAGAGAGCCCGGTCGTGCAGGTCCGTGGGCGAGGTCAATGAGACCGGGCGGATCCAGATTTCGAAGAGGTTGGACCGGCGTGCGTAGTTCACGGGCCGCTGCTGGGTAGTGTAGCCCAGGGGGAAGGGCTCGATGTAGCTATAGTCTCCGTAGTTCATTCCCCGCCGCTCCCGGATCACCTGATAGAGGTGGCTGAAGGAGTTACGGTGCTCACCGAACCACGAGTTCACCACCATCATGGCCACGAAGTCGTTGTCGCCCCGCACCAGGGGGATGGGAAAGCCCATGGAGATGGCGGTAGCGTCGGTGTTCTTGTCCACGATGAGGACCTTTACGCCGTCCGGCATCTCGGGCTGAGGCGCGGAGACCCGCGTCACCGTGCCGGTGGGCAAAGCCGCGTCCACGTCGGCGCGTACCCGCTGGGGAAAGCCCTCGGGATATCCGCCGCCCACCGCCACGACAATGTTGTTGGCCAGGTAATGGGTGCGGTAGAAATCCTTCACGTCGTCCAGCGTGATGGATTTCACCGACTGGACGTATCCCTCTTCCGGGTGCTCGTAGGGTGTGCCCTGATAGGCCATCCAGTAGAGGAGCTCCTTGCTCAGCTCCTCGTCCCGATTGTAGCGGCGTCCCCGTTCCAGGAAGTTCATGGTCTGGTTCTTGACCCGTTTGAAATCCTCCTCGGAGAAGGCCGGTTCCAGAAGCGCCTGGCTGAGGAGTTGGTAGAACTCCTCCAGGTTGTCCTTGTGGACCACCCCCCGGAAGACGGTCATCTCCTTGTCCACCGAGCTGCCATAGCCCGTGGCCATGGGATAGAGGGCTTCCAGAATGTCCTGATAGGACCGGCTCCGGCTCGAGCCCTGGGCGATGAGGGACGCCGTGAGGGCCGCAAGCCCTTCCTTGCCCTGGGGGTCGTCCTGAGAGCCCGTCTTGACCCAGAAATTGAAGGCGATGAAGGGGGAGCCCTCCTCGGGCAGGGTGATGATCCGCACGGTGTCGTCGTGGGCCGGCAGGGTCACGGGCCCTCGCATCGCGCCCGGCGCTCCGGAAGCTCCTACGGGCGCCGCGATGGTCGCCGCCGCCATCAAATGCATCAGCGTGATCATGACTGGCCCTCCGACTGAACGAGGGTGACCTGGACAAGCCCGCGGTCCACCAGGAAGCGGCGGGCCGCCTCCCGAATGTCGTCGGGCGTGATGCTCTCCAGTGTGGCGTAGTAATCGTTAACGGCCTCCAGCGTCCCCGTATCGATGATGGGTTGGATGAGGGAGAACGCCACACTCTGAGCCGTCTCCAGACCCATAAGGAACCCGTATTTGGCGGCCTGCTTGGTCACGTCCAGCACGTGGGGATCCACCGGATCGTTTCGGAAGCGGGCGACGGTGGCCATGATCTCGCTGCGCACCGCGTCCACGTCGGCAGGGTCGGAAACCATGGTGGTCACACCCACCAGATCCGGGTCCCGCGACAGGTCGAAGCCGGGCTGGAGGAACTGAACGCGCTGCTCTTCCAGAACCAGCTTCTTATAGAGATCCGAGTTGGGACCGAAGGCAATCTCTCCCAGAATCTCGGTGGCCACCGCCAGGCGGTCGGTGGGGCTCCACGCCGGCCCCTTCCAGTTCACCGACAGGATGGGAAGCGTGCGGCCGTCGTACTCCACGGTGGCGATGCGGGGCTCGGTCTGCTCGGGCTCCACCGGGATGTCCGGGGCCTGGTAGCCGGGCGCCCAGTCGGAGTAATATTTGCGCACCACCTCTTCGGCATGATCCCAGTCGAAGTCCCCGGCGATGACCAGAACCACGTTCTCGGGCCGGTAGAAACGGCGGAAGAACTCCCGGGAATATTCGAAGCCCTGGGGCATGGCCCGCACGTCGGCCTCGAATCCGATGGTGCTGTGGCGATAGGTGTGCCGTGTCCAGGCGAGTTCGCGCAGCTTACGGTCCAGGACGGCGAAGGGGGAGTAAGCGTTGTTCTGGTACTCACCCAGGACGGCTCCGGCTTCGGTGCGGAAGCCGTCCTCGCTGTAGTCCAGGCGCTGGAAGCGGTCTGACTCCAGGTCGGCGATCTGGTCCAGGTACTCGGACCCGGCCACCAGGTAGTAGACGGTCATGTCCAAAGAGGTGAAGGCGTTGCGCGCCGCGCCCATGCTCTCGGTGATCCCGTCGTAGTTGGGGTACTTCTTGGTGCCCCGGAACATCATGTGTTCGAAGAAGTGGGCGAACCCTGTCTTCCCTTTCTCCACCTCGTCGCGCGAGCCCGTGCGGACCATGCTCACGTAGGCGATCTGACCCGGCGCTCCGGCCCGGATGAAATAGGCCCGGAATCCGTTGTCCAGATCGATGCGGTGGTAGGGGAAGGGGAAAATGCCGTCGTCGCTCTGCCCGGTCGCGGGGCTCGCGACCAGGAGTGCGGCGGCGGCCAGCAGGGCAGCCCGTCCCGGCATCCCGATCATGCTGCATCCCTCGGCTGTGCTGGCGTATGTGTCCCCCGGCCCACGCAGCGGCGGGGCGGACGCGAGGGGTCCGCGCTGCCGGGGCGATGAAGACTACCCCTGCATCGTAACATCCTGGGGGCGGGGTTCAAGGCGGGGCGTCGGGGTTCGGCGCACGGGACGGTACCGAGCTCCAAGCGGGTCGGCTGTGGGCGGAGGTCGCTCGCGGCGCCGAGGTGTGCGTCAGGGCCTACAAGGTCGCCCGGAACCGGGCCGTGGCTACGCCGACCCCGCCTGCCGCCATGATCGTCAGGATGATGAATTCACGCCACAGCTCCCGGACCCCCGCGCCCTGGAGAAAGATGGCCCGCACCACTGCCAGGAAGTGCCGCAGCGGGTTGAGGAGCGTGAGATCCTGGAAAATAGGCGGCATGGTGTCGATGGGGTACAGGAACCCCGAGAGGATGATGGCCGGCAGGACGAAGAGGAACATGGCCAGAAAGGCCTCCTGCTGGGTAGCTGATATGGTGCTGATGAATAGGCCCAGGGAGAGGCCCGCAAGAATGAAGAGGGTCGCTGCCACGAGGAGGGCCGGAACCGATCCCCGCAGGGGGATGTGGAACCAGAGGAGGGCCACGCCCGTGACCAGGAGCATCTGGATCATGGCGATGCCGGCCACGGGGAGGGTCTTGCCCAGCATGAGCTCCCCGGGGGTGAGGGGAGAGACCAGGAGCTGCTCCAGGGTGCCTACCTCCCGTTCGCGCACCACCGCCAGGGCGGTGAGGAGGAGACACATGAGGAGCACGATGACCCCGATGACCGCGGGTACGTTGTAGACCCTGGATTCCAGACTCGCGTTAAACCAGGCCCGGGTACGCAGGTCCACACCCCGCGGCAGGGCCGCACCCCGGTCCGCCGCCAGGCGTGCGCCATACTCCTGGACGATCTTGGCCGCGTATCCCTGAGCCACGGTGGCGGTGTTGGAATTGGATCCGTCGGTGATGAGCTGCACCACCGCGCCCCGTCCCGCCTTGAGGTCGGCGGCGTATCCGGCGGGAATCTCCATCCCCACCTTGGCCCGGCCGTGGTCCAGCGCTTCACCCGGATCCGCGGAGCGATCCGAGGTTTCCACGATGCGGAAGTATCCCGACGCGGTGAAGGCGTCCGCCAGCTCCCGGGACTCGGGCGTGCGGTCGTGGTCCACGAGGGCGGTGGACACGTTGCGAACATCCGTGTTGACGGCGTACCCGAAGAGGATGAGCTGAATGATGGGGCTGATGAAGATGACGCGCTTCGTCTTGGGATCGCGGAAAAGCTGTCGGATCTCCTTCATGACCATGCGCCGGATGCGCAGCATGCGCACGGCGCGGGATTCAGGTGCGTGCGTGCTCTCTCCGGAGTTCATGCCTCCAGCTCCTTGCGGAAGAAGTGGACGGCGAGGCCCAGGCCCAGGAGCGCGTACAGGAGCATGAAGACCGCCTGGGGCCAGAGGACCATCACGCCCACCCCCTTGAGAAAGATCCCCCGGGTCACGGTGACGAAGTAGCGGGCCGGAATCAGGTAAGTGAAGCCACGCAACACCGGGGGCATACTGTCGATGTCGAAGAGGAACCCGGAGAGAAGGACGGCGGGAAGGTAGGTGGCCACCATGGCGATCTGGGTGGCCAGCACCTGAGACTTCACTGCCGCCGAGATGAAGATGCCCAACCCCAGCGCCCCCACGAGGAAGAGGAGCGTCATGATTCCCAGAAGGATCGCGCTCCCGTTGAAGGGGGTGCCGAAGATGAGCATGCCGGCGATGACGGTCATGGTCACGTCGAAGAGGCCGATGCCCAGATAGGGGACCAGCTTGCCCAGCACGACTTCCAGGCGACCTACCGGCGTGGAGGCGAGCTGCTCCATGGTGCCCCGCTCCCACTCCCGCGCAATGGTCAGGGCTGTGAGCATGGCGGCGATGATGGACATGATCACGGCGATGAGGCCGGGCACGATCATGTTCCGGCTCTCCAGGGTGGGGTTGTACCAGGTGCGGATCTCGAGACGGACGGGCTGGACGATCTCACGCCCGTTCAGGGTCGCCTGGATCCCGTGGCGGGCGAGGATGGCGTCGGCGTAGTTCTGGGCGATGGTGGCGGTGTTGGCGTCGCTTCCGTCCAGGAGGAGCTGAACCGGACCGCCGCGCCCCGCCTTCAGATCCCTGGTGTAGCTGGGGGGAATATGGAGGACGCCCCGCACGGCGCGGGAGATGAGCATCT
This sequence comes from Gemmatimonadota bacterium, assembly GCA_046756305.1. Classification (GTDB taxonomy): domain Bacteria; phylum Gemmatimonadota; class Gemmatimonadetes; order Longimicrobiales; family Gaopeijiaceae; genus JBHHWB01. The sequence continues at coordinate 21,198 of JBHHWB010000022.1, forward strand.
CCTCGCCCTCGGCCACCGTGGGCACGTAGGTGAGGCGAAAGTAGCCACTGGCCGCCAGCGCCTGGGCCAGATCCCGGCTCTGGGGGGTGGCGTCCCGGTCCACGACCGCCAGAGGGAGGTCGTCCACGTCCCACGTGATGGCGTATCCGAAGAAGAGGAGGAGGAAGATGGGCAGCACGAAGGCCAGGATCATGCTGCGGGGATCCCGCTTGAGTTGGAGCCACTCCTTGCGGGCCATGGCCAGAAGGCGTACCGGATCCATGGCTCAGCCCACCACCGCGCCGCCGCCGGCGCGCACGAGGGAAACGAAGACGTCCTCCAGGGACGGTTCCACCGGGTGGATGTCGCGGACGGAGATGCCCGCGTGGGCGAGGGCGTCGCGGATCACCGCCTCTCCCGGGATCGCGTCCTCCACGGTGACGTGAAGGTCACGCCCGAACATGGCGGCCTCCAGGATCCCGGGGCGGTGCTGGAGGGCTTCTATGGCGCCGGGCGGGTCGTCGGTGTGCACCTCCAGGATGGGCTCGGTGACGCGCCTGCGGAGCACGCCCGGCGCGTCCAGGGCGATGATGCGTCCCCGGCTCATGAGGGCCAGGCGGTGGCAGTACTCGGCCTCCTCCATGTAGTGCGTGGACACGAAGACGGTGGTGCCGGCGGCGGAGAGCTCGTTGATGAGATCCCAGAAGCGTCGCCGGGCCACCGGGTCCACGCCCGAAGTGGGCTCGTCCAGGAAGAGGATGGGCGGTTCGTGGATGAGGGCGCAGCCCAGGGCCAGGCGCTGCTTCCAGCCCAGGGGGAGATCTTCCGTGACCCGCGACTCGGCGCCCACCAGGCCGGCCATTTCGAGGATCCACCGCTTGCGTTCCTCGCCCCGGCGGCCTACCACGCCGTAGAGGCCGGCGAAGAGTTCGATATTCTCCTCCACCGTAAGATCGGAGTAGAGACTGAAGCGCTGGGACATGTATCCGATGCGGCTGCGGATCTGCCGGCGCTGGGCCCGGATGTCCAGGCCGTCCACCCATCCCCTCCCGGCGGTAGGCGCAAGAAGGCCCGTAATCATCTTGATGGTGGTGGTTTTTCCGGCGCCGTTGGGGCCCAGAAAGCCGAAGATCTCGCCGCGGCGCACCCGGAAGGAGACGTGGTCCACGGCGACGAAGTCTCCGAAGGTGCGGGTAAGGTCTTCCACGACCACGGGGAAGGTGCCGGGCATCTCAGGCATGGGTCGCGCTCCGGCGCTCCTCGTCCAGGTGAACGAGGCGGATGAAAACGTCTTCCAGGGAAGGCTCGATTTCCTCGGCTTCCAGCACCCGGATGCCCGCTCCGGTCAGGGCTTGCCGTACCGCCTCGAGGTCGGTCTCAGGGTGGAGGAGGGCATGGACGTATTCGCCGAAGAGGGCGGCGCCTTCCACCCCTGCGGTTTCCCTCAAGAGGTTGCGGGCGGTGCGGGGCCGGTCGGTGCGAATGGCCACCAGCGTGCCCTCCAGCACCGTTCCCTGGAGTACCTGGGGCCGGTCCAGCGCAAGGGTGCGACCTTCGTTGAGGAGGAGGACCCGGTCGCAGCGTTCCGCCTCGTCCAAATAGGAGGTGGAGACTACCACCGTCACCCCCTCGGCCACCATCTCGTGGAGGATGAGCCACAACTCCCGGCGGGAGATGGGGTCCACGCCGAAGGTGGGTTCGTCCAGGAGGAGGACCTGAGGATGGTGGATGAGGCTGCACGAGAGGGCCAGCTTCTGCTTCATCCCTCCGGAGAGCTTTCCGGCGAGGCGGTCCTTGAACTCCCCCAGCCGGCTGAAGGCGTAGAGGCGTTCCAGCCGCTCGGGCCGTGCCGCCTTCGGCACCCGGTAGAGATCGGCGTAGAAGTGGAGGTTTTCCTCCACCGTGAGATCCTCATAGAGTCCGAAACGCTGTGCCATGTACGCCAGATGGGGTTTGGCGGCTTCCGGATCCGTGCCCACATTCACGTCCATCACGCTGGCGAATCCCGCCGTGGGCGGGAGAATCCCGGCGAGCATCCGCAGGGTGGTGGTCTTCCCGGCGCCGTCGGGACCCACGATGCCGAAGAGCTCCCCTTCGGCCACGTCGAAGGTGAGGCGGTCCACGGCCTGGAGGTCTGCGAACGTGCGCGCAAGATCCCGGACTTCGATGGATCTCCGAACCGATTCGCGAACCCGCCCCGGGGACGCTTCGGCCTGCCCACCCCCGGGCCTCCTCACGTCGGCGTCCGGGTATGTCACGTGCCGTCCTCCAGGAGCGTAACGTCGGCGGGGATGCCCGGCTTGAGCTCGAAGGCGTCATCGCCCGTCACCCGCACCTTGACCGGATATACCAGCTTGATGCGTTCCTCTGCGGTCTGGACGTTGCGGGGGGTGAACTCGGCCTCGCTCCCGATGTAGATCACTTCGCCCCGGTAGGTGCGGTCGGGCCAGGTGTCGGCCATGATTTCCGCCTCCATCCCGATGCGGATGCGTCCGATCTCATTTTCGCGGACGTAGATGCGTACCCAGCGATCCTCGGGATTGAGGATGGAGAGGACCGGAGCTCCGGCGGGCACCACCTCGCCTGGCTCACGGTGGCGCACCGTGACGACGCCGGGGAAAGGTGCATGGATGATGGCGTGGCTCAGGGCGGCCTCGGCACGCTCCAGACCCGCCCGGGCCTGCCGCACCACCGCCTCCTGGGCCTCCACCGCCTGGACCCGAGGGCCCTTGCGGAGGATCTTGAGCTGCTGCTCCGCCTGTTCCCGCGACGCCCGTGCGGCGGCCAGCGCTGTTTCAACGCGGTCCAGGGCCTGGCGGCTCACGGCTCCGCCTTGGAAGAGGTTGCGGGTCCGCTCCAGATCCTGCGCCGCTTGTGTCTCCCGCCGCCGGGCCGCGCTGAGCGCCGCCTCGGCTGCGGCGATCTCCTCGGGACGGGCGCCGGCCTCCAGGTCCCGCAGGCGTGCTTCCGCGGCAGCGAGCTGGGCCCGGGCGGCATCCCGGGCCGCCTCCAGCTCGGCGGCATCCAGGTAAGCCAGAGCTTCACCGCCCGAGACGACGTCCCCTTCCTGGGGGACGACCTCTCGAATCCGCCCCGGAACCTGAAAACCCAGGTCGGCTTCCGTGGCCTCGATGGTACCCGACGCCGTGAGACCCGCGTGGGTGCCGTTGGCCCGTCGCAGGAGGAGGACCGCCACGACGGCGAGAACGACGACGGCGGGGACGATGATGATGAGACGCTTCCTCATGGCTGGATCTCCAGAGAGGTGTGAAGCCATTCCGGTGTGAGTCGCCCCAGAGCGCGGGCCAGGCGGACGCGGGCGAGAATCTGGTCGTTGCGGGCGCCGGCCAGGCCGGCCCGGGCTTGAAAGAGGCTGGCTTCGGCGCGGAGATAGTCAGACTGGACCGCAGCGCCTTCACGCAGGCTCAGCGCCTCGATGCGGGCCACCTCCTCCCACTGGGCCACGGCCGCGGCCAGGGCCCTGGCCCGGGCGTCGGCTTCCTCAACGGCTGCACGGGCCGCGTCCACGAAGCCGGCGACCTCCAGGCGGGCCAGGGCGAGGTCCTCGCGGGCGGCCCGGGCCTCGGCTTCGGCACGGCGTATGGCGCCGACCCGGGCGCCGCCGGTGAAGACGGGCCACGAGAGTTGAATGCCCGCCCGCCACTCGGTGGTGAAATCCCCGCTACCGCTTCCGAAGGTCATGAGACCAGCGTCTGCAGCCAGGGAGGGGAGGAGACGCGCCTTCTCCTGTCGCACCCGGGAACGAGCCGCCTCCACCGCGCTGGAGGCGGCGGCAAGCTCGGGGGAGGCTGCCTCCAGTGCGGCAGAGACCTCCCGTGCCGGCGATTCCGCGTGATCGGGCGTCGCCTCCCCGGCCGGGGGCGGGGGAGGGGTCAGGCGGGCAGCGTCGATGTCGTCTGCGTTCATGCCTGTGAGGCGGGACAGGTTCCGCTCGGCCACGCCGGTTCGGGCCTGAGCCGATGCGAGTCGAGCTTCAGCGTCCCGCAGCGCGGCATCGGCGCGCAGGACTGCCACCCGCGCCACCGTGCCCTGCTCCAGGCCCTGGCGGGCCCGGTCGCGTTCGGCCGCGAGGGCCTCCACCTGGCGCCGGGCGGCTTCCCTCACCCGGCGAGCCTGAACGACACCAAGAAATGCGCCGGACACCTGGGCGATGAGGTCCTGCCGCGTGGCTTCCCGGCGAGACTCGCTCATAGCGCGCAGCTCGTCCGCGCCCCGTATGCGGGCGCGGCGAGCGCCTCCGTCGAAGACGGTGTATTGGAGGCCCACCTGGCCCTGGATGAGGGTCTCGTCGAAGAGGGGCGGGTTGGTCAGGTCCAGGCCATGGAAGGGAGCCACGACCATGGGCTCTTGGTAGCGGGTGAACTGGCCGGCGCTGTAGAGCGTGGGGATCCGGGCGGCCCGAGCGATCCGGCCCTGAGCCGACTGGGCCTCCAGCCGGGCCGTCGCCGCCCGGACGGAGGGATGATGCTCCAGGGCCGCGGTCACGACTTCCGCCAGGGTGAGGGAGGGAGCCGAACGGCCCGAGCCCGACTGGGCCGACGCGGCCCCGGGAAGCAGGAGGTGGGACAGTGCGGCCCCGATGCCCAGCGTCACGACGAGCGCGAAGCGGCGGCCCCTCCCCGAGGGTTGGCTCGATCCGGTGCCGGATACGCGGCCTGGGCTGCCCTCGTGTCGCTCACGCCGGCCGGTGGGAGGGATGAAGCGTGATGTATTCATATGGCGGTCTCCGATGAATCGGACGTCGGCGTTGTTCCTTCGGCCGAGGGCGTCGTGGTCGTCCCTGGGGGTCGCAGCCCGGCATCGACAAAGGCCAGGCAGTGGTCCAGGGCGACGCGGCGCATTTCGGGATCGGTGATGTCGAGACCCCCCGCGCGGCGCAGGAGGGGGGCGATGAGGGTCAGATAGATGGGTTGTGACACAACGCTCAGCGCCGTGAGGACGGGGTGACCGGGACGGATGGAGCCGTCCCGCTCTCCCGCAACCTGGAGCCGGGAGATGGCATCCTTCACCGACGACAGGATCTCCAGAACCACCGGAGGCGGATCCTTGCCGGCGGCCACCTCCTGGAGGAGGAGGTGGGGGAGGTCGGGGTGGGTTTCGAAGTGGCGAAAATAGGCCTCCACGATGCGTAACACCCGTTCCCGGGCCGTTCCATCGGAGGCGGCCGCGCGGAGAACGGCCGCCTGAATGGGGCGCAGACCCTCTTCCAGAACGGCGGCGTAGAGGCCGCGCTTGCTGCCGAAGTGATACGTCACCGCCCCCAGATTCACGCCCGCCCGGCGGGTGATGCCGCGGATGGACGCCCCGTCGTATCCCTTGTGCGCGAAAGCTTCCCTGGCCGCGGCGATGAGGGCGGCGTGGGTGGGAGGGGATCCGCATTCCTCCTGAGCATGGGGCGCCGAGGGGTTCGAGGGCGGCGGGGCGCCGGCGACGGAGGATGGGCCTGGATGATTCATACGTTCGTATGAATAACCGGAGTGTGCGGGCGTGGCAAGGAGGGAGGGGGGATGCCCGTCTGGAACTCCCCTCCCATCGGAATCATCTTTCCTGAGACGATTCGCACCTTCGCTCATCCTGATTCTGTTCAAGGACTACGGAGGATCCCATGGCCGAAACTCCGTCCACCATGCTGCCCCTGGGCACCCCGGCGCCCGACTTCACCCTCCCCGAACCCGCCACGGGGCGGATGGTGTCCCGCAGCGACTTCGAGGGCGCACCGGCGTTCCTCGTGGTCTTTCTTTCCAATCACTGCCCCTTCGTGAAGCACATCGCCCCGGCGCTGGCCGAGTTCGCCCGGGAGTACACCGAGCGAGGCCTGGCCATGGTGGGGATCAACGCCAACGACGTGGAGAAGTATCCTGACGACTCGCCGGAGCGCATGAAGGAGGAGGTGAAGGCGCGGGGCTACGTCTTCCCTTATCTGTTTGACGAGAGCCAGGAAGTCGCCAAGGCCTACCGGGCGGCGTGCACCCCCGACTTCTTCCTCTTCGACGGAGAAGGGGAGCTGGTCTACCGGGGCCAGTTCGACTCGAGCCGTCCCGGCAACGACCTCCCCGTCACCGGCGAGGATCTGCGGGCGGCGTGCGACGCCGTGCTGGAAGGGAAGGAGCCGCCCCGGGATCAGCGGCCCAGCATCGGTTGCAACATCAAGTGGAAGCCGGGCAACGAACCCGACTATTTCGGATGATCGGCGCGATGGCTGGGGAGCAGGTGGCGCCCGACCGCCCCGCCGCACCTCCCCGGATCCGCACCGGACAAAAAAACGAGGCGCCACCGGCTTGATTCCCGGTGGCGCCTCTCTGCCTCAACCCGGCGCGATGGCCGGTGGGGCGCGAACAGCTAACGACTGCGGATGGTGTTCGGCTTAGGAGCCGGTCCGGCGATCGCTTGCCCGTGCCAGGTTGGACAGTGTACTCGGACAGGCTCCTAGACAAGGGAGTGCCTGCTCCTCCACCTCTCGTCAACAGCGCAGTAAGCGCATCGCACTGGAAGCGACTTGACATTACGGAGGTGATATCCGCAATCTGGTAAACGTCGGATCTCGACACGGTGCACATGTTCTCTCTCTCGGTGCACGTCCCTACCCGCCATTTTCGGACAGCTCCACACTCATGGCGCATGACATCTCTCCAACCCGCTCGCCAAAGAGCAATCCAGGACGGGATCTTCAGCGACTCGATGAAATGTGCGAGATACGATTGCTCCGTCCTCCGTATGAGCCCGGGGGTGCCAACTGCCGCACGAAGTCGCCTCATGACGCGACGCTCACCCTTCTTCAGCCTACATCGCCTATGGCGAATGCAGCAGCCGTGTTAGAGGCGATCTGGGATTACCGAAAACAGAATCCGTTCGAAACGCTGGCCTTAGTGTGTGGTGCTGAGGGGCGTGCGGATGATGTGCTCCTGGCGGCGGCTGGATTTGTGGGTGCCTTTCCGCTGCATCCGAACGACCTGCGGCGTCACGGCGGAGCCGCCGCACGGCTGCGGATGTTCCCCCTGGTCGATGACGAGGTTAGGCGCGTGGTGCGCTTGGCATCTCCGCTGCGGATCGGACACACAGCTTCGTTATGTGCTGCTCTGGGCGGGGATGGAGCGGATGAGGCAATCCCGTCCTCTTTACGAAAAGCCTTGCGTGGATACGGCCTCCCCGCCCCTTCCCGTTGGTACCGACTCGTGGATGCCCTCAGGCTCGCAACTGCAATCCAGCGGTCCCCGCATGTGCCTTTGGAGAAATTAGCATTTGCTTTCTCCTTCGGTGATCAATCCTCTTTGAGCCGACACCTGGTGGGGATGTTCGGCCTACGGCCGGGAAGGCTTAGGGGGACTGTGGGCTGGGCATGGTTGGTAAGGAGGTTTATGGTGCGGATGCGGGTCGGAGTAGGGGTGCGATGCGACTCCACTCCAGATACATACCGATCTGCCTGAGCGGTCGAGTCCTGGGGAACCTCTATCATGGTGCAAGGCCCTTTCCTCGGGGGCTGTCCAGACTCTTTGGTAGAATGTCAACGGATGGTACATCCCAGGTGTGCGTACACAACTCAGGCGGCGTGCTGAAGAGACCTGGGCTTGCCGTCGCCATACTGTCTGATCTTGTGACGTGGCATGTCTGTACGATCTCCTTGTCTTGATGGCGCAGAAAGGTTGAATCGTGCAAGCGATGACATTGTAAGCTGCTATCGGAATGCGTATCCTCTGATGGAATTGTGGTTGGCCCATTGGAGTGACTGCCGGATGGTGCCGGCTGTCCTGGGAACGACGGAACCGCAGAAACGCAGAAACTAGGTATCCCAACGTGGTGCGCCCGCATACCAAAGTCAGATGAAGAACTCCGGAGCGTCGTGCACGCAGGCGCAGACCAGAATCAGCAGGGGAGGAATGACGGTGATGTCTGAGCGTAATTCGAATCAGTACGAGCGTTGTGCATGAACGGCCAGATGCTCTGGCACACCGGCAGCCGATACCGGGCCCCTGATCCACCTCAGCCCTGGGCTGGCGGAGATCTCCAGTGAGGGGGCTCAAGGGGTTGGCGTTTTGCGCGAGCATTGTGATCGTCGGTTGCGCACCCGATCGCCCGGCGGCGGTTCTCGCTGGTCCGGAGGTGACGACCACTTTCGAGGAGGCTTTTCAGCCCGTAGAGAATCTGAGGCTCAGAGCGTCTTCCAGCAATCCGGTGGGGTCCGCGATGGCGTTTACTGCTTGGGGCGACCAGTATGCGCTCGCTGACGGCATTCAGTCGGATGTGAAGGTTTTCGGTCGGGACGGCCGGTTGGTACGCGTCATCGGGCGCCCGGGAGACGGCCCCGGGGAGTTCCGTAGTCCAGTGTCCGTTGCCGCTCTGCCCTCCGGGGAGCTTGCCGTGCTGGATGCCCGGATGCGCCTTTCCGTCTTCGACACTCTTGGGGCCCTTCTTTCCAGTAAGGTGCTGCCGGGTAGGCGCCCACAGCAGATCCAGGTGTGCGAGTGCGTGCCTGAAGGCGGAGGACTCCTGGTATCCGCGTTAGTCCCTGATGCTACAGGAACGAGGTACGGCGCCTACGCTGTGTCCGGCGACGGGGAATTAGTGCTTCGGTTTCACATGCTACCTGAGCCCAGAGCGATCGATGCTGTCCGTAACAACTTCATCGACGTCCGCGCCGTGGTGGTTGGACCGTATATCGTAAGCCTCGATCAGACTGAGGGCTGCGTCCTTCGCACAAGATATGACACCGGTGAGAGCCACTGGATACCCATCGGCGCGGAGTGGTATACGGCCCCGACTTGGCCCCAGGAGTACATGGGGTTGCAGGAACTCACAGATTGGGCAAATCGGCAGATGTGGGGACGGACACTCCTGGCTCTAGGGAAAGGCGAGGTGCTCGTCGGCTATGGCGTTTTTGACAGCCAAAGCGGATCGCCTGAGAGGCGGTACGCTATCATCGATCCTGAAACTGGCAGGAGGACGGTTGTCTCCGATCTAGCGCCGGCACGTTTCGTTGCAGCCAAGGGTGACACGCTTTATGAAGCCCGGACTTCCCACGATGGAGATGTGAATCTTCGTGTGTTCATACGCCGGCGTTGATGCTTAGGTGACCAGGCGCTGGAGGGGGTGGAGTCGTGAATCGGAACGGCGGATTGCTATTTCTGGGTGGACTGATCTTGGGCATGCTGGCCTGGGCTTCGCTACCGCCCCGAGTATCGACGGCAGAGCCGGGGGGCACGGGCCCGACAAGTTTGCTTGGGAAATTCCTCCCCGACATAAGACTTCTCACCATGGGAGATTCTGTTGTCCAACTCAAAGGCATGTTGGGCAGACAAGCTTCGCTGGTTGTTGTTTTGGACGAAAAGGACTGCCTGGGCTGCGGCGATTTCGGGACCGAGCTGAAGATCTTGGCACGGGAGCTTCCGCACCTGCAACAAGTCGTGATTGGGGAAGGTGCTGACACAGCGCTCTTAAAGAGCTACTTCCGGCAGGTCCGGCTCAGCGCATTCTTGGACCGGCGGTCGCAACTCGTTTCTTCCGGCCTCATTAAGACCCCACTTGTGGCCGTGGTGGATCAAGGAGGTCGCATACTCTTTGCTGATGAGCGCCCCGGATCCGAGGGACAACTGTTTTCGGTAAGTCGCCTGCTCCCGCGGCTTACGGCAATTCTAGAAGGTTCGTGAGCGTGAAATGGCTGCGGTCTGGCAGTGCCTAATTCTCCTCGTTAACGGAGTGTTTCACCAAACCCGGGAGGCAATATGAGGCTTCTGACCATTTTCCTATTCGCCCTTGGTCTTTCATTCGGCCTGGTTGGGCGCCTGCAGGCTGTTGGGAAACTCTATCAGGCTACGCCCAACTACAACGAAGAAGGTAAGATCTGGAAGTGGGACTGCGCGGGGACCTGTGGTCCCGGCTACTGCTGCCAGGTCGGTCCGGAATAGTGAGAATCACCCGATACCCCGCGAGGGGAAGGAGGCAATGTGCGATACCTCAAGATGTCCCTGCTGCTTGGGTCGTTTTTCGCCGCGACAGCACTCCCAAGCACGCCCGAGAAGGTTGAAGCTGCAGATACCGCATGGATCCAATGGTATCCCCTGCCCGACAACCGCGGGTACTGTCTTACTCAATTCTGTAACTACACCGTGACCATCTGCTGCAAGATAGTCAGGGTGGAATAGGTGTATCCGCCGTCGTGGACTCCATTCCGTCTGAGGGGGCAGGGGTTCCCGGACAGGCTCCTAGCCCCTTTTCCCGGCTGCGAACACTCTCAGTAGGCTTCCTCAGTCCCCTCCTCCACCCCTGCGCAATGAAAAATCGTACCTCAAGAGCCATGGGTTTCCTTCTGTCCATCCTCCTCTGGATTGCCGGGTGCACACCACGGCCCGAGGCATCCGAAGAGGTGGTACCGTTTTCACAGGTCTTTGAAGAGGAGCAGCGTACCCTACTGGTCACGGCAAAGGACGACCCTCTTGGGAAGGTCAATGGTGTTGCTCGCTGGGATGGCCGGATCGCCCTTACTGACGAGTACGGAATGAACGTCAAGGTTTTCGATCCCGACGGGTCTCTGGCGATGACGTTGGGTCGTCCCGGCGATGGACCTGGTGAGTTCAGGGCTCCCATCGGCGCGGCCGTGGTGACCGGAGATCGGCTGGCTGTCGCAGATTACCTGAGGACGAGGGTCATCTTCTTTGACCCGGACGGGAGCGCAGCCGGTGAGTTCAAGATACCGGGAGCGGCTATTGGCGGGCTAATGAGTGTCGAGGGTGGGTCGGCCCTGCTTCTAAGTGCCCGCCTCGTGGCCGATGACGGCAGGGATGCATCGCCGTACGCCCTTCACGTCCTGGATCTCGACGGGCGGGTCCGTACTTCTCTCGCCGAGCGGCCGACCCCTCGTTCGATTACCGAAGGGGTGTTTCATCAGATGGTCTTTGGCCTTGGTGGTGACTCCCTGGTCCTTTGGGGGACCATCGGACGGCCGGACATTGTGCGCGGCGGATGGAGAGGGGAGGTGCTGGATTCGGTTCACGTTCGAGGCATCCGTGAGCCCGATTGGGGACGTGCTCCCGTGCAGCCGGAGGAAATTAACGAGTGGACCGTGGACAACCTGACCTGGCTGATGGGGATCGTGGCAGTTGAAGGCGGATACATCGTTCGGTTTCAGGGCGGGGATGCACGGCGTGGGAAGGAGTGGCAGCAGTATGCCCTTCTGGATGAGTTCTTCAGGAAACAGGTGCTGACAGAACCAACTTCTGCGATCATAATCGGCGAGGACGGTGCGGGAGGCGTGCTGGGCATCAGTTTCGATGAGGACGGCGACGCCTATCTGTCCGACTACAGTGTACACCTTCCGCCGTTTCCGTAGGAGCGGATCCACATAATCGAATCTGAGCGGCCTACACGTGGTCCCCCGCCCCGCCGCACCTCCCCGGATCCGCACCGGACAAAAAAACGAGGCGCCACCGGCTTGATTCCCGGTGGCGCCTCTCTGCCTCAACCCGGCGCGATGGCCGGTGGGGCGCGAACAGCTAACGACTGCGGATGGTGTTCGGCTTAGGAGCCGGTCCGGCGATCGCTTGCCCGTGCCAGGTTGGACAGTGTACTCGGACTAGACAAGGATCACCTCCTTACTTTCGGGTCGACATCGGGCGGAGCACCGTGTGGCTTTCGCCTACGGCCCGCCGGAAGAGCTTGTCTCACGACCTCTCTTCCGCGGCCCACGTGGGGGAAGATCCCCCGACGGCGCCATCATACGAATCGGAAACCTCCGGCGCAAGGGGAAGCACCACCCCGAGGAATACGACGGATTGTGGTGGGGAATGGCTGAGGCTACCACATCCTGTGGGTCGGCGCCTTCCTCACGCCTTGCGGTACGCCCGCCGGAAGAGGAGCGCCGCCGCGCCCAACGCCACCGCGATCCATAGCCCGCCCCACGCCGCCGTGGGGATGCCGGTGAGGTCGGCGAGCATGCGGGCGTCCGATTCCAGGTGGGGCCGGTCCAGGATGTCGCTCTTGATGTCCAGGATGGCGTACAGCGTGCTCGTGAGGCCCAGCGCCATGAGGAGGGTGCGGTTGACCGCCGCCGGGAGCTTGCGGGCCACCAGGATCATGGCGCCCGCGAAGAGGATGCCGAAACCGAAGCCGAAGGCGCTGCGGATGAAGGCCAGGGTGAGGACGCCCACCACGCCGCCGATGGCGCCCACCACCCAGGCCGGTCGCACGCCGCGGCTCCGCGCCGCCTCCACCAATAGGGCGCCCCAGCCCAGGCTTCCCAGGTATCCCGCCGAGAGGGTGAGGAAGGCGTTCCCGCCCCCGCAGTAGCACGCTCCCCCCTGCATGGGATCCAGGACGATGCGCTCGATGCGCCCCCCGGTGGCCACGGCCACGATCCCGTGGCTCACCTCGTGGAGGAGCACCACGAAGATCTTCAGGGGATACACCACTGGCGTGTCCCACAGGAACCAGAGGGCACTGAAGTAGGCAGCGAATCCCAGGATGAAGCGGAGCTTGCGTCGCTCCGGGCCGCGTCGCTGAGACGTAGAGCGTGCGGGCGCGGAGCGTCCCCAGGCGGCCCGCCCACGACCGGCGGGACTCACGAGCCCCGCGAATCCGCCGCCGCCTGCCGCACCGGGTAGCGGGCGAGGAGGAGGTCCCCAAGCGCCGCCAACTCCCGGCGTGCGATGACCGCGCCCTGGGCCGGGTTGCCCAGAGCGGCCAACGCGGCGTCATGGACCGCCCGGGCCGACATCCCGGGGCGGAATCCGAGCTCGGCGGCCCACCCGGCGGCTTTGTCCTCCCAGGCCCGCCGGATCCGGGCCTCCTCTTCCGGAGCGAGGCGGATGCCGCGCTGTCGCGCCTCCTCCAGCGCCAGGGAGCGGGCTTGCGGATCCTTCCATTTCTCCAGATACGCCGTGGGGTCTCCCACCTGGGGGGCGACTTCGCGCACCACCCGGGCACGCGATTCCTCGAAGGGCACCACCTTGCGGTCTTCCAGGCGCAGGATGTGGAATCCGTAGCGGGTCTCCACCACCGGGCTGACCTCGCCCACCTCCAGCGCCGAGGCCGCCTGCCAGAACTCGTCCACCCAGGCTCCTTCCCGGCCGGGGCGCAGCAGTCCCTGGCGGCCCTCCGCTCCCGGTTCTTCCGAGAGGCGGGCCGCCGTTTCAGCGAAATCGGCACCGTTCCTGAGCAGCTCCAGGGCGCGCTCCGCCTTGGCCCGCGCCTCGGCGCGCCTTTCCGGCGTCTCCCATCGCTCGGAGAGGAAGAGGATGTGGCGCACCGTGAGCTCGTATTCGGGGTTGGTCAGATAGCGCGCCTTCAGGACGGCGTCGTCCACACCGGCGTCCTCCAGGATCTTTTCCGCTGCCAGCGTCTCCAGAAGGCGATCCTCCCGCTCCCGGGCCATGAGCGGTTCGCCCAGCTCCCCCACGGCCGAATCCGCCACCGCCAGGCCGAAGGCGGTGAGGAGCGCCAGCGATTCGCGGCGGGCGGGGCTCAGGCCCAGCAGCTCGTCTTCCGTGAAGGAGACGGGACCCACCGTGAGGGCGGGCGGGGCTTCCGTGCCGCAGGCGGCCAGCGCGGCCGCCGCCAGGAGGAGGAAGGAGGGGGAGCCCAGGCTACGCATTGGCCGGGTCGCCTGCGTCGCCCGGGTCGTCTGCTGCGGGAAAATCCGGGAGGAGGTCATGGGTCGCATCCGGGAAAGATCGTGCCGGACGGGGCGCGATCAAAGCCCCGCCGGTGTCGGCGCAGGACGGCGCGTCCCCACCCCGCCCGTGCTCCGAGAGTTGACATCGGCCCTTCCGTGCGGTGAATTGGCACCCCATGGCAGACAAATCTGTGATCGCGCGCCACCGGGGCGCCTTCCGGGCGGTGGTGCGGGCCACCGTTCCGGCGGCTTCGGATCTCGACCCTCCCGCGTGGGAGCGGGTCGAGGCGGTGGTGGAAGACGCCCTGTCGAGACGTCCGCCCGGGGTGCTCCGCCAGCTCGGCCTCTTCTTACGCCTGTTGGGCGTTTTCGCGGTGGTGCGCTACGGCCAGGGCTTCTCCCGCCTGAGCCCCCTTCGCTGCCGGGCACTCCTTCGGCGCCTGGAGCGTTCCCGCTACCTCCTCCTGCGGCGCGGCGTGTGGGGTGTGCGAACCCTGGCCTTCATGGGCTACTACGGCCGCGCCGAGGTCCGGGGGAGCCTGGGATACCACGCCCATCCGGACGGATGGTCCGCCCGGGGACGCGACGCCGGGCCGTGGCCCGATCGTGAGGGGGCGGGCGCTCCCGAGGAGATGACGCTCACGGCCTCGCGTGCCGCCGAGCCGCCCGACGCCCGGGGTTTCGAGTCCCATGAGTGAGGTGGGCGCCCGCCGGGCCCCGGAACTCCGTGCCGACGTGGTCATCGTGGGCTCGGGGGCCGGGGGCGGCACCGTGGCCCAGCGCCTCCTTCCGATGGCGGCGGCGGGCAGGAGGGTTCTGGTCCTGGAGCAGGGTCCCCGTTTGCATCCCTCCGAGTTCACCGGCGACGAACTGGAGATGGCGCCGGCCCTTTACGCCGACGACGGGGGATACCTGACCGCCCAGGGCACCATGACGTTGGCCTTCGGCCGCGCCTACGGGGGCTCCACGGTGGTCTATACCGGCACCTCGCTGCCGCCGCCGGAGCGGGTGATCCGGGCGTGGGACGTTCCGGACCTCGAGCACGCCGACCTCGTCCGTCGTGCCCGGCGCTACGTGGAGGAGAACAACGTCCATTTCTTTCGCGACGAGGAGATCAACGAGAACAACCGCCTCTTCGTGGAGGGATGTCGCGCTCTGGAGCTGGAGTGCCATCAGTTTCCCGTCAACGTGCGAGGATGCCGGGGTTCGAGCTTGTGCAATCTGGGATGCCCCAACGGTGCCAAGCAGGGGACCCACGCTGTACAGCTCCCTCGCGCCGAGGCCGGCGGGGTGGAGGTGGTGACGCGGGCTCGGGTCATGAGGGTGGAGGAGGGCGCGGTCTACGTGCGGGTCGAGCCCCGCCCCGCCGGGGCGCTGGGCGCCGAGCCGGAATGGCCTCCGGGGGAGTACTGCGTCGAGGCCGACACCGTGGTCCTCTGTGGTGGGAGTATGGGAACGGTCCCGCTCCTTCTCCGCTCCGGATTCGGGCGGCGGCTGCCCCGCCTGGGACACGGATTTACGTGCCATCCCGCCTTCATCCTGGTGGCCGAGCACGAACGCGACATCACCAACGACGTGGGCCACCCCAAGAGCTTCTACGTGGATCACGGAGCGTCCGAGGGATACGTCCTGGAGACGTGTATGTACTTTCCCTTCGTGACGGCCAAGAATCTCACCGGGTTCGGGGCGGAGCACGAAGCCTTCATGCGCGCCTTCTCCCGTCTGCAGATGATCCTGGTGCTGGCGTGCGACAAGGCGGTGGAGGAGAACCGCATCACCGTGGACCGGGATGGAAACCCGGTGGTCCATTATACCTTCACGCCCTCGGTGCGCCGCAGCATGGTGCGGGCCACGCGCACGGCCGCCCGCATCTTTTTCGCGGCGGGCGCACGCAGGGTGCACGCGCCTCCCGCAGATCCACCGCTTGTGGAGCGCCGGGAGATGGATCGCATCGACGAGCGCATCCGCGAGCGCTGCTTCCTTCCGGGCCGCCTCTCCATCTCGGCGGCGCACCTCATGGGCGGATGCGGGATGGGGAGTACGGTCGAGGATTCGGTCACCGACGCCCTTGGGCGCGTCCACGGGCACCCGTGGCTGCGGGTGGCCGACGCCAGCCTCTTTCCTGATTCCATCGAGATCAATCCGTACCTGACCATCATGGCCCTCGCCGACCGGGTGGCGGAGGGAATCCTCACCGACATGGATATGCGTGTATGAAGCTTACCGGAGGCGCCCTGGTGGTTCGGGCACTGGAAGATGAGGGGATCGCCTTCGCGTTCGGCATTCCCGGCACCCACAACATCGAGCTCTACGACGCTCTGGCCGAGTCGGAGCGGGTACGCACGGTGCTGGTCACCGACGAGCAGAGCGCCTCCTTCATGGCCGACGGCGTGTGGCGCGCCACCGGACGTATGGCGTGCGTCAACGTGGTGCCGGGCGCGGGGCTGACCCACGCGCTCTCGGGCATTGCCGAGGCCTTCATGGACAACGTGCCCATGCTGGTCCTGGGATGCGGGATCCGCACCGACTCGGGACGGGCCTTTCAACTCCATGACATCGACCAGGCGGCGGTGGTCGCCCCGGTGGTGAAGGAGGTGTTCCGCGTGGAGGAAGGAGAGGACCTCTACGCTGTCGTCCGCCGGGCGTGTCGCATCGCCCGAGCCGGCGCGCCGGGCCCGGTGTTCGTGGAGGTGCCCGTGAACCTTTACCTCTTCAGGCACGAGGCGAGGGACGATGTCGTGGCGCAGAGCCCAGGCGAGGGTGCCTCCAATCCGGCGGGTGCCTCCGTCCCCGTCCGGGACCTCGTGCCCGGCCCCGATCCGGCTCTCCTGCAGCGCGCCGCCGAGATCCTGCGTGCGGCGCGCCGGCCGCTGATCTATCTGGGTGCCGGTGCCCAGGATGCCGCCGAAGCGGCCCGGGCGCTGGCCGAACGGCTTGAGGCGCCCGTAGCCACCACCATTCAGGGCAAGGGGGTGTTTCCCGAGCACCATCCCCTCTTCCTCTGGCCGGGATTCGGGCGCATGGCGCCGGGTTTCGTGGGAGAGATCGTGAAGGAATGCGACGCGACGCTGGCCGTGGGGTGCCGCTTCGGGGAAGTAGGCACGGGATCCTATGGTCTCACGCCGCCCACGCCCCTCATTCATGTGGACATCGATGCCGACGTACTGGGCCGCAACTACGCCGCCGCCGTGGCGCTGGTGTCCGACGCGGGCGCCTTCTTCACCGCCCTGGAGGGCCTGATGGGGGAAGGGGGGCGCGATCCTGACGAGGGGCTACGGTCTCGCATTCTCAGGGGCCATCAGGAGGTGTGGAACACCTGGCTGGCCGATGTGGGCGGGCCAGGGGTGACGCCGGCGCACCTCCTGAGGACCGCCCAGCGGGTTTTCGGCGGCGAGGCGGTGTTCACCACCGACTCGGGGAACGGCACCTTCCTGGCCATGGAGTGCCTGCGCCTGGAGCGGCCCCGACGCTTCCTGGCTCCGGTGGATTACTCCTGCATGGGCTACGCGGTTCCGGCGGCCATCGGGGCGGCCCTGGCCGATCCCGAGTGCCCGGTGGTTGCGCTGGCGGGCGACGGCGCTTTCCTCATGACGGGGCTGGAGATGCTGACGGCGGCGCGGGAAGGCGTGGGCGTGGTCGCCCTCGTGCTGCGCGACCGGGAACTGGCCCAGATCGCTCAGTTCCAGGCTACCGCCATGAACCGCAAGGTGGCCAGCGAGGTTCACGACTATCACCTGGAGGGTATGGCGGCCGGTCTGGGCATAGCATTCCTGCGCCTGGACAGCGACGAAGCGGTGGGCGACGTCCTCGCTTCGGCGGAAGAGACGGCGCGCGAAGGCCGCCCCGTCCTGGTGGAGGTGGCCATCGACTACAGCCGCAAGACGTACTTCACCAAAGGGGTGGTGAAGACCAACCTCCACCGCCTTCCCCTCAAGGATCAGGCGCGCTTCATCGGCCGGGCGGTGCTGCGCAAGGTCACCGGCTGAGGGCGGGGGGCGCCGCGCCCATCGCACCTCCCTCGCTTCCTCCCGTTGCGGAAGGCACCGTGGCGCCGTGGTGCGTCCGGCCCACCGGATTCTGCGCGGGCAAGCTCCTACGGCACCACGTGAGGCGGCATGGTGAGAAGCGCGGCATACAGCTCTATGGCGTACCAGAGATTGGCGACGCGCAGGTTCTCGTCGGGGGCATGCTGGTTGTTGTCGTGGTTGGCCACAGGAACGTTGACGAAGGGCTTCTTCAGGACATCGGTGAAGAGATAGAGGGGTAAGGACCCGCCCAGCCCGGGGTTGAGCACCAGGCTCCCCTTTCCGAAGGCCTCGTCCGCCGCGTTCGACGCCGCGGCAATGACCTCCTGCACGAAGGGGTTGGCCATGGAGGTGCGGGCGGCGGGATAACCGCTCCCTCCCGTCACCTTGGCGATACGCGGATAGGTGAGGCGGGTCTCCATGTCGGGATCTTCCCGTACGATGTGGAAGCCCTGCGCGCGGATATGGTCTTCGATGAGCTCCTTCATGTGAGCCGGATCATTTCCCTTCACCAGGCGGATGCCCAGCGCGGCCACCGCCTCATTGGGGATCACGTTGCGTGCCAGAGCGCCGGTATTGGCCGCGGTGAGTCCGCGGATGGTGAGCGCAGGCAAGAGGAGCCGTTCAGCGAGGGCTTCGGGCTCGCCTTCGGTCCACAGGAGCCCCAGCTCCCGCTTCAGAGCTTCGTCGTAGTCAGGGAGGTTCTCCAGCGCCGCCCGCTCTTCGGGGCCGATGGGCTCCACGCTGTCGTACCATCCCTCCACCCGCACCTCGCCCGAATAGGGATCCTTCATGGAGGAGAGGAGGCGGGCCAGGACGAGGGGAGTATCCGGGGCCCAGTTCCCGTAGTGGCCCGAATGGAGATTGCGGGTGGCCCCGTACACCGTGACCTCCATCCCCATGGAGCCCCGCACCCCGAAGGTGAGCTGGGGACGTCCGCTCTGGTGGGCCGGTCCGTCGAAGAAGAGCCACAGGTCGATGGGGTCCACCAGCTCCCGGTAGCGCTCCAGGTAATCGCGCAGGTGCCGCGATCCCGCTTCTTCCTCCCCCTCGAAGAAGAAGATGAGGTTGGACGTGGGGGTGACCCCGCCTTCCTGGAATGCCTCGAGAACGGGGAGAAGGGCCCCGATGGGCGCCTTGTCGTCGCCGGCGGAGCGCGCGTAGATCCGCCACTCGGGATCCACCTTCTCCCCTTCCTCGGGGAAGGGACGCGGCTCGCCGCCCGCGTCCATGGCGCGGGTGTAGAGGGTGGGTTGGAAGGGCGGATGGGTCCAGCGGGTGGGGTCTACCGCCTGTCCGTCGTAGTGGACGTAGATCCCCAGCGTGCGGGTCGCGCCGGGCACCTCCAGGCGCCCGTAGACGATGGGGGGCACCCCGTCCAGCGTGAGAAGCCGGGCATCCACGTCCCGATCGGCGAGCTGGTCGCGAATGTACTCGGCTACCCGAAGAATGTCCGCCGAGTCCCGGGCCCGGTTGGGGTAGGAGAGAAGCTCGGCGAAGTCGCGAAGGATGCGGGCCTCGTGGGCACTGCGAAACGCCCGCGCCACCTCGGGCCCCCCCTCCTGAGCCGCCGTTCCGGAAGGGACGAAGGGGGCGAGAGCCAGGATGAGGGAAAAGGCCCGGGCCGCGGCGGCGGCGCGCCGGAGGCTCACCGCTGCCCCGCGGCGGGAGGAGGGGAGGAGGTCCTTCATGGGGTGAATCTTCCTTGCAGATGGGGTTGGCGCGTCGGGGTGTCCGGGTGCTGCCCACAACTTAGGGTGTGGAGTGCCTCTCCGTCACGCGCCCACCAGGGAGAGGAGCCAGGCGCACACCAGGGCGCCGTAGATTCCCAGCACGTACCCCGCCACGGCCATGAGGAGGCCCACAGGCGCCATAGCCGGGTGGTACACGCCGGCCACCACCGGCGCCGATGCCGCTCCTCCTACGTTGGCCATGCTGCCGGTGGCGACAAAGAAGAGAGGCGCCCGCACCAGACGCGCCGCCCCAAAGAGGATCAGAATGTGGACGGAAAGCCAGACGGCGCCAGCGGCCAGGTAGAGGGGCGCCTCCACCACGGCTCTGAGATTTGCCTGGGCCCCGATCCCTGCCAGGAGGAGGTAGAGGGCCGTGTAGCCCAGACCGGAGGCGCCCACCTTCTCCAGTTCCCGCAGGCGGGTGAAGGAAAGGATGAGCCCGCCGGTGACCACGATGAGGACGGCCCACGTGGTGCCCGAGATGATGGTCGGGTCTCCCAGGCGGGGGAGGCGTCCACCCAGGGCGACGGAGACGACGGCGCCGGCCATCCCGAACCCGATCATCATGGCCAGGTCCCGGAGAGTGACCGGGTGACGCTCCCGGTGCAGCGCTTCCAGACGGCGGTTCGTCGCCTCCATGGCCCCGGTGCGGGCACCCAGCCAGCGGTCGAAACGCCGCTGGTAGCCCGACAGGAGAAGGAGCACGCCCATCCACCCGTACCCCACCACCGTGTCCACCACGATAATGGGCCCGAACTCGGACTCGGGCGTGCCCACGCTTTCGGCGATGGCCACCATGTTGGCTGTGCCGCCGATCCAGCTTCCGGAAAGGGCGGCGAAGCCCTTCCACGCTTCGGCGGGGAGGAATTCCTTGAAGATGAGGAGGGAGATGGGCCCGCCGAGGATGATGCCCGCGGTCCCCGCCAGCACCATAAAGAGGGCGATGGGGCCCAGCCGGATCACGCTCTTGAGATCGATGGAGATCATGAGGAGGAGGAGCGCGAAGGGCAGGAGGTAGCGGGTCATCCAGGCATACGCCGGTGACGCCGCCGGTGTGATGCCCAGGGTGGTGGCGAACATGGGAAGGAAATAGACGTAGATCACCGGCGGGATGACCTCGAAGATCTTCCTGAAGCGCTCCGTCTCCGAAACCCAGAAGATGGTTCCCACAAGGAGGGCGAGGAACGCGAAGACGGACATGGGGTCGGTGAGGAGTGCGGGCGTGTCGGCTTGGGGCATGGGTCCTCGACGTGGGTGGAAGGTTTCCCAAAGGAGGGTGGGGGAGGATCGGGGTCAAGCCCGGGGCGGCGGCCGGTCATGAAACCCTGGCGCGGTTCCGCGTTTGGGTCCATGATTGAACATCCCCCCCCAGGCGTACGGAATCCCGCAGCCTTCTTCCCCGGAAGATATGAACGCATCGGCTCGACCGGCCCGTACTGTCCTGGTGGTGGAAGACAATCCGGACCACGCCCTCCTGATCCGCATGGCGGCGGAGCGCGCATTCGAGGGCCTGGACCTCCAGATCGTATCCAGCGGGGAGGATGCCATCCGGTATCTTTCGGGCGAGGGCTCCTTCGGCGATCGATCCGCCTTTCCCCTTCCGGACCTGGTGATTCTCGATCTGCTGCTCCCCGGTCTCGGCGGCTTTCAGGTGATGGAGTGGACCGCCGGCCAGCCGGAACTGCGGGAGATCCCCGTCGTGGTGCTCACGAGCTCGGTGAACCCCGGCGACCGAGGGTTGGCCCTGTCGCTGGGGGCGCGGGCGTTTCACTCCAAGCCCTCGGACGTGCGGGAACTCGACGAGGTGGTAAGAGGGATCCTGGAGCGATGGCTTCCATAGCGTGGGTCCTGCTCGTGGAGGACGATGCCGATCACCGTCTCCTCATTCGGGAGGTGATTTCTCGCATGAATGTGGCGGTGGATTACCATGAAGCTGCCGGCGCCCTCGAGGGGCTGGAGTGGATCAAGATGAGGGGACGGCGGAAGGGAGGATTGGCCAACGGCATGGTGCTCCTGGACCTGGGCCTTTCCGGTCCATCCGGGTTTGACTTTCTGGAATGGGTCCGGGAGTATCCGGAGTTGAGATCCCTTCCTGTTTTCGTTCTGACGGCGTCGGAGAACCCCATGGATGCGGAGCATGCCTTCAACCTGGGCGCACGCGGGTTTTTCCAGAAACCGTCGGATTTCAGGGATTACGAGAAGATCCTGAAGGCTGCGCTCGCCGGTATCTCCCCTTCCGGAACGGAGGGAAGTGTATCGTGACGGAGCGAAGAAATCCCTTCCGTTCCTCCCTCATCATCGAGCCCCGGTGGAAACGGTTCGCTCTGGCCGGCATCGCCCTGTTCGTCTACATGGCGGCGTTCATCCCCCTCTACAAGGAGGAGGGGGTGGTCGTTTCGGCCCTTTCCATGTTCCCGGTGGTGGTGCTTGCCTGGATTTTCGGAGCCTGGGGCGGGCTGTTGGCCGGGGTTCTGGCTGCGCCCCTCAACGCCTTGCTCCTCGTTGCCGTCGGAGAGCCCGGGTGGGAAATCATCCTGCGCTCCGAAGGGGGAGCCGAGGCGACGGCCCTCATCGTGGTGGTTGGCGGGGTCATCGGGCTGCTCAGGGATCTGGGCGTGCGCCTGGACCGGAACCTCACCGAGTGGCGGAAGGCCGAACGGGCCCTGCGTGAGACCGAGGACCGCTACCGCATGCTCTTTCACCGCTCCCGGGATCCTCTGTACGTGAGCCGCCCCGACGGGGTCATCATAGAAGCCAACGATGCGCTCGTGCGGCTCCTGGGATACGACCGCGCGGAACTCATGGATCTGAGGACCCAGGAGCTGTATGAGGACCTCCAGGACCGTGACAACTTTCAGCGGGCCATCGCCCGGGCCGGGCACGTGGACGACTTCCCGGTGCGGTTGCGGACGAAGAGCGGTGAGGTCCGCGACTGCCTTATCAGCGCCAGTGTGCGCTACGACGACAACCATGTGGTCGTGGAGTATCAGGGGAGCATCCGCGACGTTTCCGACAGCCACATGCTGCACCGCCTGGCGGAGCGGAGGACCCGGGAGCTGCAGGACGCGGTTCAGGAACTGGAGTCCTTCACCTACTCGGTCTCCCACGACCTGCGAACCCACCTGGTGACCATCGGAGGGTTCGCCTCCATGCTGGAGGGCGATTACGCCGAGGTACTGGACGATCGGGGACGGGATTTTCTGCAGCGCATCGTTACGGCGTCACGGCGGATGGATTCGTTCGTTCAGGATCTCCTCAACTACAGCCGCGTGAGCCGAGCCGAAGTCCGTCCCGAGAAGTTGGACCTGGACAAGGTCATGGAGGACGTCCTGGCGGGACTGCGGGGGATCATCCAGGAGTCGGGCGCGGTGGTGGAGGTGGACAGGGATCTGCCAGTGGTGCTCACCGACCTGACCCTGCTGGAGCGCGTCCTCGAGAATCTCATCTCCAACGCCATCAAATTTCAGCCGGAGGGCCAGACCGCCCATGTCCACGTGAGCGCGGACCTGGAAGATCACCGGGTGCGCATCAAGGTGCGGGACAACGGGATCGGGATCCGGGGCGACGCAGTGGAGCGCGCATTTCGGGCTTTCGAACGGCTGGAACCGGGCCGCTACCCCGGTACCGGCGTGGGCTTGAGCATCGTGGCCAAGGCGGTGGAGCGAATGGGTGGAGAGGTGGGCGTGCGCTCCACTCCCGGAGCCGGAAGCACGTTCTGGGTGCTGGTCCCGGCGGCGCCGCTCTCGGAGCTGGCGGAGGAGTAGTCGCGGGAGGATCACCGTCGCGGCGGCCCCGCTGGATCCCTCGGGCGAGCGCTTACGGCAGCGACGGTCCCCTCACCGAGTCGGGACGGGTGAGCTCCTCAGGCACAAAGTTCACGATGTTGGCGTAGATCACGAACGCCCAGGCGATGAGGGCCACCACCACCACGATGATGGTGGTCTTGAGGTCGAATCGTTTTCCCCGCAGCCACTTGAGCATCTGCGTCTAGGAGCCTGTCCGAGTAATGCAGTGGGCCGCGCGCAGGGGGTCTTGCGTGTGC
>JBHHWB010000023.1:0-43337 GCA_046756305.1 Gemmatimonadota bacterium
ACTCGAAGTCCCGCTCGTCGTGGCCGGGCACCGCCATGATGGCGCCGGTGCCGTAGTCCATGAGGACGTAGTCGGCGATCCAGACCGGAATAGGCTCGTCCGTGGCCGGGTTGCGGCAGTACCCTCCGGTGAAGACGCCCGTCTTGGTCCTGTCCACCTTCTGGCGGGAGACCAGGTCCTTCTTGGCAGCCTCGGCCCGGTAGGCGTCCACCGCAGCGCGGTGGGCTTCGTCGGTGACCCGGTCCACGAAAGGATGCTCCGGGGAGAGCACCATGTACGTGGCGCCGAAGATGGTGTCGGGGCGGGTGGTGAAGACCTCGATGACGTCGTCGGTCTCACCGGAGCCGCCCGCCGACCCCTCCAGGATGGGGAAGCGGAGGTGGGCGCCCTCGCTGCGGCCGATCCAGTTCCTCTGCGCCTTCTTCGTGGTCTCGGACCAGTCCAGCGTCTCCAGATTGTCCAGGAGGCGCTGGGCGTACCTGGTGATCTTGAAGAACCACTGGGCGATGCGGCGCTGCTCCACCGGGGTGCCGCAGCGTTCGCACTCGCCGGCGATGACCTGCTCGTTGGCCAGCACCGTCATGCACGACGGGCACCAGTTGACCGGTGCTTCCTTGCGTTCGGCGAGCCCGGCCTTGAAGAGCTGCACGAAGATCCACTGGGTCCACTTGTAGTAGGCCGGATCCGTGGTGTCCACCGTGTGGCGCCAGTCGAACATTCCGCCGGTGCGTTTCAACTGACGGGTGAAGTTGGCCACGTTGGAGGGGATGAGCTCCATGGGGTGGACGCCCATCTTGAGGGCGAAGTTCTCCGAGTGGATCCCGAAGGCGTCGAAGCCGATGGGCTCGAAGACGCTCCTGCCCTGCAGGCGCTGGAAGCGGCCGTGGACGTCTGCGCCGGTGAAGGCGTAGATGTTCCCCACATGGAGCCCCTCGGCGGAAGGGTAGGGGAACATCATGAGGTTGTAGAACGGCTCGGGCGCCGTGCGCAGCTCCTCCAGGGTGAAGGAGTTTGTGCCGCGCTCCTCCCAGATACGCTGCCACTTCTCCTCCACGGCAGCGGGTACGTAGCCTTCGCTTTCCTTATCCGTCATGTGCTGCTTCTCTGGCTTCATCCACGGTGATGGCGGCCCCGCGCCCCCTGGTGGCCCCGCGGCCGCCCCAGGGAATAGCAAACCTAAGAAGGGAGGATAACCCGCCCAAGGGGCTCGGTTCCCCGGCCGGAGGTCAGGCGGGAGGGAGGAGGACGAAGGGGTCTTCCGCCTCTCCGGCCCCCTCGCGCAGGAACCTGAGCACAGCCGGCAGGTCGCCCTCCCGCTCCAGGAGCGCCTGGAAGCCGGGGAGGCGGTGGAAGTAGCGCATACGGGCCAGAAGGGTGGCGTTGTTCAAGGGGGTCCGGCGAAAGCCCGCGAAGGAGAAATTTTCCAGCGAAGGGCGCACCTCCTCGTCGAAGCGGATGAGGGCCGCCTGGAAGATGGGTTCGCGCATGCGGATCTTGGCGGCGGCGTCCACATCGGTGCGGGCGTAGAGGGCCTGCAACTCGTCCACCAGGTCGTCCACGAAGACGCTGAAGCGCAGGTAGTCCCGCCAGCGGGCCTGGGCCCTGTGGCACTTCACCGTGTCGGGCCCTCCGCCGGGACGGGTGCAGAAGAAGTGGGCGGCGCCGGCCCGGCCCACGAAGGTGGCAAAGCTCTCGTTGAAGCGAACCCGGCCGGGAAGAAAGAGGAAGCGGTGGGAGAGCTCGTGGAGGACCGTCTCCACCACCTCGATCTCGTCGCCCCGCAGCACCGTGGAGAGGAGCGGGTCGTTGAACCACCCCAGGGTGCTGAAGGCAGCGGTGGGGCGCAGGTAGGTATCCAGACCTTCGGCTTCCAACTCGGCCTGGGCCCGGAGGGCGTCGTCCAGGTCGAAGTACCCCCGGTACGGCACGCGGCCCACGATGGGAAACCACCATGTCCTGGGTGCGAGGCGGTCCCTCCACGCCGCCGACAGGACCATGGCCAGCGTGTCCCGGTCCAGCCGGGTGTAGGTGGTGTAGGCGTCGCCCACGTCGATGCCCAGGTGGTCCCGGGCATAGCGCCGGGCCTCCAGCACGAAGGTGAGCTTTCCGCGGGTGGTGTCGTCGGTGGCCGTGTCGGCGATGACCTCCACGATGGGTCGCCGGGCGCGCAGGATACGCGCTTCAGCGATCCCCGCCTTGATGACGTAGATGGGGGAGCACGCCCACCCGCCCGCCGCGGCGGCCAGGGCGAATGCGCCCAGCAGGCGCCGCCGCCTGTCGGGCCCGAGGCCGCGCCTCCGGACGTTCCTCACGGACCTTCTTCCATCGCCGACGTTCCTCCGCTCCGGCGTCGTCCGCGTCACCCGCCCTTCCCCGTCAGCGGCTGCCGCCCCCGATGGGGCGCATGAGCGGGACGCCGCCCTCGGTGGGCACGTACACCACGGAGCCCGCCGGAAGGGTGCCGAGCTGCTCGATGTAGTGGAAGGTGAGGTACGCGGGGGTGAGCCCTTCCGAGATGATCTTCTGGGCCTCTGCGATCCCCTTGGCCTCCTCGATGGCCTGTCGGGCGCGTTCCTGAATGATCTCGGTCTGGAACCGTTCGGCGGCCACCTGCTGCTCGCGCTGCAGCTTTTCCTCGATGGCCTCGCGAACCTTCGGCGGCGCCTGCACGTCCCGCACGAAGACGTCCAGCACCTCGATGCGGTCGCCCGCCTTGGCCTGGATCTCCGCACGCATGTTGTCCGCAAGTTCGCGGCGGTTGGGCGAGAAGATGTCGTTGATGGACTTGGTGGCCACGGCGTCCCGCACGCCGTTGCGTACGGCGTTCAGGACGATGCGGCGCTTGATCTGGTCTTCGGTTCCCAGGCGCTGGTAGAGCTCGGGCGCCGTGGCCGGGTCGATGCGATACAGAATGGACACTTCCAGGGCCACGTTGAGCTGCTCACTGGTCTGGGCCTCGATCTGCTCCACCCCTCCGTCTGAAGGAAAGCTCTGCTCCCGTGTGGACATCTTTTCGATGCTGGCCAGGGGGTTGACCAGGTGCACCCCCTGAGAGAGGGGCGTGGGGTCGATCTTGCCCAGGAAATGCTTGACCCCCACCTCGCCCACGGAAACGACGGCGAAGCTGTTGGAGAGACCCAGGAGGAGGCCGGCGCCCATGAATCCGTACCCCACGACCCGGGCGGCGCCGGCCGACGCCGGCTTGCCCAGGGCCGGACCCAGTGCGCGGATGGCGGCTCCCATGACGATGGCTGCGGCGGCGAGAACGATGGCTCCCATGACTCTTTTCTCCTTCTGCGGCGACCTGCCGGTGGTTGCAAAGTGTACCTTCTCTACGGCGCGCGGCCCGGAAATCTTCGTTCCCGGGGCTTCCCGGGCGGGTCCCGGCGGTTCCCGGGCGGGTCCCGGGCGATCCCCGGCGGCCCCCCGTCGGTCGCGCATCCTCCTGGTCCCCCGGCAAGGTGGGCTGCACGGAGAGGCTTCGCTATCCTCAGAGGATGGATCCTCTGGCTCTCTCGTACCGTTTGGGTGTGGCGTTGGTCCGCGCGGGCGCGCTTCTGGCGCCCGGACGGGGCGGCAAGGTGGCGCGCGGCCTGCGGGGACGTAGGGGGTCGGACCGCCGCCTGGCGGCGTGGGGCGGGGCGGAGCGGGATCCGGCCCGCCCGGGATGGTGGCTTCATGCGCCGTCGGTGGGCGAGGGGCTGCAGGCCCGGGCGGTGGCCGAGGCGCTGGCGTGGCGTGTGCCGGATCTCCAGACCGTCTTCACCCACTTCTCGCCCTCGGCGGAGGTCCTGGCCCGGGAGTTTCCCGCCGACACGGCGGATTACCTGCCGTGGGATCTGAAAGGACCGTCGGCCCGGGTCCTGGATGCGATCCGCCCTGGCATTCTGGCCTTCACCAAGACGGAGGTGTGGCCGGTGCTGGCGACGGAGGCCCGCCGGCGCGGGATCCCCGTGGTGCTGACGGCGGCCCGCCTCCCCGC
This sequence comes from Gemmatimonadota bacterium, assembly GCA_046756305.1. Classification (GTDB taxonomy): domain Bacteria; phylum Gemmatimonadota; class Gemmatimonadetes; order Longimicrobiales; family Gaopeijiaceae; genus JBHHWB01. Next base: position 3,983 of record JBHHWB010000023.1, read on the forward strand.
CTCGGCGGGCCGGCGCCGCGCCCCCGCCCGGAGGCTGCTGCGGTCCACCTGGGAGTCCATGGCGTTGGTAGCCGCCGCCTCCGAGGAGGACGCCGAGGGTTTCGTGGAGCTGGGAGTTCCTCCCTCGGCGGTGACGGTGACGGGAGATCCGGGCGTGGATGCGGCGGCGCACCGCGTGGGGGCGTGGGAGGCCGCCGCGCCCTGGCTGGTCCCCTTGCAGGCCTCCGGGCGGCCCATCGTGGTGGCCGGGTCCACCTGGCCGGTGGACGAGGCCCTCCTCCTTTCCACCGTGGTGCGGGCCCGGGGGGACGTTCCCGACCTCTGTCTGGTGGTGGCGCCCCACGAGCCCACTCCAGCGGCGGTGGCGCATCTCCTTTCCCGGGCGCGCCGCGCCGGGCTGACGGCCGCAACCCTGGGCCGCGTGGTGGCGGAGGCGCAGGCGCCTCGGGGGACGGCCGCCGCCGCGGCGGAGGGGGCCGAACTGCCCGACGTGGTGGTGGTGGAGCGGGTGGGGATCCTGGCCCGCCTCTACACGGCGGCCCGGGTGGCCTACGTGGGCGGCGGCTTTCACGCCGCCGGCCTCCACTCGGTCCTGGAGCCTGCGGCGGCGGGTATTCCGGTCCTTTTCGGGCCGGGGAGAGACGCCCATGCCCGGGGCCTGGAAGCCGCGGGCGGCGGCGTGTGCGTCCCCACGGGGAACGAGCTGGCGCGGGAGGTGGTACGGTTCCTTCGCGAGGAAGATGTGCGCCGTCACGCCGGGACGCGCGCAATTCACTATATTGACGCCCACAGGGGCGCCGCCGACCGCACCGCCGCGCTTCTGGCCGCAAAGCTCGCTCCGTGAACCGTCCTGCCCGCTGCTCTGACATGGATATCGATGTTCGGATCCACCACCGTCCCTGAAATCACCGTCAAGGAGCTTCACGAGCGGGTCGTGAAGGGGGACATCCCCCAGCTCGTGGATGTGCGGGAGCACTTCGAGCGCCGCGTCGCCGACCTGCCCGACTTCGGACAGCTCCACCTTCCCGCCGGGGAGCTCCTTCACCGCATGGGAGAGCTGGACCGGGAGCGGGAGATCATCCTTTACTGCCGCACGGGATCCCGGAGCGCCTGGGCCGTACGCTACCTCCGGCACCACGGATTCGAAAACGTCACGAATCTGCGGGGAGGCGTCATGGCATGGCGGCGGGACGTGGACCCCTCTCTTCGTGCGTATTAAGACCTTTCTCCGCCACACCCTGACCCTCGGCCTTCTGGTGGCTGTGTCCGCCTGCAGGGCGGGTCCGTCGGCCTTCGATCGGCCGGAGGAGAAGGGTCCCGAGGACACGGCCGACGTATCATCCCTGCCTCCCGTGCCCCACGCTCCCGATGTGGAGGTGCTCCCCGACGGAGAGGGGGAGGACGCCGAGGCCGGGGAGGCCGACGATCCGGACGTGCCCGCGCCATCCGGGGCTGTCGCCCCGTCCCCGGAGGGCGTGGACGCTCCGCCCGTCTTTCAGCGGCCCGAGCACGTGCGCGGCCTCTATGTGAACGCATGGGCCGCCGGGTCCCGCACCCGCCTGGAGGGCCTTCTCGACCTTGCCCGGCGGACGGAGATCAACACCTTCGTCATCGACATCAAGGACGCCAGCGGGTACGTGAGCTACCCCACCCGCATCCCCCTTGCCCGGGAGGTGGGCGCCACCGAGGAGATCCGCATCCGGGACCTCCCCGGACTCCTGCGCACCCTCCACCGGGAAGGGATCTATCCCATCGCCCGTATCGTGATCGTGAAGGATCCCATCCTTTCCCAGGCCCGCCCCGACATGGCGGTCCAGGACACGGCCGGCGGGGTGTGGGTGGACGGAAAGGGGATCCTCTGGCTCAACCTCTTCAACCCCGACGTGTGGGCCTACCACCTGGATCTGGCCCGGGAGGTGGTGTCCATGGGCTTCCCGGAAATCCAGTGGGATTACGTCCGTTTCCCCGACGCTCCCCGCTCCGAGCTGGCGCGCGCCGTCTACCCCGGGCAGGAGGGACGTCCGAAAACCGAGGCCGTTCGCGCCTTCCTCGACTTCACACGCAGGGAGTTGGGAGCGCAGGGGGTGCAGGTCACCGCCGATGTCTTCGGCGTGACCACGTCGGCTGCCCGGGACGTGGGCATCGGGCAGGTCTGGGAGCGCTTCATCGACGTGGTGGACGTGGCCCTGCCCATGGTCTACCCCTCCCACTACTGGCAGGGAAGCTTCGGCATCGATCGGCCCAACGCCTTTCCCTATGAGATCGTGCGCCGGGCCCTGGAAGACGCGCTGGAGCGATCCGCCGCCGTGGAGGGTGCCGGGCTGACCCGCCCCTGGCTCCAGGATTTCAGCCTGGGGCAGCCGCCCTACGGCGCGCCGGAAGTACGGGCCCAGATCCAGGCCGCCTACGACGCCGGCGTCGAGGAATGGGTCCTGTGGAACCCGTCGTCGCGTTACACGCCCGAGGCGCTGGAGCCGGTGGGCGGATTCGTCGAGGAGCCCCTCATCCGGGTGGCGGACCGGGTGGTGCCCGTCTCGGAGCGGATGGCGCTCCTGGAGCCGGAGCCGGAACCCGGGGCGGGCTCGGCCTCTGCCGACTCCACCGCCCGGGCCGATTCCGTCGGCCCGCCCGCCCCGGAGGCCGATTCCGCCGGCCCGGCCACCCCCGATTCCGTCGGCCCGCCCGCTCCTGAGGCCGATTCCGTCGGCCCGCCCGCCCCGGATCCGGCCAGAATGTCCGCGCCGGACACCTTGTCGGAGCCCGGATCGGACACATTGTCCGCTTCAGGCGCCGCGCCAGACACGCTTCCGGTCTCAGACCCCCGCCGCTGAGGCGAACTGGAGCTCGTAGAGGCGGGCGTAGCGGCCCCCCTCTGCCAGGAGCTCGGCGTGGGTGCCCTCCTCCACCAGCTTGCCGTGATGCATGACCAGGATGCGGTCGGCGTGCTGGACGGTGGAGAGGCGGTGGGCGATGACCAGGGAGGTCCTCCCTTGGAGAAGCTCGTTGGTGGCCGCCTCCAGGCGGGCTTCGATCTCCGAGTCCACCGAGCTGGTGGCCTCGTCCAGGATGAGGATCTCGGGATCGAAGGCCAGGGCCCGGGCGAAGCTGACAAGCTGTCGCTCTCCCACCGAGAGGGACGTTCCCCGCTCCCCCAGCTCCTGGTGGTACCCGCCGGGGAGGCGTTCGATGAAGGGCGCCAGACCTACGCGCTCCGCTGCGGCGCGGACCGCCTCGTCGCTCAGGGATTCCTCGCCCAGGCGGATGTTGTAGGCCACGTCCTCGCTGAAGAGGAAGACGTCCTGGAGCACCAGGCCGATGCGGCCGCGCAGGTCTCGCAGCGCCACCTGGCGGATGGGGATGCCGTCCAGGAGGATCTCTCCCTTCTGCACATCATAGAAGCGCATGAGGAGGTTGATGAGCGTCGTCTTGCCCGCCCCCGTGTGCCCGACGATGGCCACCTTCTCGCCCGGCGCCACGCGGAAACTCACGCCCTCCAGCACCCAGTCGGGGGAGCCGTCCTCCCGTTCCCCGTAGGCGAACCACACGTCCCGGAATTCGATCTCACCCCGGGAGGGGGTAGGGAGGGGCCGGGGATGCAGGGGATCGGTGACGGCGATCTCCTCGTCAAGGAGCTTGAAGATGCGCTCCGACGACGCCATGGCGCCCTGGAGAAGGTTGTATTTCTCCGAGAGATCCTGGATGGGACGGAAGAAGCGCCGTGCATACTGCAGGAAAGCCGCCACCACGCCCACGGTGACGGTGCCCTGGAGGATCTGATATCCCCCGTACCAGAGGATGAGGGCCAGGGCGATGGCGGTGAAGAATTCGATGACGGGGAAGAAGAGGGCGTAGTAGGTGATGGACCGCAGATGCGCACTCAGGTAGTCCCGGTTGAGTTCGGCGTGGCGGGCCGTATCGGCCTCCTCCCGGTTGAAGAGCTGCACGGTGCGGATCCCCGTGAAGCGCTCGTGAAGAAAGGAGTTGAGACGGGCCAGGCGCACGCGTACGTCCCGGTACGCCGAGCGAATGCGCGCCCGGAAGACGAAAGCCGCCAGGAACACGAGGGGAAGGACGCTGAAGGACACCAGAGCCAGGCGCCAGTTCATGCGCAGCATGGCCGCCACGATGAACGTCAGCGTGAAGATGTCGCCGAAGACCGAGACGAGCCCCGAGCTGAAGAGCTCGTTGAGCGTCTCCACGTCGTTGGTGATGCGCGTCATGAGGCGGCCCACCGGGTTGCGGTCGAAGGACCGCAGATCCATGCGCTGGAAGCGCCGGAAGATCTGGGTGCGCAGATCGTACATGACGCTCTGGCCCAGCCAGGTGGTGAGGAGCCCCTGTACGTACTGAAACGCCACACCGAGCCCCACGGCCCCCAGATACGCCAGGCTCAGTTCGAGGAGGAGACCCCGATCGCCCGCGGGGATGGCCCGGTCGATGACCTGCTGGGTGATCCACGGGCCCACGATCTCCATGGCCGAGGCACCCATGAGGAGAAGGACCGCACCCGCCACGTGCCAGCGGTAGGGGAGGAGGTAGCGGAGGAGACGCCGCATGAGGCGTGCGTCGTACGCCTTGCCCAGGGCCTCCTCTTCCTGGAATGTGCCTGGCGCCGCCATGGCGTCCTTTCGTCAGTGCCGGGGGGGTCCGCTCGGTACCCGTGCTTCCAGGGCCCGTTCCACGTCGGACCAGCTTAAACCGGCACCGTGAAGCGCCGCCAGAAGATGGTACACCAGGTCCGCCGCCTCTTCGGGAATGCGGGCTTCGTCGCCCTTTGCCAGGGCCGCCACCAGCTCGGCCGCTTCCTCGCCCAGCTTCTTCAGGCGCAGGTTCTCGTCGTCCAGGAGGCGCACCGTGTAGGAGCCTGCGGGGCGGAGCCGCGCCCGCTCTCCGAGGGTGGCGTCCAGAGAGCGGATCACCGAACCACGTCTCTCCGGCGCTTGCGCGGGAGCCTCCTCCAGCGACCCGAAGCAGGTGTCCTCCCCGGTGTGGCAGGCCGGACCCCGGGGCTCCACGCGGGCCAGAACCGTGTCGCCGTCGCAGTCGGCGCGGAGGGAGCGGATCTCGAGGACGTTCCCGCTCGTCTCGCCCTTGCGCCACAGGGCCCGGCGGGAGCGGGAGAAGAAGTGCATCTCTCCCGTCTCCAGGGAGCGGGCCAGCGCCTCCCGGTCGGCCCAGGCCACCATGAGAACGGCGCCGGAACGGAGGTCCTGAGCCACCACGGGGACGAGTCCGCCGCCCTTGTCGAAGTCCAGCGCATCCAGGTCTTCCGCTGAGCGGAGCATACGGTCGGTCATGCGGATCTCTCCTCGGAGGAGGTGGATGGCGGGGCGTCGGGGGCGGACGCCTCGGCCTCCGGCACGGCGGGCCCAGGCGCGTCGGCCCGGAGCGCGTCGGCCCGGAGCGCGTCCGCCTCGGGCGCGGCCGGGGTCGGGCGCACGGGAATGCCCCATCCCGCCAGGGCGCGCTTCAGCTCGCCGACGGTGGTGGTGCCGTCGTGCAGGATACCCGCCACCAGCGCAGCGGCGGCACCCCCCTCGGTGAAGGCGTCCCGTAGGTGGGCGGCGTGGCCGGCGCCCCCCGAGGCGATGACGGGGACGGAGACGGCCTCGGCCACGGCCCGGGTGAGGCGGAGGTCATATCCGGCGCGGGTGCCGTCCCGGTCGATGGAGGTGAGGAGGATCTCCCCCGCCCCCCGCTCCCGGCACGTGACGGCCCACGCTATGGCGTCCACACCGGTGGGCCGGGTGCCGCCGTGGGTGTAGCAGCGGTAGGCGTCGCCCTCCCATGCCGCGTCGATGCTGGCGACGATGCACTGGGATCCGAACTGCTCGGCGCCGGCGGTGAGGACGCCGGGGTCCTGTACGGCGGCGGTGTTCACGCTGATCTTGTCGGCCCCGGCCCGCAGCAGGGGGGCGATGTCTTCGGCGGTGCGCACGCCGCCGCCCACGGCCAGGGGGATGAAGAGGGCCTCGGCGGTGCGCCGCACCACGTCCAGAAGGGTGCCCCGGTCCTCCCGGGAGGCGGAAACGTCCAGGAAAACGATCTCGTCGGCGCCTTCGGCCTCGTAGCGTGCCGCCAGCTCTACGGGATCCCCCACATCCCGCAGGCCCCGGAAGCGGGTGCCCTTCACCACGCGTCCGTCTTTCACGTCAAGGCAGACCACCACCCGCGGCAGCAGCATCAGTCCAGACGCTCCAGAGCCACTGAGCCCTTGGTGCTGAACACCGCGTCTCCCTCCACAAGGGCCTGGCGCAGGGCCAGCCCCAACGCCTTGAACGCCGCCTCCACCACGTGATGGCGGTCGCTCCCGCGGATCACGCGCACGTGGACGGTGGCGTTGAGGTTCACGGCAAAGGAGTGAAGGAAGTGGGTGTAAAGGCGGCTGGGTACCTTTCCGGCGAAGAAGGGACGCCCGCCCAGGTCCACGGCCACCTCCACCAGGGCTTCATCCATGGGGAGGACGCACCACCCGTAGCGAGCGGCCCGCTCGGGGACCTCGTCGGCCAGGGCGGCGCCCAGGGTGATGGCTACGTCCTCCACCAGGTGGTGACGCAGGTCTCCCCGGGCTTCCAGGGAGAGGTCCAGTCCGGCGTAGCGGGCGAGGGTTTCCACCATGTGAGTGAGGAAGGGCTCTTCGGTGGACACCTGCGCGGCGCCCGTTCCCGGAGCCACGCTGCACAGGATGCGGGTCTCCCGCGTTTCTCGCTTGAACTTGCTCATGAGTCGTTTCCCGGCGAAAGAAGTGCTCTGCCGCCCCAGCGGCGGGCGACCTCGTCAATGTCGATGGTTTCGGTGTAAAGGGTCATCCCCAGGACGGCGGCGTGGGCGCCCCGTTCCTCCAGCCACTCCAGATCCTGGAGACGGGTGACGCCTCCCGAAATCCAGGTGGGGAAGGGGGAGGCGTCCAGGGTGGCGGCGACCGCCTTGCGGTCGAGTCCCGCGAGGCGCCCCTCCCGGCCGACGTCAGTAGCCAGGATCCCGGCCAGGGGTGTGTCGCCCAGGCGTGCCACCGCCTGCGGGAAGGTCAGGGTGCTGGCCTCGGTCCACCCTCTGCGCAGCACCTTGCCGTCCCGGGTGTCCAGCGCGAGGAGAACCCTGCCGGGGAAGCGCTCCGCCAGGGATGGAAGCCAGTCGGGATCATCCAGCGCCCGGGTCCCCACGATGATGCGCCGGGCGCCGGCCGCCAGCAGAGCGGCGGCCCGGGCGTCGTCGCGGACGCCCCCGCCCACCTGGGCCTCGGCGGGGGTGGCCGCCAGGATGTGGCGGATAAGCTCTGTATTGCCGCCCGTGCCCAGGGCGGCGTCCAGGTCCACGATGTGGAGGGAGGCGAACCCCCGCTCCCACCACCCCCGGGCCGCCGCCACCGGGTCGGGGAGGGAGACAGGTTCCACCTCGGGGCGGCCGCCCACGAGTTGGACGCAGCGCCCCTCCCGGAGATCCACCGCCGGCACGACCCTCACGGCCCACCCTCCCGGGCGCTGCGGGCCAGCTCCACGAAGTTGGCCACGACGCGGCGGCCCTGCAGGGAGCTCTTCTCGGGGTGGAACTGGACGCCCCATGTGTTGGCCCGGCGGACGCCGGCCACGAATCTGAATCCTTCGTACTCGGACCAGGCGATGGCTGTCTCGTCGTCTTCGGGTTCGCAGACGTAGGAGTTTGCGTAAAACGCCACCAGGTTTTTGATCCCCCGGAAGAGGGGATCGGATGAAGTCTCCACGTGGTTCCAGCCCATCTGGGGGACGACGGAAGCAGGAAGGATGCGAGCCCTGCCCGGGATGAAGTCGAGGCCGGGTCCTTTCGACTCCTCGCTTTCCGTGAAGAGGATCTGCATTCCCAGGCAGACCCCCAGGCAGGGGTAGCCCGCTTCCAGGGACCGTCGCAGGGGGGTGAGGTGGGCGCGCAGAGAGGCTGCGGCCTGACCGAAGGCGCCTACCCCTGGGAGGACCAGGCCGTCGGCGTCCACCGCCTCCTCCAGGGAGCGGGTGATGAAGACCCGGGCGCCGGCCCCTTCCACAGCCTTGCCCAGGGAGTGGAGATTGCCCGTCCCGTAGTCGAAGAGCGCGATCCTCATGGCCGGACCTCCCCCAGCGTTTCCAGGTAGTCGTCCAGCGCTTCCAGGAAGCGCTCCATCTCCCTCCAGGGAGCCACGGTGACCCGGAGGGCATCTCCGGTGCCGAGCGCTCTGCCGCGGTCCTGGGCAGGCGCGTCGCCGTCCCGGTCCTTCAGCACTCCGGGAAAGGAGCGCGCCGCCACGCCGCGGGCGCGCAGGGCCAGGGCGTCGGCGCGGGCGTCCCCACCGGGGGCGGGAAAGAGGAGGAAGTTGGCGCTTGAGGCGACGGGCTCCAGGCCGCGCTTGGCCAGGGCCCGGGCCAGGCGCGCGCGGTTGGCGACGCACTCGGCCACAGTGCGCTCCACCCACCCCGCTTCGTCGTCGAGCGCGGCGGCCGCCGCCGCCCCGGCGGGGTGGGACACCTTGTAGGGCCCCCGTGACTTTTCCACTTCCAGGATGGTGTCCTCCCGCCCGACGGCGTACCCGACGCGCAGCCCCGCCAGACCGAAGGCCTTGGAGAGGGTGCGGGACACCAGAAGGCGCGGGTGTTGGGCGGCGCGCCCGGCGAAGGACTCTCCTCCGAACTCGATGTAGGCTTCGTCCAGGAGGACCAGGGGCCCCGAGTCTCCCGCGAGGGTCAGGAGCGCTTCGACCCATCCGGGGGGCGCCAGGTGTCCCGTCGGGTTGTTGGGCCGGCAGACGTAGACCAGGGCGGGATCGCCCGCCATGAGGCGGGCCGGATCCTCCAGGGCCTCGCGCCACGGCGTGGTGCGGGCCGCCATTCCGTTCATGCGGGCCAGGGGCTCGGCCATGGAGAAGGTGGGTGCCGCCACCGAAACGAAATCGCCCGGGCCGCCTCCCGCCGCCCGGTAGGCCGAATCCAGGATGTCGTCGGATCCGCATCCCGTGGCGATGCACCCGGCGGCGACGCCCAGCCGACGGGCCGCCGCCTGACGCAGCTCATCGGCGTAGAGGGTGGGGTACCGGGCCAGGGCATCCCCTTCGGCGCGCCGCAGAACCTCCAGCGCGGCGGGGTGGGGGCCCCAGCGGTTGGTATTGTCGCTCAGATCCAGCTCCACCGGAGTACGGTCGAAGTGGTACCGGGTGAGGGACCGGTAGTCGGGTCTGGGGAATGGGCTCATGATCTTCCTCCGTGAGTTCCCGCGCCCTCCGCCGCCTCGGCGTGGGCCGGCAGGCCCTCGGCCCGGGCCAGGAGCGCCGTGTCTTCGGCCAGGGCCGCCGCCCCCGCCGGAGTAATGTCCTGCACGGTAAAGGAGCGCAGGAAGTGGAGGGTGGAAAGACCGGAAAAGCTGCGGGCGCGTCCCGCTGTGGGCAGGACGTGGTTGGCTCCCGTGAGGTAGTCGCCGAAGGCCACCGAAGCCGCCGCTCCCAGAAAGATGGTGCCCGCCGTGGAGACGTCGCCGGCGTCGCGCTCCGGGTTCCGGGTCATGAGGGAGAGGTGCTCGGGAGCGTAGGCGTCGGCGAAGGCGAGGGCCTCGCCCAGATCGTCGGTGACCAGGACGGCCCCGTTGGCCGCCAGGGCGGCTGCTGCGAGGTCACGGCGGGGAGCCCGGGCCAGAAGTTCTCCCAGCGCATCTTCGGCGCTCCGCGCCACCTGGGGGGAAGGGGTCACCAGGACACACGCCGCGTCGGGGTCGTGTTCGGCCTGGGCCAGGAGCTCCCGGGCGACGGCGGCGGGCGGCGCCGCCGCATCGGCCACCACCAACACCTCGGAAGGGCCTGCCGGGGAATCGGTGACCACCCGGCCCGCCGCCTGCCGCTTGGCCTCGGTGACCCAGCGGTTTCCCGGACCCACGATGGCGTCCACGGCGGGAACGGTCTCCGTACCGTAGGCGAGAGCCGCCACGGCCCCGGCTCCGCCGGCAGCGATGAGGCGGGTGGCGCCCCCAAGGGCGCAGGCGGCCAGGACCGGGGCAGGAGGTGCGCCCTCGGGGCCGGGCGGGGAGCACACCACGATCTCCTTCACACCCGCCGCCGCGGCGGGGACCACGCCCATGAGGACGGAGCTGGGATACGCCGCCCGCCCGCCGGGTGCGTAGACCCCCGCGGCGGGCAGGGGGACCCAGCGGCGGGTGATGCGCACGCCCGGCTCCACCGTCAGGGTGACTTCCCGGGGCCTCTGGGCCTCGTGGAAGCGACGGATGTTGGCGGCGGCCCGCTCCAGCGCACGCCGCGTCGGGTCGTCGAGGCGGCGGAGCGCCTCGTCCCAGCGTTCCCGGGGAACCTCCAGGACCGGCTCGGCGACGCCGTCGAAACGGACCACCTGTTCCCGGAGGGCGGCGTCGCCCTGCCTGCGGACCTGCTCCATGAGGCGGGCCACCTTCCGGGCGAGCTCCGGCGTGTCGGAGGGGGTCCGCTCCAGGAGGTGCCTGCGCGTCTCCGGGTCCAGATCCGAGAGGCGTCCCCGGAAGAAGAGCTGCACGTTCACGGCATGAGCCTCTCGATGCGGGTGACCAGGATGCCCTCGGCCCCCAGCTCCTTGAGGGAGGAGATGGTGTCGTAGACATCGTCGGCGTCCACCACAGCGTGGGCCGCCACCCACCCTGCACCGTCCAGAACGTCCACGATGGTGGGCCCGCTGATGCCGGGGAGCACGGTGCGGACGGCGTCGAGGCGCTCCCGGGGCACGTTGGCCATGAGATAGCGCTTCTCCCGGGCGCGCAGCACCGACTCCAGGGCCACGGAGAGCTCCCGGATGGTGGGGCCCACCCGCGCATCGGCCAGGGCCTGGGGGCTGGCCACCAGGCGGGCGGAGGATTCCATAATGGTGGCGATCTCCCGGAGTCCGTTGATGCGGAGGGTGGAGCCGGTGGAAGTGAGGTCCACGATGACGTCGGCCACGCCCAGGTGGGGCGCGATCTCGGTGGCGCCGGTCACCGGGGCGATCTCGATGGGGATGCGCAGTGCTTCGAAATATGCCCGGGCCACCCGGGGAAAGGACGTGGCCACCCGGGTGCCCGCAGGCAGTTCGTGAGGATCCTGGACGGGAGCGTCGTCGGTGACGGCGACCACCAGGCGGCACGCGGCGAAGCCCAGGTCCAGGACCTCCACGAGATCCTTTCCGCTCTCGGCCACCAGGTCGGCGCCGGTCACTCCCACGTCGGCGGCCTGGTCGGCCACGAACTCCGGGATGTCGGCGGCGCGGACCATGATGGCCTGGAACTCCCGCCCCAGGGAGGCGGTGAGGGCGCGGTCGGCGCGGAAGGCGGCGCGCAGCCCCGCCTCGTCGAAGAGACGCAGGGCGCGTTCCGCGAGGCGGCCTTTGTGGGGGAGGGCGACGCGCCGCGCCGCCCGTCGGCTGTTCTGTTTCATGGATCGGTTCCGGGGATAAAAAAAACCGCGGCCCGCCGAAGCGGGCCGCGGTGAGAAGGCTCTCCTGGACTCACGCCCTAGGCATACGCCTCCACACAGCCGCCCGCGAGGGCCGCGTGATGGTGGTGATGCCGGGCGTAGGTCCGCGTATTCATGGAGGGAAAAGCTGGAGCTGCTGCTCCCCGGCGTCAACCCCGGCGGATCTTTTCTAAAACCTGAGAATCAGCCGGCCCGTGACCTGGCGCCCCAGGAGGGATCCTCCGGCCATCTCCATGTGGCGGTCGTCGAAGAGGTTGTCGGCGCTGAGGACCAGCTTCCACGCCGCCGCCGGGGGAGCGAACTCCATCCCGGCGCTCACCGGCGTGTAGTCGGGGATGTCGGCCCGGAGCTGGCCCGCCCGCCAGGGGAAGGCCTGTACGTGGGTGACCGTACCCGAGAGGGAGAGTCCCGAAGGATCCTCGTAGCGGATCCCGCCGTTCCAGCGGTGCGCCGGGGCGTTCAAGGGCTCGTCGGTTCCCGAGGCGTTCAGGTAGGCGTAGCCCTGGTCCAGGCGCACCCGGGGGGTGATGAACCAGCTCAGCGAAGCCTCCACTCCTTTCACGGTGGCCGTGCCTTCCTGGCGGTACGAGAGGGTCACGGGATCGGGAAGAACAGGCACCAGGTCGGAGATGAAGCCGTCCAGCTTCTGACGGAAGGCGTCCACGCTCACCCGCAGGCGGTCGGCGAAGAGGCCGCGGTAGCCCACCTCGAAGGATCGTACCCGCTCCGGGTCCAGATCCTTGTTCCCCTTGACCAGGATGCTGCTGCCGTCGGGCAGGGGAATGGCCAGGTCGATGAAGTACTCCACCAGGCTCGGGTTCTGGTACCCTTCGGCGTAGGAGACGTGGAAGGCCTGGCCCGCCGAGGGACGTGCCACCAGTCCCACCTTGGGAGAGAACTGCCACCCGTTCTGGGGATGATGATCCACCCGCCCGGCCAGCGTGGCCGAGACGGCCGAGCCCAGCCCCGACTCGACCTGGGCGAAGAGGCCGTAGAGGTTCTGGGTGCGCACGCCCGGGAAGGTGACGCCCTTGGTGTCGGCGCGGATGTGGCGGTAGTCGCTGCCCAGGAGGAGCTGGCCCGAGTCTCCGAAGCGGATGCGGCGGTGGATCTCGGCCCCGGCGTCCCGGGAGACCTCATAGAACTTCTGGCCGTTGGTGAGGAGGGTCCAGTCGCCCGAGTCGTTCCAGTTGCCGTTGGCCAGGAGGGTCCATGCGGGGCTGTCGTAGCGGAGGGCGGCGTACCGGTACTCGGATCCCCGGGCCTCCACCCGTCCCGACCCGGTGACCCACGTGCCGTCCCGGCGCGTACCCCCCGCGGAGATGCGGAGGCGCCCGCCGGCGGCGTCCAGCGCTGCCGAGGCGTTCACCCGCTTGCGCGTGCGCTTCCCTGCGGCCTCCACCTGCTCCGCGTAGGGGACGAACTGCCCCCGGGCCAGGAACTCGGTGCCGACGGCCAGAGGCCACTCGTCGCCCTCCATGTACCCGGCGGAGACGGAGACGTCCACCCTTCCGGCGCGTACGCCCTGGACGGCGTCGGCCCAGAAGGTGGAGCGCTCGCCTCCGCCCACGTCGGCCGAGGTGCCCCGAAGGTCGGCCGGGTCCTTGGTGATGAACTGGACGAGGCCCGAGTGGGCGTTGGCGCCGTAGAGCGCCGCACCCGGTCCCTTGAGCACCTCGATGCGGTCCACCTCGAGGGCGCTGAAGGGAAGGCCGTCCCAGGTGATGAAGCCCAGGACGTTGGAGGTGGAAGCCCGGCGCCCGTCCACCAGGAGGATCATGCGCCGCGACGAGCTGCTGTTGAACCCCCGGGCGTTGAAGTCGAAGCCGCCGCCCGAGCTCCGCGCGCCGTACAGCCCGGGCACGTCCTGGAGGGTCCGGGCCGGCTCGGTGGCGGCGCTGCGCACCAGGGAGGCGGCGTCCACCACCGACACCGCCGCCGAGGCCGAGGAGAGGGCCCGGGCCTCGCGGCTGGCCGTCACCACCAGGGGCTCGAGGCGCTCGACGCCGGGTTGGAGGATGATCTCCAGACCGGTCGCGCCGGCTGCGGAGAGGGCGAGTTCCCGCTCCGCTCCCTGGTAGCCGATGCGGGAGACGCGGATGCGGGCCCGGGTCAGGGAGGGACAGCGCAGCGTGAAGGCGCCGTCCTCCCCGGAGAGGGCGCTGCACGCCACCGTTCCCAGGCGGTCCAGAAGGACCACGTCGGCGCCGGCCACGCTCTGGCCCGTGACGCCGTCGGTTATGCGCCCTCTGACGGAGATCTCCTGGGCGGCCAGCCCCGGGGCGAACGGCACGGCGAAGGCGAGAAGAAGGGTGAGGGCGAGGAGGATGGCGGATGCAACGCGAGACTTGAACATGGGCAGCTCTCTCTCTGCGGCCGCCGGCAGGCGGGCTCTACATGATGCGGTACGAAGGCTAAACATAAGGATCTCGGAATATAGGGATAGTCTGATTAGCTGCACAGACCCGGGTGCGGCCTCAGGACCGCGCTTCGTTGCCCGGCCTCGGGCCTCCGTTCCCGCCTTCCTTTGCATTGTCCTTCGCGGTGGGTGCGATAGCTTCTTCCCATGCCCGACGATTTCATCCGCCTGCGGGGCGCGCGCCAGCACAATCTGAAGAACCTGGACCTGGACCTTCCCAGGCGGGTGCTCACCGTCATCACGGGCCCGTCGGGGTCGGGAAAGAGCTCCCTGGCGCTGGACACCCTGTACGCCGAAGGTCAGCGGCGATACGTGGAATCCCTCTCCACCTACGCGAAGCAGTTCCTGGAGCGCATGGAAAAGCCCCAGGTGGACTGGATCGAGGGGATCAGCCCCGCAGTGGCCATCGAACAGAAGAACCCCACCAAGTCGAGCCGCTCTACGGTGGGGACGGCCACCGAGGTGTACGACTACCTGCGCCTGCTGTGGGCGCGGGTGGGCCGCACCCACTGTCCCGAGTGCGACCGGCGCGTCCGCCCCGACACGGTGAGTTCGGCGGTGGATGCCGTCCTGGCCCTTCCCGCCGGCACCCGGATCATGGTGACGTTTCCCCTACCCCGCAGCGCCGAGGTGACCCACCAGCTTCTCGTCACCAATCTGCGGGCTATGGGCTTCGTGCGTGTGCTGGTGGACGGCGAGCTGGTGGACCTCTCCGCCGGGGTGGACGAGGAGGAGGACGACCTGCCCGACCTCACTACCGCCCGGGAGGTTCTGGTGGTGGTGGATCGCCTCAAGACGGGCGCCGGGGACGCCGACCGCCTCGCCGATTCCCTGGGCACCTGCTTCACCGAGGGGGAGGGGGAGGCGGCGGTGTTGGTCATGGAGGAGGAGGGCCAAGGGACGCGCACGTCCGGGGGCGCGGGGAGCGCGCCGCGTATGGCCCGGCGGATGCTCTTCACCGAGCATTTCCGCTGTCCGGATCACCCCGAAGTTGAGTTCCCCGAGCCCACGCCCCAGCTCTTCTCCTTCAACAACCCCTACGGAACCTGCCCCCTCTGCACCGGCTTCGGCGCCACACTGGAATACGACGTAGACCTCATCATCCCCGATCCGGAAAAGTCCATCTCCGAAGGCGCCGTGGATCCGTGGTCCAAGCCGCGCTACCGCCGGGAGCGGGAGAAGCTCCGCGCCTTCGCCAAGGAGCGGAAGGTGTCGCTCTACTCCCCCTGGCGGGAGCTTCCCGAAGCCTTTCGCGAAGAGGTCCTGTACGGAACCAAGGGCTTCAAGGGGGTGATCCCCTTCCTGGTTTCCAGGGAGAAGAAACGGTACAAGCAGTACATCCGTGTTTTCCTGCGCCAGTATCAGAGTCCGGTGACGTGCCGCGCCTGCGGGGGCTCGCGCCTACGGGAAGAAGCGCTGCGCGTCCGCGTCGAAGGCCGCACCATCCATGATGCGGCGTCCCTGGCGCTGGAGGACCTCCTCCCCTGGATCCGGGGTCTGGAGCTGGAGCCCATGGAAGCCCGTATCGCCGAGACCATCCTGCGGGAGGTGGAGGCGCGCCTCACCTTCTTGGTGGACGTGGGCCTCGGGTACCTGACCCTGGACCGGCAGATGCGCACCCTCTCGGGCGGGGAGGCGCAGCGCATCAGCCTGGCCAACTCCCTGGGCGCCCACCTGGTGGATACGCTGTACGTCCTGGACGAACCCACCATCGGTCTCCACCCCCGGGACACGGGGGCCCTCCTCAACCTCCTTCAGCGCCTGCGCGCGGCGGGAAACACCGTCCTGGTCGTGGAACACGACACCCAGGCCATCCTCTCGGCGGACCATGTGGTGGAGCTGGGCCCGGCGTCGGGGGAGCGGGGAGGGGAGGTGGTCTACCAGGGCACTCCGGAGGACCTCCCCGGGCGGGAGACGGCGACGGGCCGCTACCTGGCCGGCGCGTCGGGCGCCGAAGTTCCCGGACAGCGCAGGGCGGTGGACGGCGCATTCCTCACCCTGAAGGGCGCCCGGGAGCACAACCTGCAGGGTGTGGACGTGGAGATCCCCCTCAACGCACTCACCGTGGTTACCGGCGTCTCGGGGTCGGGAAAGTCCACCCTGGTCCACGACGTCCTCTACCGCGCCGCCGAGCGGGAGTTGGCCGGGGGCACCACCGCCAAGCAGCATCTGGGCGAGGTGGTGGGTGCCTACGAGGCCCTGAAGGGGTTGGGGCACCTGAACCGGGTCGTGCTGGTGGACCAGTCCCCCATCGGGCGCACGCCCCGCTCCAACCCCGTCACCTACATCAAGGCGTGGGACTTCGTCCGCAGGATCTTCGCCGCCCAGCCCCTCTCCCGTGAGCGGGGCTACACCGCCGGGCACTTTTCCTTCAACACGGCGGGCGGACGCTGCGAGGCGTGCAAGGGGGCCGGCCAGGTGGAGATCGAAATGGTCTTCATGGCCGACGTGTACGTGCCGTGCGAGACATGCGGGGGAAAGCGCTATGCCCGGGAGATCCTGGACGTGAAGTATCGGGGCAGGTCGGTGGCCGACGTCCTGGATCTCACCGTGGATGAAGCCATTCGCTTCTTCATCCGCGAGGCACGCCTGGGCAAGACCCTCTGGCAGCTCCAGCAGGTGGGTCTGGGGTACCTGCGCCTGGGCCAGCCCGCCACCACCCTCTCGGGCGGGGAGGCGCAGCGTCTCAAGATCGCTCGGGAGCTGTCGGGGTCGGCGGGGAAGAAGGGGCGCAAGCTCTACATCCTGGACGAGCCCACCACCGGGCTCTCCGGAGAGGACGTGGCCAGGCTGGTTCAGGTCCTCAACCGGCTGGTGGACGCCGGCAACACCGTGGTGGTCATCGAGCACAACCTGGACGTGATCAAGGTGGCCGACTGGGTCATCGACCTGGGCCCCGGCGCCGGCGCCCGCGGCGGCCGGGTCGTGGCCATGGGACGTCCCGAGGACGTGGCCGCCATCCCGGAGAGCGCCACGGGCGCGTATCTGCGGGAGGTGCTGGGGTAGGTGTTTGCGTGGGGGACCCGGAGAAGGGCTATCGCTTTCCCGCCAGGCGGGCGAAGGCGGGCGAAGGCGGCGAAGGCGGCGGAGGCGGCGGTGGGGTGGCGCTCCAGCGTGGCGTAGTCGACGCGGTACGGGCCGAACCTGGGCTCGAAGCCTTCGGCCCACTCGAAGTTGTCCATGAGGGACCAGTGGATATAGCCGGGCACGGGGATGCCTTCGTCACGGGCTCGGGCCACAGCGTATACGTAGGCGCGTAGGTAGTCGGGTCGCAGCGCGCCCGCGGCGTCGGCGACGCCGTTTTCCGTGACGATGATGGGAAGGCCGTAGAGCTTCCACGCCCGTCGGATGAGGCGCAGAAGGCCTTCGGGATAGACCTCCACGCCGGTGTCGCTCCTGGGTCCGGGACCCTGGAGGAGCTTCACCAGTCCCGGCGCTCCCGGACTGAAGCGCACCAGGTTGCGCCGGTAGTAGTTGATCCCGACGTAGTCGGCGGAGCCGGCCAGTCCGGGCAGAGGCTCCTCCAGCTCGGGAAAGCCGGCCAGGTGAAAGGAGATGGCGCCCTTCTTCACCGAGTCGTAGAAGGCCCAGTTGAAGCCGCCTTCAGCCGCTCGATCTCCCCGGCGTAGTGCGACCATGCAACGTCATCCCACTCATCTTCCCGCGGCTCCAGCCGACTCCACTCGAGGGAGAAGCGGTAGACGTTGGCGCCCAGGGCCTCGATGAGCGCCAGGTCCTCCTCGACACGATTCCAGTGATCCACAGCCACGCCAGCGTGGGGGGAAAAGGAGGCCCAGTCGCTGTGGGTGTTTCCTCCTTCGATCTGATAGGCCGAGGTGGCTACTCCGAAAAGAAAGTCCTTATCCGCAATCGAGGCGGAAGGATCGGTGGGGATGGAGTCGAATTCGACCGAGGGCTCACGGGTCAGGAAATATCCCAGAGCGGCAGAGTACGCAGCTAAAACGCTGAAGCCGATTCCCAGCACCCACCGGCGGGCTCGGAAGAACCGTGAGATCATGTCGGTGACGGCATGCGGATGGGCTCCTGTAGCGTGCGTGCGTGTGCGCTTCCCTGTGCGTGGAGTCGAGTCTGAGTACTTCGTGCAATGATGGCAACCAGGTGGGTGGTGTTCTTACCCCTTCTTTACGATCATCTTCTTCGTCATCATTCGAATGACATTACTACCCAATACCGCTACCACCCCCATCGCATCCGTCGCACGTCATCATGGCGACGGGCACGTCCATGACCGTATGAGAATCTGTCTCCTTACCGACCAGGAACTTGACGCGGATCCATTTCCGGAAGACGACTGGCCCTGCGACCCACGTCCTTTCATCCCCGAAGCGGAATGGACGCTGGCTACGCTGGAGAAGGAGTCGGCCGTCGCCGATGTGATCCGCCTCGCTCGGGAAGGTTTTGACGTCTTCTTCAACCTCTGCGACGGCGCCTGGGACGAAGGACGCGTGGGCATCGAGGTGGTGCAGACGCTGGAGCGGCTCAACGTTCCCTTCACCGGAGCCGACAGCGCCTTCTTCGAGCCGACCCGGGAAGCCATGAAGCGGGTGTGCGCGGCGTGGGACATCGCCACGCCGGCCTACGTCATGGCCCACACGCGGGCGGATGTGGCCCGAGCCGCCGAGGTGCTGCGCTTCCCTCTCTTCGTGAAGCACCCCAGCAGCTATGCAAGCAACGGGCTCACGCGCCACTCCAAGGTGAACGACGAAGCCGAGCTCCATGAGCGGGCCGGCGCCTTCATGGAGGCGTATGGCTCGGCTCTCATCGAGGAGTTCATCGACGGCGGCGAGTGCACGGTGCTGGTGGCCGAAAACCCCGACGATCCCGAGAACCCCGTCACCTATACGCCGCTGCAGTACACCTTCCCTCGGGGGGAGAGCTTCAAGCACTACGATCTCAAGTGGGTGGACTACGACGGCCTCGCTTCGGAGCCGGTGCGGAATCCTGTGCTGGAAGCACGTCTGCGGGAGATGAGCGCGCGTTTCTTCCAGGGGATGCGCGGTGCTGGCTACGGGCGCTGCGACCTGCGTCTGGATCACGACGGCAATCCCTACATGCTGGAGATCAACCCCAACTGCGGGGTCTACTATCCCGAGACCGACCCCGGAAGCGCCGACCTCTGTCTCCTCGCCGACCCGGGCGGCCACGAAGCCTTCACCCGCCAGGTGGTGGAGGCCGCCCTGGCCCGCCACCGGCGGCGCCAGCAAATCTGGGAGGTGGCTGTGGGTAGGCGGGGGGAGTACGGACTCTTCGTAACCCGGGACGTGGAGGCCGGTGAGGTTCTGGTGCGCTTCGAGGAGGAGTCGCACCGACTGGTGACGCGCACCCACGTGGAAACCAACTGGAACGCCCGCGAACAGGAATGGTTTCGCCGCCATGCCTGGCCCCTCTCGGACGAGGTGTGGGTCATGTGGAGCGACGATCCCGAGGAGTGGAAGCCCGTGACCCACTCGTGTGATCCGTCGGCCTGGCTCAGCGGGTTGGACGTGGTGGCGCGCCGCCCCATGCGGGCCGGGGAGGAGATCACCCTGGACTACGGCACCTTCTTCACCGAGCCCATGCCCAGCTTCTCCTGTTCCTGCGGATCAGAGCAATGCAGGGGCACCATCACCGGGCGGGACTACCTTCTGAAGGAGATGGAGCGCTACGGCCATCACATCTCCGCCCATGTAGCGCGTAAGCGGCGGGAGGCCGCCGTCGCGGTGGGGTGAGCGCGCCTTCCCCACCCACCGCCGGCTCCCAGGCTCCCAGCCCGGGATGAGCGTGCCCCCACCCCTTTCCGTCCTCCTCCCGGTGCGCGACGGCGCCCCCTTTCTGGATGAGGCGCTCCGCTCCCTCACCGAGCAGAGCTTCGCCGACTTCGAGATCGTTGCCGTCGACGATGGGTCCCGGGACGCCACCGCCGAGATCCTGGAGGATCGGGCCCGACGGGACCTGCGCATGCGGGTCCTCCACCAGGAGGCTTCCGGCATCGTGGCGGCGCTGGAACGTGCGCGGCGGGAAGCCCGGGGAGCCATCCTGGCCCGCATGGACGCAGACGATGTGGCCCATCCGGACCGTTTCCGTCTGCAGATGGATCTTCTCGCTTCGGATCCGGCGCTGGCGGCGGTGGGAAGCCGGATACGGTACTTCCCCCGCGACGCCGTGCGTGACGGGGCGCGCAGGTACGAGGCGTGGATCAACGCCACCGCCGCCCCCGACGAGGTGGAGCGCGACCTCTTCATCGAATGTCCCCTGGCCCACCCCACCTTCTTCATGCGCGCGGAGGCCGTGGACGCGGTGGGGGGATACCGGGACCGGGGATGGCCCGAGGACTACGATCTGATTCTGCGTCTGTGGCGGGGTGGCGGGAGGTTCGCCAAGGTGCCCCGCGTCCTCCTGGAGTGGCGCGAGGGTCCCCGGCGCCTCTCCAGAACCCACGCACGGTACGGCGAGGAGGCCTTCCGGCGCTGCAAGGTGCACCACCTGAAGGCGGCATTCTTCCAGGGCGCTGGGGAGCCGGGCGGGCCCGAGCCCGGGGGGCCGGCGGCCGGCGCATCGCCCCTTCGCCCCCCCCGCGCTCCGGCGGCCCGGGGCGGCGTGCCCCGTGGCGTTGTCCTGTGGGGCGCCGGACCCGTGGGGAAGGGCCTTTCCCGGGAGCTGCGCCGCGCCGGCATCGCGGTGCGCGCCTTCGCCGAGGTGGACCCGCGCAAGCTGGGCCAGGAGATCCACGGCGCGCCGGTCCTGGACCAGGAGGGCGCCCTCGGCCTGGAGGGCGTTCTGCACCTGGCCGCGGTGGGTCAGCCGGGCGCACGGGAGACACTGCGGAGCCTCCTGGCCGAGGCGGGGCTGAGGGAGATGCGGGACTTCGTGGTCATGGCATAAATCGCGTCGGCACGAATCCGGCGAAAAGCCTTGTCTTATGCGGGTTTCTGGGGTTGATGGCGGGGGCGAAAATCGCTAAATTTTAACGTTGGCCGAATCACGGATTTCCGGCCCCGATTCCCAGGCCTTTCGCCGCTGCCCGGTGAGCCCGCATGTCGTCATCCATACCCCTGTTTGCACCCTGATGCGCCGCGGGCTGGCCGTCCTGTCCCTCCTTCTCATCCTCATCGGTCTGGAGTTGTCCACCGAGGCCGTGTCCCTGGTGGTGTCCAGGGTCGAGGCGGGTGTGACGGCTCTCCGCTCCGGGGTGGGTTTTCAGGTGGGTGCGCCCCGCTTCCTCATCGGGTTGGGGATGGTGACGGTGGGATTCGGGATCTGGATGCTTTTCATCTGGTCGGCGCGCGTCCGCCGGGCGGTGACCGCCGCGGGGCGGCTGTGCCCCCAGTGCGGGGGCGAGACGCGGCGGGTGAAGCGCAGGAAGTGGCACCGTTTGCTCGCGGTGCTCCTGGGCCACAGGATCACGCGCAGGAAGTGCGAGGTCTGCGGCTGGGTCGGCCTCTCCCACAGGACGTGAAGGCGGTGAAGGTGGAATTCATCGTCCCGGAATCCGCTTCGATTTCCGGGATTACTCTGCAAGGACCTGGGCATGGCAAATGAGGTTGATCTGACCCGCGGCGGCGAGAAGGTGATGGCGCGCCTTCTCGAAGACGAGATGCGGGAATCGTTCATCGACTACTCCATGAGCGTCATCGTTCAGCGGGCGCTCCCCGACGTGCGCGACGGCCTCAAGCCGGTGCACCGGCGCATCCTCTACGCCATGAGCGAGCTGGGGCTCAGCCCCGGGCGGGCGTATAAGAAGAGCGCCACGGTGGTGGGTGAGGTGTTGGGGAAGTTCCATCCCCACGGCGACTCGGCGGTTTACGACGCCCTGGTGCGCATGGTCCAGGACTTCTCCCTGCGCTATCCCCTGGTGGACGGGCAGGGGAACTTCGGCTCCATCGACGGCGATTCGGCGGCGGCGTACCGGTATACCGAGGCGCGGCTCACGCCGCTGGCCATGGAGATGCTGGCCGACATCGACAAGGAGACGGTGGATTTCGTCCCCAACTTCGACGGCCGCATCATGGAGCCCACGGTGCTGCCGGCCCGGATCCCCAACCTCCTCATCAACGGTTCGTCGGGGATCGCGGTGGGCATGGCCACCAACATCCCGCCCCACAATCTACGTGAGATCGTGGACGCCGTGGTGGCCCTCATCGAGGACCCGGATCTGCCCCAGGAGGCTCTGGAGGAGATCGTCCAGGGGCCTGACTTCCCTACGGGCGGCTTCATCTGCGGCCGCGAGGGAGTTCGTGACGCCTACCGCACCGGACGCGGACGCATCGTCATGCGCGCCCGGGCCGAGATCGAGGAGGTGGACGCCAACTCGGAGCGCATCGTCGTCACCGAGATCCCCTTCATGGTGAACAAGTCGCGCCTCATCGAGCAGATCGCGCAGTTGGTGCGGGACAAGAAGCTCACCGACATCCGGGATCTGCGGGATGAGTCGGATCGGGAGGGGATGCGCATCGTCATCGGGCTGAAGCGTGACGCCGTGCCCCAGGTGGTCCTGAACCGTCTGTACAAGCACACCCAGATGCAGGCCACCTTCGGCACCATCCTCCTGGCGCTGGTCAACGGCGTGCCCAAGGTCATGTCCCTGCGGGAGATGCTGCGCCATTTCATCGACCACCGGCACGTGGTCATCGTGCGCCGTTCCGAGTACGACCTGGCCAAGGCGCTGGACCGCGAGCACATCCTGGAAGGGCTGAAGATCGCTGTCGACAACATCGACGCGGTCATCAAGATCATCCGGGGGTCCCGGGATACGCAGGCGGCTTCGGCGGCGCTGCAGGAAAACTTCGAACTGTCGGAGCGGCAGACCAAGGCGATTCTGGATATGCGCCTGGCGCGCCTCACGGGCCTGGAGATCGACAAGCTGGAAGAGGAGCTGAGCGAGGTGCGGGCCCGCATCGAGGAACTGCGCGGGATCCTGGGCTCCGAAGAGCGGCGCATGGAGATCCTCAAGGAGGAGCTTGCCGAGATCTCCGCCAAATACGGCGATGAGCGGCGCAGCGAGATCACGGCGCCCGTGGGCTCCTTCGACGTGGAGGATCTCATCGTCGAGGAGGACATGGTTATCACCGTTTCCCACCAGGGATACGTGAAGCGCCTGGGCCTGGATACGTACCGCGCCCAGCGCCGCGGAGGGCGCGGCCTGCGGGGGATGGACACCAAGGACGAGGACTGGGTGGAACACCTCTTCGTGGCTTCCACCCACGACTACCTCATGATCTTCACCCGCGGCGGCCAGTGCTACTGGATCAAGGTGTGGGAGATCCCCACGGGAGGACGCAACTCCCGGGGTAAGCCCATCGTCAACCTCCTCAACCTTGCCGAGGACGAGGAGGTCGCCGCCGTGGTGCCGGTCCGCGAGTTCTCCGAGGACCGCTACCTCCTCTTCTCCACCCGCAACGGGGTGGTGAAGAAGACGGCCCTTTCAGCCTACGGCAACGTGCGTGCGGTGGGGCTCAACGCCATCAACATCCGCGAGGGCGATGAGCTCATCGACGTACAGATCACCTCCGGGGAGGATGAGATCATCCTCGCCACCCGGGAAGGGATGGCCATCCGCTTCAACGAGGCCGACGCCCGGACCATGGGGCGCGCCACGGAAGGGGTGCGGGGCATCGACCTGAGCGAGGGCGACGAGGTTGTGGGCATGGTGGTGGCCCGTCCCGAAACGACGCTGCTGGTGGTGACGGAGAAGGGGCTGGGCAAGCGCACCGAGGTGGATGCCTACCGGCTGCAGAAGCGCGGAGGCAAGGGGGTCATGAACCTGCGCCAGTCGGACCGCACCGGGAAGGTGGTGGCCGTCAAGGCGGTGCGGGACGACGAACAGCTCATGCTCATCACCCGCAAGGGCGTGGTGAACCGCCAGCGCGTGGACGAGATCTCCCTCATCGGCCGGGCGACCCAGGGCGTGAAGCTCGTCAACCTGGACGAAGGCGATGAAGTGGTGGATGTTGCCCGGGTGGTGCTGGAAGACGGTCTCAACGGCGAAGGCGCTGAAGGGGCCCAGGGCGAGGGTGCGGAGGACGCCGGGGGCGAGGACGCCGGGGGCTCCGGGCCCGGTGAAGGGCAGGCGGCCGAGGCGCAGGAGGCGACGTGAGCGAACTGCAGGGGGAGGGACTGGTCGGTCTCACCGAGATCGAGGCGGCGGCGCGCCGTCTCGCCGGCGTGGCCATCCGCACGCCCCTCCTTCCCGCCGACGCCGTGTCCGAGGCGGCCGACGCCGAGGTGCGGCTCAAGTGCGAAAATCTGCAGAGGGCGGGATCCTTCAAGATCCGAGGGGCCTTCAACTTCGTGTCCCAGCTTTCCGACGAACAGACGGCCAACGGGATCATCACCTATTCTTCGGGCAACCACGCTCAGGCAGTGGCGCTTGCGGGTAGGTTGCGCGGAATCCGGGCGGTGGTGGTCATGCCCACCGACGCGCCTGCGGTGAAGCGGCACGGCGCCGAGCGCCTGGGCGCCGAGATCCACTTCGCCGGGACGACTTCGGTGGAGCGCATGGAGAAGGCGCAGGAGCTGGCCGAGGCCCAGGGGCTCGCCATGGTCCCTCCCTTCGATCACCGTCACATCATCGCCGGGCAGGGCACGGTGGGGCTGGAGATCGCCCGGGAGTGGGAAGACGTGGACGTGGTGCTGGCGCCCATCGGCGGCGGCGGTCTCCTGAGCGGAATTGCCGCCGCAGTGAAGCGCCTCCTTCCCCAGGTCAGGGTCGTGGGCGTGGAACCGGAAGGGGCCGCCTCCATGCGGGCCGCCCTGGACGCCGGTGCGCCCACCCTGCTGGGGGAGGTGGACACCATCGCCGATGGGCTCAAGCCCGTCATCGCCGGCGAGCTCACCTTCGAGCACGTACGCAGTCTGGTGGACGATGTGGTCACGGTGGACGATGACACCATCCGCCGGGCCGCCGCCCTCCTGGTGGGCCGCCAGAAGCTGGTGGTGGAGTACAGCGGTGCAGCCACCACCGCAGCCCTCCTGGCCGGACGGGGCGGTGCCGCAGGCAAACGCGTCGCCGCCGTGGTGAGCGGCGGCAACCTGGATCCCTCCCTTCTGGCGCAGCTCGGGTGAATCAGACCCTTACGGCGGTGCCGGGGCTGGAGGTGGGTCACGCCACCGCCATCGACGACACGACGGGATGCACCGTCATCCTGGGCCCCTTCCGGGGCGCGGTGGAGGTGCGCGGCCTCGCCACAGGAAGCCGGGAGCTGGACGTGCTGCGTCCCGAGCACCTCGTCTCCCGGGTGGATGCGGTGCTCCTCACCGGTGGCTCGGCTTTCGGCCTCGCCGCCGCCGACGGCGTTATGAGCTGGTTGGCCGAACGGGGACGCGGCTACGACACGGGGGTGGTTCCCGTTCCCCTTGTGCCCGCCGCCGTTCTCTTCGACCTCACCCCCGAATCGGCCCGCCCCGATCCCCACATGGGTCGGCTGGCCTGCGACCGGGCCCACGGCGGTCCCGTGGCGGAAGGGCGAGTGGGCGCAGGCACCGGGGCGACGGTGGGGAAGCTGGCCGGACCGGAGCACGCCATGCCCGGCGGGGTGGGGAGTTGGGCCGGGGAGGTGGGCGGATGGACCGTGGGGGCGCTGGCGGCGGTCAACGCCCTGGGGAACGTTCTGAACGCTGACGGACGGGTGGTGGCGGGCGCCCGCGCCGCCGACGGAACGTTTCTGGACCCCGCCGCCCTCCTCGCCGGGGGCGGGGAGATGAAGGACCTGGTGGAAGGAGGCAACACGACCCTGGCGGTGGTGGCCACCGACGCCCCTCTGACCCGGGTGGCGCTGGGGCAGGTGGCGTCCATGGCGAGCAACGCCCTGGCCCGGCGGATTCTTCCCGTCCACACGCCCTTCGACGGCGACGTGGTCTTTGCGCTCACCACGGCGCCCGAGGTGCGGCCTCTCTCCTCCCGGGAGATCCTCGCTCTCGGCGCGGCGGCGCAGGCGGCCCTGGAGACGGCCATCACCCGGGCGGTGACGGTGGCAGGCTCATGATGCGGCTCCTCCTCTTCGATATCGACGGCACGCTGGTGTGGGGCGGTCCGGCCAAGGAAGCGTTTCACCGCGCCATGGTGGAGACGTACGGCACGGCCGGAGACATCGAGGTGCACAGCTTCGCCGGGAAGACGGACCCCCAGATCGCCCGGGAGCTGCTGCGCGGCGCCGGGCTGGACGACGAGGCCATCGAGGCCGGCTTCCCTTTCCTCTGGAAGCGGTACCTGGAGGGCCTGGAGGACGGGCTGGTCGTCAACCCCATGACGGTGCTCGCCGGGGTGCCCGAGCTCATCGTCTCTCTTTCCCGTATGCCCGGCGTGGGGTTGGGCCTCCTCACCGGAAACATCGTCGGCGGGGCCCGCCTCAAGCTGGGTTCGGCGGGCCTCTTTCACTACTTCGAGGTGGGGAGTTTCGGCTCCGATGCGGAGGACCGGGACCGCCTGCCCGCCATCGCCCTGGAGCGTGCGCGGGCGTGGTGGGGTGTGGACTTCGCGCCCCGGGACGTCCTCATCATCGGAGATACGCCGCGGGATGTCTCCTGCGGCCTGAAGGAAGGGCTGGGCACCATCGGCGTGGCCACGGGCCACTTCGGGCCCGAGGAGCTGCGGGCCGCCGGGGCGCATCACGTCATGGAGGACTTCTCCCGCACCGAACAGGTGGTGGAACTGCTGGCGGGATGAGGCGCAGCTCCCCCGGGAGCGTTCCTTGATTGCCGGGGTAGGGAGAAACATCTTGGGGGGGTCCGGTCCACAGCGGGCCTTGAGGCGACATCATCGTACAGGGGGATTCGTGTCCAGCAGCAAGAAGAGAAAGAACGACGCCGGCGCCGCCGACATGACCAAGTTCTACTGGATCCTTGGAATCGTGGCCGTCATCGGCGTCGCTGCGGTGGGGTATTCGGTGGGCTCCAACCGGTTGGGAACCGCGGCCACCGAGCCCGTCGAGGTGGAGGGCCTGGACAACATGGAAACCCTGGTGGACCTGGCCCAGGGCGTGACCAAGGGGGATCCCGACGCTCCCGTCACCATCGTGGAGTTCGGCGACTACCAGTGTCCGGGCTGCGGCGCCTTCGCGCTTCAGGTCAAGCCTCAGGTGGAGCTCAACTACGTCCAGACCGGGAAGGCCCGCTTCATCTTCTACGACTTCCCCCTCATCAGCATCCATCCCCACGCCTTTCTGGCGGCCAGGGCCGCCCGCTGCGCCGGCGACCAGGGCAAGTTCTGGGAGTACCACGACCTGCTCTTCCGCAACCAGTCCACGTGGGCCGCACAGCAGAGCGTGATGGGGACCTACCTGGGCTACGCCGACGATCTGGGAATGGACCGGGACGCCTTCGAGGCGTGCCTCAAGAGCGACGCCTACGCCGACGTGGTGTCGGCCAATATGCGGCTGGGGTATGAGCTGGGGGTGGACGGAACGCCCACCGTCATGATCAGCGAGGGCCGGGGGATGGCCCAGCGACTGAGGAACTTCGACTTCGCGTCCATCCAGCGGGTCGTGGAGGACCTGCTGGCCGAGAAGGACGCGGGAGAGGGCGCCTCCAACTGACCGGCGGCTCCCCATGAACGCGCCGGGCGCGAGCGGTCCCCCCGCGAACCGTATGGTGGTGGCGGTGCTCTCCCTCATCGGGATCTTCGTCGCCGCCTACCTGACGGCGCATCACCTGGGGTGGGTCGGGTCGCTGCGGTGCGGCGCCGGTTTCGACTGTGCCGCCGTCCAGAGCAGCCCGTACGCCACCGTGGGACCCGTTCCGGTGGCCCTCATCGGGTTGGCCGGATACCTGGCCCTCTTCGTCCTGGCCCTGGCGGGCCTCAGGCCCGGGCTGTGGCGGTCGCAGGTCATCGGCGGGCTCCTCTTCGGAGGGGCGGCCTTCGGGTTCCTCTATGCCGTGTACCTGACCTACCTGGAAGCCGCGGTGATTCACGCGTGGTGCCAGTGGTGCCTCATCTCCGCGGTGGTCATCACCCTCGTCTTTATCGCCACGCTTCCCGAGTGGAGGCGGATTCGAAAGGGAGTATCGCCGTGAGCAAGAAGCCTGCCCGCACCAGGGTCCGTCTCCTCTTCGCCGACGAAGGGTCGTTCCACCACGAGGAAGTGAGCCTCCCCACCGGGTCGCTGGAAGCTTACGAACGCCTCATCGACTGCGTCCGCGAAGATCCCGAGGTCCTCAGGGAGCTCTATGTGGATGTGGACCGCCTGTGCGCAGCCTACCTGGTGGAAGAAGAGGATTCCTGACTCCCGAGTGCCCGCTCCAGCGTCCATTCCTCCACCACCGGGGGCGGCCACCTTCCCGCACGGAGGTCGCTGAGGATGGCCTCCACCTCGTACCGGGCCTGCCGCGCCGTTGACGGGTCCACAAGGCCCTGCTCCACCGCCCGGCGGAACTCCTCCTCGTCCAGGACGCGCGGGTCCCCCCCGGGCGGAAGCCATACGTCCAGGTAGAGGTCGGTGGTGTACCAGGCGTCTCCCTTCATCTCCGGGGGCGTAAGGATGTTGGCGTAAATTCCGGTGAAGGAGCCGTCGGCGCGGTGAAAGCGGCCGATGTCGTGCCACCTTCCGGGGAAGGTGAACCAGACCACCGACGAGCCGTCTTCCAGGACGACGTTTTCATCTATGTGAATAGGTGGATGGAAGCTCATGGAGCGGGCCAGCGTCACGATGACGTCGTCGCGCTCCAGGAGCACTTCCTGGTGAAAGATCCGCACCCGGTCCGGGGGGCGGCGGTAATGAATGTGGACCTGCCGGGGCCCGCTCACGGGCCCGGGGACGCGACGGGTTCGACGAAGACATCCATGACGCCGCCGCACACCGCCGGGCTCCAGGAGAGCAGATCGTCGGTGAGGTCCACCGTGACCCGCTCGGGTCGGCCCGTTTCCACGACGCGCCGGGCCACGGCGATGACCTCCGCCTCGCCGCACCCCCCGCCGATGGTGCCCACCAGGCCTTCTCCGGGGATGAGGGCCAGGCGCGCACCCACGGCGCGCGGCGTGGATCCGCGCACCGCCACCACGGTGGCCAGGGCGCAGGTGGTTCCGGCGCGGGCGGCCCGGGTGAGGGCCTCCACGAGATCGCGGTCGTCCTGGTGGGTCATGACTCCTCTCCGGCGGGAGAGGGGGAAAAGAAGCGCTCGGCGACCCGGGCCACGTCCCTCAGGGGCCTGCCCGAGCCTCCCCGCCGGTGCAGGACCAGCTCGGCGGCCACCGCTACGGCGATCTCCTCCGGGGTCTCGGCGCCCACGTCCAGCCCCACGGGGGCGTGGATCGTGTCCAGATGGGCGCGGGGGATGCCGTCGTCCAGAAGCTGGGCGAAGGTGGCCCGCACGCGCCTCCGGCTCCCGATCATCCCGATGTAGGCGGGACGCCGGGGGCGGCGCAGAAGATCCACGAGGCACTGGTAGTCGTAGCGGTGGCCGCGGGTGACGAGAAGAAGGTGGCTGGCCGCATGGATGGGGATGGAGGCGAAGGGGTCGTCGAAGTCCACCTTCACCACCCGATCCGCGTCGGGAAAGCGCTCCCGGGTGGCGAAATCAGGGCGGTCGTCCACCACCGTGACCGAGAAGCCCAGGAGAGCGCCCATGCGGGAGAGGGGGCGGGCGATGTGTCCGGCGCCCACGATGACCAGGCCGGGGAGGGGACGCCGGAGCTCCAGGAAGACCTCCAGAGGGGTCTCCCCCTCAGGAGCCAGGGTGTGCAGGCCTTCCTTCTCCTCGCCCCGGGCCAGCTCCAGCGCCGCGTCGTCGTAGGCGGCTTCGCCCAGGGAGCCCCACACCTCCTCGCCGCCGTCGGCAGGGCGCAAGAGAACGAGCCTGCGCCCGGCCGGCGTGCCCGACGCAGCCACCACGATGGCGGCCGAACCTCCGGCTCGGGACGTCTCCAGGGCCCGGGTGAGGGCGTCCAGAGCGCTCACGCCGGCGCCGTCAGGAGGGGAGGGGGCGTCCACGGCGCTCAGGGGTCGGGTCGGCGGGCGCGTCATCGCCGGCGGCGAAGGCGCGGGTGAAGTCCTCGGGGGTGTCCACGTCCATGAGGACGCCGGGGTCGTCCACCTCGAGGAGGACGGCCTCCTGCGCGTGGCGGCGCACCACGGTGCGCGCGCCGCCCTCCAGCTCCGGATGGGTGAGCTCGCCGAAGAGGGCTGTGGCGAAGAGGGGAGGGTGTCCGCGCCTCCCGGCGTATGCCGGCACCACCAGCGGCGCGCCGGTGCGCCGGAAGGCGGCGATGAGCCCGGCCACCGTGTCGGGTCGAACCCGGGGGTGGTCTACGGGGAGGAAGACCACTGCCTCCCAGTCCGGGCCTGCCCCGGCCAGAGCGGTGCGCAGGGAGGTGATGGGGCCCTCCTCCGGGTGGGGATTGACCACCGTGGCGGCCCCCGCGTCCCGTGCCACACGGGCTTCGTCCGCCTGTTCGGCCCGGTGAACCACCCTCACCTCGTCGCATCCCCCTTCACGAAGGAGGCGCACCGCGGCGCCCAGGAAGGTGTCTCCGCCGGCGCGGAGGAGAGCTTTGGAGGTCCCCATGCGGGTGGAGCGGCCGGCGCAGGGGATGACGCCCACGATGCTCACGGCGTTCAGCCCGGAAAAGCTTCGTAGAAGAGGCGGCCGTCCGCCCCCAGGCGTTCCAGGAGGGGCGAGGGCGTGAAGCGGGGACCGTAGCGCTCGGCCAACTCCCGGCTGCGGTCCAGGACCGCCCGGGGGTGGAGGGTGTCGGCGTAGCGCAGCAGCCCACCCCGGAAGGGGGGGAAGCCGGTCCCCATGATCATGCCCAGGTCGACGGCGGCGGCGGTGGTGACGACGCCTTCCTCCAGGACGCGTGCTGCTTCGTTGATCATCTGCACCACCAGACGGCGGCGGATCTCCCGGCGGTCGAATCCACCGCGCCGGGCGGGGACGGCGGGCGCCAGCTCGGCGTACACCGCCTCGTCCACGCCTTTTTCCTTTCCGCCCTCATAGCGGTAGAAGCCCTTTCCGCCCTTTCTTCCCAGGCGGCCGGTGGCGGCGATGCGCTCCAGAACCGGGGCGGGCGCCAGGCGCTCGCCCAGCGCCTCATAGAGGGAGGCCCCGGCGTGGTGGGAGACATCGATGCCCACCTCGTCCAGGAGGCGCAGGGGACCCATGGGCATCCCAAACTCCCTGGCGGCGCCGTCGATCTCCTCGATGGAGGCTCCGTCGCCCAGGAGAAAGCCCGCTTCGTTGAGGTACGGCCCCAGGATGCGGTTCACCAGGAAACCGGGGCCGTCGCCCGTCACCACCGGAACCTTGCCCAGGCGCAGGGCGAGGGCGTAGAGGGTGGCCACCGTCACGTCCGAGGTGGCCGCGCCCCGTACCACCTCGACGAGGGGCATGCGATGGACCGGATTGAAGAAGTGCATCCCGGCGAAGCGCTCGGGGCGTCGCAGGGCCTGAGCCATGCCGTCCACCGACAGCGACGAGGTGTTGGTGGCCAGGATGCAGTCGTCGCGGACGTGGTCCTCCACCTCGGCCAGGACGGCCTTCTTCACCTCCATCTTCTCCACCACCGCCTCCACGACCACGTCCATGGCGCGGAAGCCGTGATAGTCCAGACCGCCGGCGATGAGCTGCATGCGCTGATCCGCTTCCCGGGGCGAGAGGCGGCGGCGCTTCACGGCCTTGTCGAACATCTCGCGGGCGTGCTGGAGGCCGTGGGAAACGGCGTCGTGGCGGATATCCTTCATCCGCACCGGGATCTCCTTGTAGGCGGCGAGTTGGGCGATGCCGCCACCCATGACCCCGGCCCCGAGAACGCCCAGCGCCTCCACGGGCCGGGGTTCCACGTCGCTGTCCACTCCCCGCCCCTTGCGGGCGGCTTCCCGCATGCGGAAGACGTGGATGAGGTTCTTGCACACCGAGGAAACGATGAGCTCCCCCGCGGCGCGGGCCTCGGCGTCCAGGCTCTGCTCCACGCTCCGTCCCAGGTTCTCCTGGAGGATCTCGAGGATGCGCAGGGGAGCGGGGTAGTGCCCGCCCGTGGAGGCGAGCACGCGCTTGCGGGCCTGGGAAATGACGATGCGGCGCCCCGGCGCGGTGTCGTCGAGGAGGCGGGTGAGGAGAGATTTTCGCCGGCGGGAAGGATGCCGGGGCATCCCTGCGGCGCGGCGGGCAAACTCCGTCGCCTGCTCCAGGAAGATCCCTGCCGGAAAGACCTCCCGGGCGAAGCCGATGCGCCGGGCCTTGCGGGCGTCCATGGCCTTGCCGGTGAGGAGGAGGTCCAGGGCGGCTTGCAGGCCCACCAGACGCGGGAGGCGGGTGGTGCCGCCCCACGCCGGCAGGATGCCGAGCTGGACCTCGGGCAGGCTTACCCGGGTGCGGGGAGAATCGGAGAGCACCCGATGGGTGCAGGCCAGGGCGATCTCGGTGCCCCCGCCCACGCACACGCCGTGGACCGCCGCCACGGTGGGCACCGGGAGGTTCGCAAGCGCCGAGAAGGTGGCCTGGCCCATGCGGACCTTGGTCTCGGCCTCGTGGGGGTCTTCCAGCTCGGCGATGGCGTCGATGTCGGCGCCCGCCATGAAGGAATCGGGTTTTCCCGAATGGACCACTACGGCACGGACCCGTCCCGCCTCGGCGGCGGCCCGGGCCTCTTCGATGACCTCGGCCAGACGCCGCATGACGGGCTCGGCGAGGACGTTGAGCTTGCGGTCCGGGTCGTCAAAGGTGATCCAACCCAGGCCCTCGTCGTCAATGCGGAAACGAGGCGTCGCCGCCGTGGTTGCTGGCGAACTCATGGTCCCTCCAGAAAAAAGCCACCCCGGCACGGGCTCGTGCCGGGGTGGCGGATCAGCGTCGGGCGTCGTCGGCCCGTCGGAAACCCTGCACGAGCCGCTGCAGGCCCAAGCGGGGGATCCCCCTATAGCTTGATGCGCTCCTCGGCGTTCTCCCGCGTCAGGCGAACCTGCACCGGATCGCCCCGCTGAAGCGTAACCGGAACGTTCCAGTAGAGTTCCGTATAGGGGAGCTCGTAGCGGGCGTGCACCCAGTACTTTCCGGGCTTGGCCCTCATGCGCACGACGCCGTTGGCGTCGGTGGTGTCCACCACCATGGGAAGCCCCGACTCACGGAGCTTCTGAGCCATGATCTCTCCGGCGTCGGCGAAGGCTTCGTCGGCCCAGTTGTCGATCATGATGCGCATGGAGTCGGAGCGGGCGATGGTGCCCTTCTGGAGCTCCGTGAACTCCTCGAAGGCCCGGTTCATGTTGCGCTCCACCTGGCTGAGCTGGGAATCGAGCTCCTGGAACTCCCGATACATGGCCACGTAGCGGGCCTCGCCTCGGCTGTAGCCTTCCATGGCGTCGGTGAGCTTCTGCAGGGTGTCGCGCAGGTTGTTCCACCGGGTCTCGGCCTGGCGCCACCGCTCCTGCGCCTCCTGCACCGCTTCGCGGGCGGCCAGAAGATCTTCGGGGATTTCCGGCTCGGGCTCGGGGAAGGCGGCCTCGAGGGAGTCGAAGATCTGGTCCCGGTCATAAGGGAGAAGCTGCACTTCCACCTCGGACAGGGGGCGGGTCATGGTGGTCCCCGGTGCGTCGGGGTTGGGCACGTCAATTTCCATGGTCACGACGACCTCGGCCGGCCCGCAGGCGGCCGCGGCCAGCACCAGGGCCATCGCGATGGGAAGGGTTCGCCTCATTGCACGCTCCGTAGGTCGATCCAGTATTGAGAACGCCCGAAGGTAGTGCGCCACTCCGGGGTCATCAAGCACTTTGCCAACAGGATAATCTAACGAGGCGCACCCTTCGGCGCAGGACGGCCGGGGGGCGGCGCAGAAGGAGGAGCTTCGGATTCCTTTCTCCGGCCCCCGGGGGTAGAGGGGGGCGGCCCGCCTGCCGCAGGTTCAGCGGCCCGCCAGATCGGGCCCGACGATGAGGACCCGGGGGGAGGCCAGGCGGGCCGCGAGGTCCCGGACCCTGCCGGGGGTAAGGGCCCAGATTTCTTCGTCCATCCTGCGTGTCATCCCGGTGCGCAGAAGGTCGGCGGCCATGCGTGCGCCCTGCCTTTCGGGCGCGGCTTCGCCGAGGAGGACGCGGGCGCGGAAGCGCCTCCGCCGCCAGCGAAAGAAGTCCTCGGGGATGGGCGTTTCGGCCAGGGACTCCAGCGCCGAGACGGCGCGGGTGAGAAAGCGCTCGGCCCCCTCGGCCGCGGTGGCGCCCTCCAGCAGGAGGACGGGACCGCCGGGGGAGTCCTCGATGCGGACCTCCACCCCGTAGACGTCGGGGTCGGGGGGGACGGGGTCCAGGTCTTCCCTGAGGATGTGGGCAAGGAATTCGCCCGGGGTCCGGGGAAAGCCCCGGGGAAGGGGGACCGCGACGGCCACCCAGGCGTTGGTGATCTCCCGGGTGATGCGGATCGTGTCGCCGCGGACCCATGCCGTTGCCGTCGAATCGGGAGCCGGCGTCACCTCCGTCCCCGGAGCGGGGACCCGCGTTGCCGGGGCCGTCCCCCCCGGGCTCATCCCCGCCGGGCCCACGACGGCCAGAGCGGCCGACGCACGGTGGTACCACGAGCGCCGGTAAAGATCCAGGGAGAGGGGAGAGAGGCGGGCCAGGCTTTCCCCGGTGCCTTCGACGGGTGTGGACCAGGGGTGGGACGCGCCGGCGATGAGGGCCGCCGTCTGGTTGCGGAACTCCTCCACGGGAGAACCCGCTTCGAAACGGAGCCGTGCCCGTGCCCGTGCCCGGACGGCTTCGAAGAGGTCGACGTCGGTGGGGGCGGAAAAAACGACGCTGTCCAGGGCGGCCAGGACCGTCTCCTGGTACGCCGGGAGCGCCAGGACGGTGAAGCGGGTGGCGGTGCGGTCCACCCGCACACGCACCACGGCGCGGGTGGTGTCCAGGACGGCGCGCAGGCCTTCGGCCCGCTCCAGGCCCAGGAGGTGGGCGGTGCCTTCGAACCCTTCCTGGTCCTGAGCTGATCCGGCGGGGATGCGAAGGACCGCCACGGCCACCGTAGCGTGGGGCCGCAAGGCGGCGTCGGTGTGGCCCAGCGCGGCGCAGATCCCGCAGGAAGAATCGCCGACCTGAGGACCGGGGTCCTGCCCCGCCGCCAGGCCCGGAAAGGCTGCGAGCGCCAGGACGGTCAGGGCCCCGAGCGGCGTCCGGGCCAGCCTCATGGGTTGACCCGAGCGTGGAGCGGGCTCCGCGCCAGAAGATGATCCAGGAGGGCCCCCACGTCTGCGGCCGAAACCGAACCCAGCGCGTACGCGGCCTCCCACAAGGCGTCCGGCGTCCATGAATCCCCGTCATCGGCGGCGCGGCCAAAGGACGCCACCAGGCCCTGAGGACTGCGTGCCGCCAGGAGGAGGTCGCGCTGCGCCGCCGCGGCGGCCCGGGCCACCTCCCCGGCCGAGATGCGGGAGCGGAGATGCGCGACGAATTCATCCACCGCACCCTCCATGGCCCGCCGGTCACGCCGGTAGGCGGCGCCCGACACCACGAAGACCAATCCGCCCGGAAGGTCCCACACCTCCAGGTACAGAGGAAAACGCTCCGCCGTCTCCTTCAGGAGCGATCCGGCCAGCCGGACGGCGACGTCGGCCGCGGCGGCCCACCTCCGATCCACCGGCCAGGCGACGGCGTACCACCAGCGCAGCGTCTGGGGCTCCTCGGGAGCGGCGGAGGGGGGAGGCGGAGCGTCGAGGGGGAGGGGGCCTGCCCCCCGGCGGGGGAGTCCGCCGGCGGCGGCGAGGACGACCTCAGGCGCGGCGGGAACGGAGACTACGAGCCGGGCGTCACCGGTAGCCCGAAGGCGAGCCCACGCTTCGCGGACGCGGCCTGCATCCAGCGACGCCAGGGTTCCCTGCGTGACTTCGGGAGGCGCGAAGCCGGGAGGAAGCGCTTCGCGGATGGAGCGGGCGAGACGGCCGCGAGGCGTTTCCAGCTCCCGGTCCAGCTCCCGATTGAGCTCCCTGCGGGCCGCGGCGAGGGAGACGTCGCCGGGCCCGGGGTCGGCCAGTCCCCGGCGCAGAATGTAGGCCAGATACTCGAAATCGGGCTCGGATCCCTCCACCTGGAAGGCGAAGCCGCGGGGCGTGGGCTCGGCCCGGACCCGGGCCGCCACGGGGCGGGCCAGGCTCCGCATGCGCTCCAGCGCCAGGTCGCGCAGGACCCGGGCCACCCCCGCCTCCGCAGGACCTTCCTGGAAGGCGAGGGAGACCCGGAGCACCGCTACGCCCTCTCCGTTGCGGAAGAGGGCCACGGGGGCTCCGTCCGGCGGCGAGAGCATGATGTCGGGACGGAGGGGGTCAGGCGCCTCGAGCAGCGTGTCGAGGCGAGGGGGGACAGGGGCTCGGGTCCGGGGGCCTACGGAGAGGGAATCGGCTGGAACCCGTTCGGCGCCGAGGGGCGCCGGCGCTGCGGAAAGGAAGCCGGCAAGGGTAACGAGAAGTACGGATGCCCGGGCGCGGCCTGAGCCGGGGCCCGAAGTTGCGCGCGGGCCGCATGGCATGGACTGAAACAGGAGGCTGAGGGGGACCGTCGGATGCAGCCCGTCAGGGAACGGAGGCAGGGAGGATGAAATTGGCCGGGTTCTGGGGCACGCCGTTGAGCCGTACCTCGTAGTGGACGTGGGTGGACGTGGCAATCCCCGTATTGCCCACCCGCGCGATGACGTCGCCCCGCTTTACCCGCTGGCCGCGCTTCACCAGGAGCTTGGAGGTGTGGCCGTACAGGGTGGTGTAGCCAAAGCCGTGATCGATCTCCACCGTCAGCCCGTAGCCCACGACCCATCCCGCCCGGACGACCCGTCCTTTGGCGGTGGCGAAGATGGGCGTTCCCTTGTCGGCGGCGATGTCCACGCCCTCATGGGGAAGGGGCCGGTTGTGGATGGGGTGGATGCGCCGTTTGGAAAAGCGGCTGCTCAACCAGCCGGTGGTGGGCCGGATGGACGGCGTGGACTCCATGAGGTCCCGGTGGACCAGGAGGGAGTCGGTGGCCTCATCCAGGCTGTTGGAGAGGATGCGGGCCCGCCGTTCCAACGCACTCAGGTCGTAGGAGACGGCGAAGGCCGCCTCCGAGGCTTCCGGGTCCAGCTCGCGCAGCGGGTAGGATTCGGGAGATCCGAGCCCGGGTCCGCCAATACCGGCTTC
The DNA here is from genome assembly GCA_046756305.1 of Gemmatimonadota bacterium. Classification (GTDB taxonomy): domain Bacteria; phylum Gemmatimonadota; class Gemmatimonadetes; order Longimicrobiales; family Gaopeijiaceae; genus JBHHWB01. The sequence goes on from JBHHWB010000023.1 coordinate 40,898, forward strand.
CAGCACCTCGGGGTCGATGGATTCCAGGCCGGCGATGTTGCGGAAGCGGGCGTCGCGTCGCGCGATGTCGCTGAGGGTTCCTTCCAGGGAGTTCACCCGGGAGCGGAACTGGTTCAGCTCGGCAAGGAGCGCTTCATTGCGGGCCTCGAGGCGGCGGGCCTGAAAACGGGCCGCCCCGTCGGCGGCGAGAATGGCGCCCAGGGACGCGAAGGCGAGCGCCCCCACGGCTCCGAGGATTCCCAGCAGGCGAAGGCTGCGCCGCGAAAGGCTGTACTGGCGCACGGGAACGTCCTCGCCGCGCACGACGAGGAAGGTCCACGGGTCTCCGGCCATTTCGTATCCAGCTCCTGGATGCGCGTATCCGTCCCCGGCGCACACGGGATCCGGCGCCGTCCGGGGGAGAACGCTCAAAGCTAGGGGAGATTCGCCGCTTCCGTCAACCGAAATCAGCCGTCCTCACGGCTCCACGAAGCTTCGACGCGGGGAAAGAGCGGTGCGCCTTTGTGCGCCGTAAGTCCTTCCACAGAAATGGCTTGAGCCTCTGCCAGGGTGGGGACGTCCTCCAGCCCGAGCATCTTCGCCAGCTCCTTCATCTTGGCGGGGGCCACGGGCTGAAAGAGGGCGCACAGCGCCACCAGCGCCCGGGCCAGGGTGGCCAGGGTCTTGTCCAGCTCTGCGGCGGCCCCGGGATCCTTCGCTTGAGCCCAGGGCTGGCGTTCCTCCACGTAGCCGTTGGCGACGCGGGCCAGATTCATGGAAGCGTCGAGTGCATCGTGCACCCGGTACGCCGCCATGGAGTTCCTGGCGCGGTCGAACGCCTCTTCGATGGCTTCGTCGAGCCCGCCTGCGGGGCCCCCGGGAACGACGCCTCCCCGGTACTTGGTCACCATGGCGACGACGCGACTGGCCAGGTTGCCCAGAACCTTGGAGAGCTCGTCGTAGCGGGTGAGGAAGCGCTCCGGCGTGTAGGATGCGTCACTTCCGGTGGGCATCTCCCGCATGAGATACCAGCGCACCGCGTCGGTTCCGAATTCCTTCCTCAACTCCAGTGGATCCACCACGTTGCCCAGGGACTTGGACATCTTCGTGTCCCCCACCACCCACCATCCGTGGGCCAGGATCTGGCGGGGTACGGGGAGCCCCACCCCCATGAGGAGGGTGGGCCAGTACACGGCGTGGGTGGTGATGATGTCCTTGCCCATGATGTGCAGATCCGCGGGCCACCACGAGCCGGAGACGTCGTCCCACCCCTGTTCCTCGGGGGGACGCTCGGGGTGGATGGCCCCCGACGCAGTGAGGTAGTTGATGAGGGCGTCCACCCAGACGTAGGCCACGTGGTCCTCGTCGAAGGGGAGGGTGACCCCCCACTTGAGGCGCGATTTGGGCCGGGAAATGGAGAGGTCCTCCAGAGGCTTCTGCAGGAATCCGAGGATCTCGTTGCGCCGTACCGAGGGAACGATCCAGTCGGGGTTGGCTTCGATGTGGCGGACCAGATCCTCCTGGTAGGCGCTCATACGGAAGAAGTAGTTCTTCTCCTCCACGTGGCGGGTGGGGCGCCCGCAGTCGGGGCAGGCCTGGTCGGGACCCAGATCCTTCTCCGTCCAGTAGCGCTCCTCATGGACGCAGTACCATCCCGAGTAGACGTCCTCGTAGATCTGTCCCCGGTCCCACAGTCGCTGGAGGAAGGCCTGCACCACGGCGATGTGCTCGGGCTCGGTGGTGCGGATGAAGCGGTCGAAGGCGATGTGAAGCTCCGTCCACGCCTCTTTGAAACGTGCCGCCATGCGGTCGCACAGCTCGATGGGCTCCAGGCCGCGTCGGGCCGCCTCCTCCTGCATCTTCTGGCCGTGTTCGTCGGTGCCGGTGAGGAAGAAGACGTCAGCACCGTCCTGCCGGTCGAAGCGCGCCAGCACATCGGCCAGGATGGTGGTGTAGGCGTGTCCCAGGTGGGGCTCGCCCGAGGCGTAGTAGATGGGCGTGGTCAGGTACCTGCGGCGCTTGCTCACGCTGCTTTCTCGCTACCGGGAAGGGGTGTCGGAATCGGGCGCGTCCGAAGGTTCGCTCCGGCGCCCCCCGCGGCGGCCGGCGGCGACTTCCCGCTTCACCTCGTCGAGCGGAAGCGTTCGCCGCCGGCCCTCTTCGTCCTTCAAGGTGACGGTATCGTGCCAGATGTCCACCGCCACCACCCGCTCCTCGCCACGGGAGGTGTGGATCCTCCGCCCTTCCCTGGGGAAGCGGCGTCGCGCCTCCACGTAGGTGCGGTGCTCATACATGAGACAGCACATGAGGCGGCCGCAGCAGCCCGAAATCTGAGCGGGGTTGAGGGAGAGACGCTGATCCTTGGCGAGCTGAAGGCTTACCGGTTTGAGCTCCGGGAGCCACGTCGAGCAGCACAGCTCGCGGCCGCAGCGGCCCACGCCGCCCAGGAGCGCCGCCTCGT
>JBHHWB010000024.1:0-42589 GCA_046756305.1 Gemmatimonadota bacterium
ACATGATCGATGCCCACTGTGAGCCGTGCCCCGCCTCCGTCTCCCACACCAGCCGCACTGCCCGCTCCCGCGTCTCCGGGGAGTATTTCCTTGATCGCTTCATGACCCCAATCTCTCAACTGTTGAGACCTCCGGTAAACCCGGGGCGGTTCAAATGATCATTGCAACTGTGCTGGACGAATCCTGCGCACGTGGTCTAGAGTACCCCTCGATCGGGCGGGCTGTGGCTGCGGAGTTTCGCTGATGCGGGTTCTCGTCACCGGAGCCGCGGGGTTCATCGGTTCTCACGTGGTCGATGACCTCCTGGGCCAGGGACACGAGGTCGTCGGCATCGACTCTTTCGACGACTTCTACAATCCCGAGGCCAAGCGAAAGAACCTCAAAAACGCTACGGAGTCAGGCCGGTTTCGCCTGGTGACGGGCGATATCCGGGACCCGCACCCTTGGGAGGCCGTTCCCGACGGGGTCGATACTGTCGTCCACCTGGCTGCGAGAGCCGGAGTGAGGCCCTCTATCGAGAACCCGCTCCTCTACTCGAGCGTCAACGTCGAGGGGACAGTTCGGGTTCTGGAGTGGATGAGACAGCGGGGGATTCGGGACCTGCTGTTTGCTTCCTCCTCGTCGGTCTACGGCAACAACCGAAAGACGCCCTTCGGTGAGGAGGATGCCATCGGGCGACCGATCTCCCCCTACGCTGCGACAAAGCGGTCCGGAGAGCTTCTGTGTCACACCTACCACCATCTCTTCGACTTGTCGATTCTCGCCTTGCGCTTTTTCACCGTGTATGGACCGAGACAACGTCCAGACCTTGCCATCCACAAGTTCGCTAGGCTACTCCGGGAAGGGCGGTCCATCCCCATGTACGGTGACGGCACAACGGAGCGAGATTACACCTACATCGACGACATCCTACAGGGCATTCGAGGTGCAATTGAGTATGTGCAGTCGTCCCAGCCCGTGTTCGAGATCGTGAACCTGGGTGAGAGTCGTACCGTTCCCCTGGCCGAGATGATCGCCCTCCTTGCGGAGGAGATGGGTGTCACCGCGAAGATCGAACAACTTCCCGAACAGCCGGGAGACGTCCGGCGGACCTTTGCGGACATCGCCAAGGCGAGGCAACTCCTGGCATATGAGCCCGGCACTCAATTCCGGGAAGGCATCACACAGTTCCTCAGATGGTTCAATGAGGAGGCCGAGAGCTGAAGGTGGAGGTGGGGAGCTGAGTGAACCGCCCCGGGTTTACCGGAGACCCCAACAGTTGAGCCTCCGTGCTCCGCCGCTGCGCCTGATACATCCTTTCGCCTCGCATCCATGACTTCCGCCGAGATCGCCGACCTGAAGCAGTTCATCGTGGATGAGGTGGAGAAGGTGCACCTGCGCCTCGACGTCCTGGAGGAGCGCGTCATCCGCCTCGAGGCCGCCTGATCCCTTCTTCCCTCCCTCCATTCTTCTCCCCCCGAAACCTCCCCGCCCCTCCCGAGTACCTTAGGGGCATGACCCCCTTCCAGCTCACCTCCCCCCATACCCCCGCCGGGGATCAGCCCCGCGCCATCGAGGAGCTCACCGCCGGCCTGGCCCGCGGTGACCGGGCCCAGGTGCTCCTGGGCGCCACGGGGACGGGCAAGACCTTCACCATCGCCCACGTCATCGCGGCCCACGGCCGACCCACGCTGGTCATGAGCCACAACAAGACGCTGGCGGCGCAGCTCTACGGGGAGCTCAAGGCGCTGTTTCCCCACAACGCCGTCGAGTACTTCATCTCCTACTACGACTACTACCAGCCCGAGGCGTACGTCCCCGCCACCGACACCTACATCGAGAAGGACGCCTCCATCAACGAGGACATCGAGCGGCTGCGCCTGCGGGCCACGTCCTCCCTCATGGAGCGCGAGGACGTCATCATCGTGGCCTCGGTCTCCAGCATCTACGGCCTGGGCAATCCGGCCGACTACCGTGCCCTCATGCTCCACCTCCAGGTGGGGGAGGAGCGGCCCCGCAAGGAGATCCTCCGGGGCCTGGTGGACATCCAGTACAAGCGCAACGACATCCTCTTCGAGCGGGGGACGTTCCGCGCCCGGGGGGACACCATCGAGGTCTTTCCCGCCTACGAGGAGCAGGCGGTGCGCATCGAGCTGTGGGGAGACGAGGTGGAGCGCATCACCCGCTTCGATCCCCTCACCGGCGAGATCATCGCCAACCTGGACCGCACCGCCATCTATCCGGCGTCTCACTACGTCACCCAGCGCGCCACCATCCAGGAGATGGTGCCCCGCATCCGCGCCGAGCTGGCCGAGCAGCTCGCCCGCTTCCGCGCCGAGGGACGGCTTCTCGAGGCCCAGCGCCTGGAGCAGCGCACCAACTTCGACATCGAGATGATGCTGGAGATCGGCACCTGCCCCGGGATCGAGAATTACTCCCTCTACACCTCGGGACGGCGGCCCGGCGAGCGGCCTGCGTGTCTCCTCGACTACTTCCCCGAGGATTTTCTGGTGGTGGTGGACGAGTCCCATGTGTCCATTCCCCAGATCAACGGGATGTACAAGGGAGACCGCTCCCGTAAGCTCACCCTCATCGAGCACGGCTTTCGCCTCCCCAGCGCCCTGGACAACCGCCCGCTCAAGTTCGAGGAGTGGCAGTCGGTGGTGGACCGGGTCATCTACGTCTCGGCGACGCCGGGGGATTGGGAGCTGGAGCAGGCCGGCGGCGTGGTGGTGGAGCAGATCATCCGTCCCACGGGTCTGGTGGATCCCGAGGTGGAGGTGCGCCCGGTGAAGGGCCAGGTGGACGACCTCCTGGCCGAGATCCGGCTCCGGGAGAAGCGGGGGGAGCGGGTTCTGGTCACCACCCTCACCAAGCGCATGGCCGAGGACCTCACCGAGTACCTTCAGTCGGTGGGCGTGCGCGTCCGCTACATGCACTCCGAGGTGGACGCCATCGAACGCATGGCCATCGTCCGCTCCCTGCGCCTGGGCAAGATCGATGTGCTGGTGGGCATCAACCTCCTCCGCGAGGGGCTGGACCTTCCCGAGGTGTCGCTGGTGGCCATCCTGGACGCCGACAAGGAGGGCTTTCTGCGCGACAGCCGCTCCCTCATCCAGACCATCGGCCGGGCGGCGCGCAACGTGAACAGCCGCGCCATCATGTATGCCGACCGCATCACCGACTCCATGCGGCGCTGCCTGGAAGAGACCAACCGCCGCCGGGAGATCCAGCTCGCCTACAACGCCGAGCACGGCATCACCCCCGAGACCATCCGCAAGAGCGTGGAGGAGATCGAGTTCAGCACCCGGGTGGCCGATGCCCGGGAGGCCCCGGCGAGGGTCTCGGAGGCTCCTGAGAGCTACGCCGATGAGTTCAACCGGGAGGAGTACCTGAAGATCCTGGAGCAGGAGATGGCCGCGGCCGCCGAGGCGCTGGACTTCGAGCGGGCGGCGCTGCTCCGGGACCAGATCTTCGAGCTGAAGGCGGCGGGGTAGGGGGGTCAGCTCCCTTCGGGATCCCCCCTGGTGGGCCGCTCCGCCAGGCACGCCAGGAGCACGGGCGCCGGGATCACCGCCCCATCCTCTCTCCAGTCGAAGTGGCTCCGTGAAAGGATGATCCCCCGGCCGAAGACCCTGCGAAGGACCCTGCGGGCATGGCCGATGCGGCTGCTTGCGTCGCCCTTGACCTCCACGGGCAGCCGCCCCGGCGGATCCTGAGTCGGCACGACGAAATCCACCTCCCGGCCGTCGCGGGAGCGCCAGTAGGCCACGGAGCCGGGGACGGCATCGGCCTGGGTGAGGCTCTGCGCCGACGAGCGGAAGAGGGCGGCGGCCACCAGGCTCTCCGTCAGACCGTCCCCTGCAGGCCCGCGGGTCCCCGGCACCAGCATCCCGGGGATTCCGGCGAGGAGGGGATCCATGAGATACACCTTTCGTTGCTTCCGCGGGGAGAGTCCGCCTCCGGCCAGATCCCAGAAGTAGACGGGGAGGAGGACGAAGGAATCGGCCAGATAGGTGGTATACGCCTTGGCCGTGGGGAGCGTCACGTCCATGGAGCGGGCGGCGTCCGTCCACTTGAGGGGACTTCCCAGGGATACCACTACCTCCTCGAGGAGCTTGAGCGCGGCTACGGGATCTCTGCTGGAGCGGGCGACGTCGCCTGCCACGGCATCCCAGAGGATGCGGAGGGCGCCAGGGTCGGCTTTCCGTCGGCCCGCCGTGAGCCCCCGGACGGCGGCGGGGAACCCTCCGAAGATCCGGTACTGTCGCCAGGCGCGCCGGATCTCGTCGGCCCGAAGATTGACCTCGGCGAGCATCTTCCTCCCTTCCGGCGCCAGGCACCCCTCCACCGTCAACCCGGTCTCCGGAACTTCCACGCCGCAGGCGGCGGCGGCGAAATCGCGGAAGGACATGGGGAGCTGGAGGTAGTCCTTCCCGTCTCCTCGCCGACCCGGCAGGCGTTCGGCTCCCCTGCGAAGGTCATGGGCCGAGGAACCGGTGAGAAGGAGATAGTCGCGGCGCGTCATCCCCTGATCCCAGGCGAACTTGACACCGCGCTGCCATTCGGGAACGGCCGTGACTTCGTCCAGAAAGACGTACCACGGCCCTTCCGGGTCCGGATGAAGCTGCCGGGCGGTGGCCATGGCCTCGGGGAGCACGCGAAAGTCCCGGTCCAGATCGCAGCTATGGTAGACGATGCGGGTCTCCCCCTTCCGGACAAGGGCTTCGATGATGCGCTTGACCGTGGTGGTTTTTCCCGCCTGCCGCGGTCCCCGCAGCAGATCCGTCCGTCCCGGGGAGGGACAAAGGACACGAAGAACCGGGGGATCCCACGCCAGGCCGCCGCGGCGGAAGGCCTGTAGATGGGGGTCCTCGGCCACGGCGTCGGGCCCGCGCCACCAGGGATTCTCGTGGCGGAGTTGGGCTTCGAGAGAGGTGAATACGGACATAAATAAAATTGGTTTTAGAAATTCACCGCTAAAAATTAAAACGCCCTTGGGGATTCAGCAATGTCCCCCGGGGACTTCCGGATGTCGGCCTGGGACGGCTTTCCCCCCTTCCGGGCACCGGGTTACCTTAGGTTTTGTGGGCTTCCGCCTCCGCCCTCCCCGATACCACCCACCCACTCGCCAGGACTTCTCGCCCCATGAACGTCGCAGTCATCGGATCCGGATACGTGGGCCTGGTCGCCGGCGCCTGCCTTGCCGAGACGGGCAACGACGTGGTCAGCGCCGACATCGACGAGGAGAAGGTCGCCCGCCTGAGCCGGGGCGCGGTCCCCATCTACGAGCCGGGGCTCGAGCCCCTCATCCGCAGGAATCTGGAAGAGGGCCGTCTGCGCTACACCACCGACGTGGCCGAAGCGGTGCGGGCCTCGGAGATCATCTTCATCGCCGTGGGAACCCCGCCCGGGGAAGACGGCTCGGCGGACCTCCAACACGTGCTGGCGGTCGCCGGCGCCATCGGCGAGGCCATGAACGGCGAGAAGATCGTTCTCACCAAGAGCACCGTTCCCGTGGGGACGGCCCGGCTCGTGCGCGAGGAGATCGAGCGCCATACGGATCATCCCGTCCACGTCTGCTCCAATCCCGAGTTCCTCAAAGAGGGTGCCGCGGTGGACGACTTCATGAAGCCCGACCGGGTGGTGCTGGGGGTGGATTCGGAGTATGCCGCCGAGAAGCTGCGTGACCTCTACGAGCCCTTCGTCCGCTCCGGGGCGTCCATCCTCACCATGGACGTGCCCTCCGCCGAGATTACCAAGTACGCCGCCAACGCCATGCTGGCGACACGGATTTCCTTCATGAACGCCATCGCCCAGCTCTGCGAGAAGGCCGGCGCCGATGTGGATAAGGTGCGGCGCGGGGTGGGGTCGGACCGCCGCATCGGGCCCAGCTTCCTCTTTCCCGGCGCGGGCTACGGCGGCTCCTGCTTTCCCAAGGATGTCCAGGCCCTCATCCGCACCATGAATGAGCTGGGTGCCGACGCCTCCATCCTGGAAGCGGTGGAGTCGGTGAACGAACGGCAGAAGCGCATCCTGCTGGAACGTCTGCTGGAGCGTCTGGGCGAGGATCTTGCGGGCCGCACCATCGCCGTGTGGGGTCTGGCCTTCAAGCCCAACACCGACGACATGCGGGAGGCTCCCAGCATCGTGACCATCCAGGGCCTTCTGGAGCGGGGCGCCCGCGTGGTGGCCCACGACCCCGTGGCCGTGGACGAGGCACGCCGCCATTTCGGGGATCGGGTGGAGTATGTGGATTCCAACTACGACGCGCTCCAGGACGCCGACGCCCTGGTGATCCACACCGAGTGGCATCCCTATCGCCGCCCTGACTTCGAGCGCATGAAGGAAGCCATGGCCCGGCCCCTCATCCTGGACGGCCGCAACCTCTGGGACCCGGAAGACATGGCGGAGCGCGGCTTCGAGTACGTGTGCATCGGGCGGCCGACGGCGGCCGCCGCCGGCTGATGCGCGTCCTCATCACCGGTGCCGCCGGATTCCTCGGTTCCCACCTGGCGGAGCGCTTCCTGAGAGAAGGCCATCGGGTCGTGGGGCTGGACAACTTCATCACCGGGTCCCGGAAGAACGCCGAGCACCTGGCGAGCTACGACGGCTTCGAGCTCGTCGAGCACGACATCTCGCAGCCCCTCGTCATCGCAGGAGATCTGGAGGGCGTGCTCCATTTTGCCTCCCCGGCAAGCCCGGTGGACTATCTGGAACTCCCCATTCAGACGCTGAAGGTGGGCAGCCTGGGCACCCACAACAGCCTGGGCATCGCTCTGGCCAAGGGTGCCCGCTTTCTGCTGGCGTCCACCTCGGAGGTGTACGGCGATCCCCAGGTGCATCCCCAGACCGAGGACTACTGGGGCCATGTGAACCCCATCGGCTACCGTGGGGTCTACGACGAGGCGAAGCGCTTCGCCGAGGCCATGACCATGGCGTATCAACGGTATCATGGGCTGGATACACGCATCGTAAGGATCTTCAACACGTACGGCCCCAGGATGCGCCCCGCCGACGGCCGCGTGGTGTCCAACTTCATCGTCCAGGCGCTGTTGGGTGAGCCCCTCACCATCTACGGAGACGGGAGCCAGACCCGCTCCTTCTGCTATGTGGAGGACGAGGTGGACGGCATCTGGCGCCTCTTCCACTCGGGCCGGGTGCTGCCCACCAACGTGGGCAACCCCGACGAGTTCACCATCCGCCAACTGGCGGAGATCGTGCTGGAGGAGACGGGGAGCGCTTCGGAGCTGCGCAGCCTCCCTCTTCCCGCCGACGACCCCAAGGTCCGCCGGCCCGACATCACCGTGGCCCGGGAGGTGCTGGGCTGGGAGCCGGAGGTGCCGCTGCGGGAGGGCATCCGGAAAACCATCCCCTACTTCAAGGCACTGGTGGAGGCGGGGGTGGCCCGGGCGCGGCCGCTGGAGTAGGCGGTGCCGCGCGAAAGAGAGAGCGGTCCGTCCCCGTTGCGGCCGGCTCCGTATTTGTGAGATTATGCAGGTCTGCGAAGCCGCCCCGCCCGTCATTCGTAGTGAATCCCCCCTGAGAATTCCATCGTGCCCCTAGATCCTCGCTCCCACCTCCACGAGCTCGAGTCCGAATCCATCTTCGTCATGCGGGAGGTCGCCGCCCAGTTCGAGCGGCCCGTCCTCCTCTTCAGCGGCGGGAAGGACTCGATTCTCATGGTGCACCTGGCCCGCAAGGCTTTTGCGCCGGCAAAGATCCCCTTTCCCCTCGTCCACATCGATACGGGGCACAACTTCCCCGAGACCCTGGAGTTCCGTGACGAGCTGGTGGCGCGGGTGGGGGCCCAGCTCCATGTGGGGTCGGTGCAGGCCTCCATCGATGCCGGGCGGGTCAAGGAGGAGCCGGGGCCCAACCCGAGCCGCAACCGCCTCCAGACGGTGACGCTCCTGGACACCCTCAAAGAGCTCAGGGCCGACGCCGCCCTGGGGGGCGGCCGTCGCGACGAGGAGAAGGCCCGGGCCAAGGAGCGTTTCTTCAGCCACCGGGACCGCTTCGGACAGTGGGATCCCAAGAACCAGCGCCCGGAGCTGTGGAACCTCTTCAACGGCCGCAAGAACCCCGGGGAGCACTTCCGCGTCTTCCCCCTCTCCAACTGGACGGAGATGGACGTCTGGCAGTACATCGCCGCCGAGAACGTCCCCATCCCCTCCCTCTACTTCTCCCACGAGCGGGAGGTGGTGCGCCGCGACGGCGTGCTCCTGGCCCGCTCTCCCTGGAACGAGCTTCTCCCGGGCGAGAAGTGGGAGCGGACCATCGTGCGCTTTCGCACCATCGGCGACGCCACCTGCACCGGGGCCACCGAGTCGCGCGCCTCCACGCTGGAGGAGATCATCGCCGAGGTGGCGGCGTCGCGCATGACCGAGCGGGGCGGCCGCCACGACGACAAGCACTCGGAAGCCGCCATGGAAGACCGCAAGCGGCAGGGGTACTTCTGATGGACGGGCGGCCCATGGATCTGCTGCGCTTCACCACCGCCGGTTCGGTGGACGACGGGAAGAGCACCCTCATCGGGCGGCTCCTCTACGACACCAAGTCCATCTTCGAGGATCAGCTCGAGGCGGTGGAGGAGGCCAGCCGGCGCCGGGGCGAGGGCTACGTGAACCTGGCGCTGCTCACCGACGGACTGCGGGCGGAGCGGGAGCAGAACATCACCATCGATGTGGCCTATCGCTACTTCGCCACGCCCAGGCGGAAGTTCATCATCGCCGACACGCCGGGGCACATTCAGTATACCCGCAACATGGTGACGGGCGCCTCCACGGCGGAGCTGGCCATCATCCTCATCGATGCCCGCAACGGCGTCCTCACCCAGTCCAAGCGCCACGGCTTCATCAGCTCCCTTCTGGGGATCCCCCACATCCTGGTGGCCGTCAACAAGATGGATCTGGTGGATTGGTCCGAGGAGGTCTACGAGGAGATCGCCGCCGAGTACACCGCCTTCGCCGAGAAGCTGGGGGTGGACGACCTGACCTTCATCCCCATCTCGGCCTTGCTGGGCGACAACGTGGTGGAGAAGAGCGAGAACATGCCATGGTACGGCGGCAGCACGCTCCTGCACCATCTGGAGCACGTGAACGTGGGCGCCCACCGCAACCCGGTGGACTTCCGCTTCCCCGTGCAGTACGTCCTGCGCCCGGATCAGGACTACCGGGGATACGCTGGCCGGGTGGCGTCGGGGGCGATCCGCCCGGGCGAGGAGATTATGGTCCTCCCCTCCAAGCAGCGTTCCCGCATCCGCTCGGTGGATTCCTTCGAGGGACCGCTGGAGGAGGCGGGCGCCGGAGATTCGGTGGCCCTCACCATCGAGGACGAGCTGGACATCAGCCGGGGCGACATGATCGTCCGGCCGCTGAACCTCCCCACGGTGGGCACCGAGCTGGACGCCACCCTCTGTTGGATGTCCGAGGAGCCCATGAAGCCCGGGACTCAGTACTGGGTGCGCCAGACCACCCGGGAGGTGCAGGGCTTCATCTCCCGGCTGGTGTATCGGATCGACGTGGACACGCTCCATCGGGAGAAGGGCGTGGACCACTTCGAGCTCAACGATATCGGGCGCATCCACCTCGCCACCGCCCAGCCCCTCTTCTTCGACCGCTACCAGCTCAACCGGGAGACGGGATCGTTCATCCTCATCGATCCCCACACCAACACCACCGTGGCGGCGGGGATGATCCGCGGCCCGGTGCGCACCGAGGAGGACATTCCCGAGGAGGTCGCGTCGGCGGACGCGCGGGAGCGGAGCGTCTCTCCCGACGTGGTGTGGGAGGGATGGAACATCCCCCTGCCGCAGCGCGAGGCCCGGGCGGGCCACAAAGCCGCGGTGCTCTGGTTCACGGGCCTGCCCGCCTCGGGAAAGAGCACCATCGCCCGGGCCGTGGAGCGGCGCCTCTTCGCCCGGGGTTGCCAGACCATGCTCCTGGACGGCGATCAGGTGCGGCACGGGCTCAACGGCGACCTGGGCTTCACCCCCGAGGACCGGGAGGAGAACATCCGCCGGGTGGGTGAAGTGGGCGCCCTCTTCTTCCGGGCGGGACATATCGTGATCTGCACCTTCGTCTCGCCCTTCAAGGCGGACCGGGACCGGGCCCGCAGCCTGGTGCCCGAGGGGCGCTTCGTGGAGGTCTTCGTGGACACGCCTCTGGAGGAGTGCGAGCGGCGGGATCCCAAGGGCCTCTACGCCCGGGCCAGGGCAGGGGAGATCGCCCACATGACCGGCATCTCCAGCCCGTATGAGGCGCCCGAGAACCCCGAGATCCGTGTGGAGACGGTGGGCCGGGAGGTGGATGAGATGGTGGACGGGATCGTGGAAGCTCTGTCGCGGAAAGGAATACTTTCAGAGCGGGATTGACGTGCATATGTCCTCGGGAGTTGCTATGTTCTCTGAGAGCCAGCCGAATTTCGACCGCATGTTTGGTTCCAGCATTTCTTGCTCTCCGATTTTCAGTTCCGGTCCCGGAGCTGCCTTCTCGGGCTCCTTTTTTCAATATCCAGAGAATCTGAATGGAAGACTGGCACGGAAAACGGGTTCTCATCACCGGCGTCTGCGGTACGGTCGGGGGGGAAATCCTCCGCCAGCTCCTGGCGGAGGACCCCGCTGAGGTCATCGGATTCGACAACAACGAGAGCGAGCTGTTCTTTCTGGGGCAGCGTCATCGCACACGGTTTCCTTCAATCCGTTTCGTTCTAGGGGATGTGAGAGATGTTTCGGCTCTCAGAAGAGCCATGGACGGCGTCGAGATCGTTCTCCACACGGCAGCGCTAAAACACGTCCACCTCTGCGAGGATTCTCCTCGCGAGGCGATTCAGACCAATGTGGTGGGCGCTCAGAACGTGATCGACGCTGCCGAGGATGTGGGTGTGCGGCGCGTCCTCTTTACGTCCTCCGACAAGGCGGTGAATCCTACCTCGGTAATGGGTACCTCCAAGCTGATGGGGGAACGGCTCTTCACCGCCGCTGATGTGCGGCGAAGAGATTCGGCGCCGATCTTCGCATCCACGAGATTCGGGAATGTGCTCGGCTCAAGGGGGTCGGTGATTCCTCTATTCCGGCGCCAGATCCGGGAAGGAGGACCGGTGACCCTTACCGATCCGGCCATGACCCGGTTCATCATGACCCTTCAGGAGGCGGTGGCGCTGGTGATGGATTCCGTCTTTCTTGCCAGGGGGGGAGAGGTTTTCGTTACGAAGATGCCGGTGGTACGGATCGAGGACCTTGCGAAGGTGATGGTCGAGGAATTGGCACCTCGTTGCGGTAGAAATCCGGAAGAAATCGAGGTGGAGGTGATTGGCACCAAGCCCGGGGAAAAGATGTACGAGGAACTGCTCAACGAAGAGGAAGTGAGGCGGGCGGTTGAGCTTTCTCGTTATTTTGTCATACGGTCGGCCATGCCTCCGCTCTTCCGGGAGTCGGATGGTCAATACGATGAACCGGTCATCGGACCCGTCTCCAGGGCCTACCACTCCGCTAACGAGCGCCCCATGACGGTGGAGGATCTGAGAGTCTACCTGCACAGAAACGGGCTGATCGATCCGGAGAGGAAGACAAGGCCAACGAATGGAGGAGAACAATGAGGATTCTCGTGATGGGCGGAGACGGATATCTGGGCTGGCCTACCTCCATGAAGTTTGCTGCTCTCGGGCACGAAGTCATGGCAGTGGACAACTACCTGCGGCGCACGATAGCTCGCCAGACGTCGTCCGAAGCTCTCATGGAGAATCCCAACCTGGAAGACCGGGCGAAGCTGTTTCGACGGGTATCGGGACACGGAATCACGGTTCGGATAGGCGATGTTTCCGACTATCACTTCTTTGAGAGCATCATGAAGGAATGGTCGCCCGATGCCGTAATCCACTATGCTGAACAGCCCTCGGGTCCATACTCCATGCGTGGACATGATGAGGCTCGACTCACATTAAACAACAACCTGAATGCCACGTTCAACCTCATTCAGGCAGTCCTTGAGCACGCACCGCACTGCCACATCGTCAAGCTGGGCACCATGGGCGAATATGGGACGCCCAATATCGATATCGAGGAAGGATGGATTGAAATCGAGCACAAGGGTCGCAAGGACCGCTTCCTGTTCCCCAGGGCTGCTGGAAGCCTTTATCACACGACTAAGGTCTTGGATACGGATCTCCTCTGGTTCTATGTGCGGACCTTCGGTCTCCGAGTGACGGATCTCATGCAGGGCCCGGTATACGGTCTTTCGACGGATGAGTCCGACCTGGATCCGTCGCTCCTGCCCAATTTCCACTACGACGACATCTTCGGGACGGTCGTGAATCGCTTCCTCGTTCAGGCCGTCGCCGGGATACCCCTCACGGTTTACGGCAAGGGAGGCCAGGTGAGGGGATACCTTAATCTGCGCGATACCATGGAATGTGTGCGCCTGGTGGTGGAGAACCCCGCCGCGCCGGGGGAGCTTCGCATTATGAACCAATTCACTGAAACATTTTCCGTGAATGAGTTGGCGGAGCGGGTCCAGCGGGCGGGGTCGGAATTGGATCTCAACGTGGAGTTCCAGTCGCTTCCCAATCCGAGGAAGGAAGCCGAAGATCACTACTACAATCCCGCCCACTCGGCGCTGCTGGACCTTGGGCTGATTCCTACGTACATGACCGACGAGGTGCTGAAGGAAATGTTGTTGCAGGTCATGGAACACCGTGAACGCATTCAAGAGGACAGAATTCTCCCTCGCGTCCGGTGGTCGTGAAGTCCAAGGCCGTTGTAGCCGGTCCAGAGATGCCTCCGCTTCCGAATCGGTGGCTGATCACAGGGGGATGCGGCTTCATCGGGTCTGTGCTGACCCGGGAGCTAGCGCGCCGTGGCGTAAGGCAGATGCGGATCCTGGACGATCTGAGCAGGGGCTCGATTGACTCCCTAGACTCAGCGAAGGTGCGCGTCCACCAGGGATCGTCCCACGACCTCGAGTGGCTGGACGGGATCGACGTTGTGATTGGTGCGGTAGAGAACAGGTCCGAAGTCGATCGGGTTATGGTGGGTGCGGAAGTGATTGTGCATCTTGCCGCCAACGCCGGTGTGGTTCAGTCCATGGACGATCCCCTGCGTGATATGGAGGTTAATGTAAGCGGGAGCGTGACGGTGCTCGACAGCGCAAGAAGAGCAGGCGCCTCCCGGGTCGTTCTCGCTTCGAGCGCCGCCGCCGTCGGAGCCGCCGAACCTCCGGTAAGTGAAGACTCCCTGCCGCGTCCTTCAACCCCTTATGGCGCCGGAAAGCTGGCAACTGAAGCCTATGCCGGCGCTTTCTTTCAGGCGTTTGGACTGGAAGCTGTTCCGCTCCGCTTCGGAAACGTCTACGGACCCTACTCTCAGGCCAAGGATAGCGTGGTCGCTCGGTTCATTCGCCAGTGGAAGGGCGGGGAGACCTGGGTGCTTTACGGTGACGGCGAGCAGACGCGAGACTTCGTCTACATCTTCGATCTCATCGATGCGGTGATCCGGGCAGCGGTCATGCCGGGAGTTGGAGGGAAGGTGTTTCAGATTGCCACCAATCGCGAGACCAGCATCAATGAACTTGCTGTAGTCCTTGCGGATGCTATTGAAGTACGGGGGTTTTCACGGCCGAGCTTCCAGCACGGCCCTCCCCGAGCTGGAGATGTGAGGAGGAACTACTCGGACACTTCCCTCGCTGGAGAGCTTCTCGGTTGGCAGGCCGCGACACCACTGAAGGAGGGCCTGGGAGCCACGGTGGATTGGTTTCTAGATCCTTGCTTCGACGAAGGCGGACCGATCCAATGAGAGTCAGGCCAGAATTCCTGCCCTTCTCTCCACCGTTTATTGGTGAAGAGGAGATCGAGGAGGTCGTTTCCGCACTGCGTTCGGGGTGGATTTCGCGTGGTCCCCGCACAGCTAGGTTTGAGCGCGCCTTTTCGGAATTCATCGGTGCGGATGCGGCGCTTGGCCTAAATTCCTGCACGGCGGGGCTCCACCTGTCGCTGTTGGCGCTGGGGATTAGTGAAGGTGACGAAGTCATCGTTCCCACGATGACTTTCTGTGCGTCGGTGAACGTGATCGAACACGTGGGAGCACGCCCGGTCCTAGTGGATGTCGTGCCGGATACGTTGAACCTGGATGCCGGAAGAGTGGCGTCGGCTGTCACTGCTAGCACGAAGGCGATCATAGTCGTCCACTACGGTGGCCATCCTGCGGACATGCCCGCCATCGAGCGCATTGCGCAGCGGGAACACTTGGCAGTCGTCGAGGATGCCGCCCATGCACTGCCTGCATCAAGCGACGGTGTGGTCGTCGGCAGCCGCCCGAATCTGACGGCGTTCAGTTTCTATGCGACCAAGAATCTGACCACCGGAGAGGGAGGGATGCTCACGGGGCCACCCGCCCTCGTAGAAAAAGCCCGTCTCCTGAGTCTGCACGGGATGAGCGGAGATGCCTGGAGGCGGTACAGCAATGAAGGGAGTTGGTACTATGAAGTGGTGGCGCCCGGTTATAAGTACAATATGACCGATATTCAGGCGGCGATCGGCCTGAGACAGTTGGAGCGCCTTAAGACCATGCAGAGTCGGCGAAGGGAGATCGCCGAGCGTTACACCGCGAAACTGTCGAAGCTGGAAGAACTGATCCTGCCACGGGTGTGCGAAGGCGTGGAGGCCGCCTGGCATTTGTACCCGGTACGGGTCCGCAAGGGTTCCGGCATTTCCAGAGGAGAGTTCATCAAAGGTATGACCGCTCGTAGGATCGGAACTTCGGTGCACTTTATTCCGATTCACCTTCATCCGTATTATCGGGATAGGTACGATCTTTCTCCCGAGGATTTCCCTGTGGCGCAGGCCGCTTTCGAGGGATTGGTCAGCTTGCCGCTCCATCCGGGCCTCACGGATGAGGATGTTGAGGATGTCATCGCCTCCGTGCAGGGAGTGGTTCGCGGGCAGTGATGCATGTTTTCAGGACCAGCCACCCAGTCGGGCAGGCTCTTAAGCGGCTCATCGACATTTGTGCGTCTTTCCTAGGCCTTCTCCTTCTTTCGCCCGTTATTGCGCTGATTGCCGTTGCGATCCGATGGGATTCCCCCGGCCCTATCATTTTCCGTCAGGTGCGCGTGGGTCGAGAAGGGGCTCGCTTCGTGATGTGGAAGTTTCGGACTATGGTGGAGGGCGCTGCCGCCATGGGGCCAGCGATCACTGTCGGCGATGATGCGCGAATCACACAAGTAGGTCGGTTCCTACGAGAGTGGAAGTTGGACGAGATCCCCCAGCTGTTCAATGTGCTAATCGGTACCATGAGTCTGGTGGGGCCGCGCCCTGAGGTACCGCACTACGTTGGCAAGTATGACCGCATGCAGCGCCGGGTGCTCAGCCTTAAGCCCGGGGTTACGGACCCCGCCTCGATCGAATTCCGCCACGAGCAGGAAGTGCTGGCGAAAAGTGCATCCCCTGATGATTTCTACGTACGGGTCCTGATGCCGCGGAAGGTTGAGATCAACCTGAAATACGCAGAGCAGGCGACTGTCGTGAGCGACCTGGTGGTCGTCTTCCGGACGTTGAGAGTTCTTTTCCCCTGATTAGGCGGCCCACCCGGAACTTCCGGCAGCTGGCCCGTTCATCCCCCACCCCCTTTCCTCAAACGCCCCTCCTCCCCAGCTTGAAGTCATGACACACACGAAGGACATCCGGCAGATCGTCGCCCGGGGGGTGAGTGCCTGGGAGCGGGATGATTTCGAGTCGGCGCTGGAGACGTTTCGGAAGGTGCTGGAGGAACATCCCTACTTTGCCGACGTCCATAACAAGGCAGGCCTCTGCCTGGCCATGATGGGCCGGCCCGACGAGGCGCTGAAGCACTTCGAAGCCGCCCTGGACATCAACTCCAGCTACGCCGAGGCCCACCTGAACCGGGGCATCATCCTCAACGAGCTGGGCCGTCACGAGGAGGCCCGCGCCGCCCTGGAGCGGGCCGGGGAGTTGGACACCCGCGACTCCAAGACCTTTCCCTCTGAGCTGGGGAACCGTCTGGCGGTGACCCACGCTCACCTCGGCGATCTCTACCTGGTGGCGGATCTTCCCGACCGGGCCGCCGAGCACTACCGCTCGGCGCTGGCGGTTCGGCCCCGCTTCATGGACATCCGCACCAAGTACGCCGAGGCGCTCATCGAGCTGGGCGAGCTGGAAAAGGCCCGCGAGGAGCTGGAGACCATCCTGGAGGCCCGGCCCTACTTCACCGGTGCGCGCATCCGCCTGGGGGTGGTCCTCCACCGCCTCAGCGACGACGAGGCTGCTGTCCGGGAATGGAAGCAGTGCGCCGACGACGATCCGGACGACATGCGGGCCCGGGCCTACCTGGCGTCGGTCGGGGTCCACTATCCGCAGCCGGAGCAGAAGGGAGCGCCGGCCTGAGCCCTTCCGGCCCGATCCTTGCTGCTATATTGGCGGCATGAATCTCAGAACCCTTCTCCCGGCCTTCGGCTTCGCCCTCCTGTGGGCGGCCGCGTGCGCGCCCCGCACCACCGAGGACGATGCGCTGCGCCGCGGCGACATCGCCTTCGCCCAGGGCAGCTACGACGAGGCGCTGGCCGAATACCGCCTGGCCGTGCGCCAGGGCGCCGACGACGCCACCACCCTGGCCAGAGTGGCCGAGACCTACGCACGCCTCGGGCGGGTGGACGACGCCGGCGCCTTCTTCCGCGAGGCCGCCGCCACCGATCCCGACATGACCGACGAGGCGGTGGCGGAGCTCATGCACCTGGCCCGGGAAGCCCGCAAGGAGGGCGACACCTTCGCCATGGCCACGGCGGTCCAGACGGCGCTCGAGTTGCGGCCCGGGGTGGGCGTGGGGGATATGTCCCTGGACCTGGCCCGCCACTACTTCAAGAGCGGTGAGTACGGCCGGGCGCTTCCCTTCTATCAGAAGGCCATGGCCGAAGCCACCGACTCGGCGCCGGAGATCGTCATGGAGGTGGGCCGCGCCTACGAGGAGGTGGGCGACTGCGAACACGCCCTGGTCTACTTCGAGCGCTACCGGGAGATGGTGCGCCGCTGGCAGCGGGGCGAGGTGGACTGGTATATCGGCACCTGTTCCTTCAACCTGGCCCGGGAGTTCCACGACAAGGCCATGGCCGAAGCCGACTCCCTGGCCCGGGAGGCGGTGCTGGAGCGCTCACTGCAGCTCGTGGAGCGCGCCCTGGAGGTGGCCCAGCCCAGGAGCATCCTGGGGCAGGCATGGTTCGAGAAGGGGGAGATCCTCTCGGATCTGGGGCAGTGCTCCGCCGCCATGGAGGCCTACGCCCAGGTGCGGTATGCCGACGCTCCGCGCACCCTGGTGGACCGGGCCCAGGATCGTTTCGACCAGATCCGCTTCGGCAGAGGACTCGAGAGCCTGCGGGGCGGACGATGTCGCTGACCGGCCGGATCCACGCCAGAAACTCTTGCCCCCACCCTGGGTATCTTTCACGGATGTCCTCGATCACACGACGTATCTCGGCTTGGGCCCTCGTGCGCCCCTCGCTCCGGCGCGCGGCGCCCTCCCTTCGCGGGGCCGCCGTGCTCCTCCTCGTCCTCCTTTCGCTGGGTGCCTGCGGGACGCGCACCACGTATCAGGGGATGACGGCGGACCAGATCTATCGTCTGGCCCAGCAGGAGTACGCCGAGGGCGACTATGACAACGCGGTGAAGGCGCTGGACCGCCTCTTCCTCTCCTTCGCCGGGTTCGAGGAGTCGGCCGCGGCCCGCTTCCTTCTGGCAAACGCCTACTACAACAAGGGCGACTACCTGTCGGCGCGCTCCGAGTACCTGCGCTTCGTGGACCGCTATCCCTCCCATCCCAAGGCTCCCGACGCGGCGCTGGGGGTGTGCAAGTCGCTGGCGGCCCTCTCGCCCATCCCTCAGCGGGACCAGAAATACACCAACGACGCCCTGGTGGTGTGCCGCAACGTTGTGGTGGACTACGCCGGATCGCCCCAGTCGGTGGAGGCGGCGGAGATCGCCAACCGCATGCGCCTCAAGCTCGCCGAGAAGGAGTTCCTCAACGCCGAGTTCTACTTCCGGCGCAAGCTCTACGACTCGGCCATCATCTACTATCGCTTCGTGGCGGATCTGTATTCGGAGACGCCCTTCGCGCCCAAGGCCCTTCTGGGGATCTATCGCTCCAACATGGCCATCGGCTACGACGATCTCGCCGAGGACGCCCTCAAGGAGCTGAAGGAGCGCTATCCCGAATCGCCCGAGGCCCGGGAGGTGAACACCGATGGGGAGAAGGACGCGGGCGGCGGAGTCTGACGACCCGCCCCGGGGCGGGTCGACGGGGGGCGGCACGACGGGGGACGGCGCGGAAGGCCGCGGCTCCGACGCCGACCGCGGCCCCCGCGCCGGCCGCGGCCCCCACGCCGGCCGCGATGCCGACCCCGGGGGAGAACGCATCGGCGTCTTTGGCGGCACCTTCGATCCTCCCCACCGGGGTCACGTCACCGTGGCCCGCGACGTCGCCGACGCCCTGAGCCTCCATCGCGTCCTGTGGATCCCCGCCGCCACGTCTCCCTTCAAAGTCGGCGAGACCGAAACGCCCGCCGCCCTGCGCCTGGAGATGGTGCGGGCCGCGGCAGAGGCCGATCCCCGCTTTCAGGCCGACGACGAGGAGATCCGCCGCGGGGGGGTCTCGTACACGGTGGATACGCTGCGGGCACTGAGGGCGCGTTGGCCCGGCGCCCGCCTCTTCCTCATTCTGGGCGCCGATCAGGTCAAGGAGCTCCCCGGCTGGAAGGAGCCCGAGGAGGTGCTGCGCCTGGCCGTGCCCGCCGTCATGGACCGGGAGGGGTTTTCGGCCCTGGAAGTGGCGCCCGACCTTCCGGGCATGGAGCGGGCCGTGGCCGTGCCCGTCACCCGGGTGGACGTCTCCTCCACCCTGGTGCGGGAGCGGGCCGCCGCTGGCGAGGACATCGCGGACCTGGTGCCTCCCGGCGTCCTGGAGATCATTCGGCGGGAAGGTTTGTACGGCGTGGGCGGGGCGTGAGGGGCGCGTGAGGAAGGCGTGAGAGGCGGGCGGGCCAGGGGTGCCGCGGCCGGGCGCAGCTTGGGCGGCTACCAGGCTTCGGCGACAACACGCTAGATTCCTCCTCATGACTTCGAGCTTCGAAACCGATGGGGGTGAGGCGGGCGCGACGAGCGCCGCCGACGTCGCCCCGACCCCCGCTGACCCACGCACCGCCACCCGCCCCGAGGTGGAGGTCTCTTCCCTGCGCGATGCCTCCGTCCTGGTGACGGGCGGCGCCGGGTTCATCGGATCCCATCTGGTGGAGAACCTTCTGGAGCTGGGCGCCCGGGTGCGCGTGGTGGACGACTTCTCCACGGGCCGGCGGGAGAACCTGGAGCCCTTCCTCTCCGACGTGGAGCTCCACGAGGCCTCCATCACCGATCCGGCGGCCTGCGCCCGGGCGGCGGCGGGGGTGGATTATGTGCTGCACCAGGCGGCCATCCCTTCGGTGGCCCGTTCCGTTGCGGATCCGGAGCGCACCCACCAGGCGTGCGCCACGGGCACGCTGAACGTGCTGCGGGCGGCTCAGGCCGCGGGGGTGAAGCGCGTGGTCTACGCCGGCTCCTCCTCGGCCTACGGCGACACCCCCGTTCTGCCCAAGCGGGAGGACATGCCCACCCAGCCCCGCTCTCCCTACGCCGTGGCCAAGCTCACCGGGGAGCACTACGCCCGGGTCTTTCCCCACATCTTCGGGCTGGAGACGGTGGTGCTGCGCTACTTCAACGTCTTCGGTCCCCGCCAGGACCCCGCCTCCCTCTACTCGGCAGTGATCCCCCTCTTCATCACCGCCGCACTGGAGGGCCGCTCGCCCACCATCGACGGCGATGGCGAACAGACCCGGGACTTCACCTACATCGCCAACGTGGTGGACGCCAACTTCCGGGCGCTCCTCGCCCCCGCCGAAGCCGTGAGCGGCGAGGTCTTCAACCTGGGATGCGGACAGCGCATCTCCATCAACCGTCTCTGGGAGGAGATCCGGCGTATCCTCAGCGTGGAGGTGGAAGCGGTGCACGGCCCGCCCCGTCCCGGCGACGTGCGTGATTCACTGGCTGATCTGACCCGGGCCCGGCAGGCGCTGGGCTACGAGCCCGAGGTGGGTCTGGTGGAGGGATTGAGGCGCACGGTGGAGTCGTTCCGGTGAGGTTGGACGAGCCCGGCCTCATGCGCTGGGGCCGACGCATCGGGGAGGAAGCGGTCCCGCCCCTCTTCCTGGGTCTGCGGGGCCCCCTGGGCGCCGGCAAGTCGGTCCTGGCCCGGGCCGTCGGCGCCGGGGCGGGGGTGGAGGAGGCTATGCCGTCGCCCTCCTACAACCTGGTCTTCCGCTACCCGGGCCGCATGGGGCTCAGCGTGGTGCACATGGACCTCTACCGCATCTCGGGCCCCGAGGAGCTGGACGAGCTGGGGTGGACGGATCTGGGCCACGCCAACGAGATCGTGCTTGTGGAGTGGCCCGAGCGGGCCAGGGATCTCGTTCCGGCGGATCACTGGGTCATCGAGCTCATGCTCGTGCCCGGGGAGCCGAACCTGCGCGACGTGGCCGTGACCCGGGTGGGCCGGCCCTCCGAGCTGCCGCCCTTTCCCTTCACCGTCTCCAGCCCGGAGGAGGGGGGGTGAGGGGCGGGCGCTTCTCCCCCGACGGCCTCTACCTGGCCCTGGAGACCTCGGGCCAGGCGGGCAGCGTGGCGCTGGCCCGGGGCGGCGAGGTTGTGGCCTACGAGCGCCTGGCGTTGCGGGGGCAGCACGCCGCCAAGCTCCTTCCCGCCGTGGATGCCTGCTTCGCCGAGGCCGCTGTGGCGCGCACCGATCTGAGCGGCGTGGTGGTGGGGGAGGGGCCCGGCTCCTTTACCGGAGTGCGGGTGGCCGCCGCCACGGCCAAGGGCATCGCCGCCGCGCTGGATCTTCCCCTCTGGGCCGTCTCCAGCCTGGCCGCCGGGGCGCTGGCCGGGGCCGAGCCTCTGGATGAGGTTCAGCCCGCCATCGTGTATGTCCTCTTCGACGCCCGGGGCGACCGGGTTTACGGCGCCTGCTACGGGGTGGGGCGCAGGGGGGTGGAGACCCTGACGCCGCCCCATGCGGGCTCCCTGAGAGATGTGCTGGCCGGAGAGGTTCCGGCCGGCGCCGTCTTCGCCGGGGACGCGGCCCAGCGCCACCACAGGGCCATCTCCTCGGCGGGCTTCCGGGTGGCGGAGCTCCCCCTTGGGATTCCCGGCGCCAAGGGCCTTCTACGCTATCTGGTGCTCCACCCCGATACCCCTCCGGTGGCGGACCGCCCGGCGTGGGAACCCCGGTATCTGCGGGCCTCCAACGCCGAGCGGGAGTGGGCTCGCCGGGAGGGCGCCCGCACGGAGGCGCGGTGAAGCGCCTGGATGCTCCGGGGCTGCCCCGGGTCAGGGTCATGGAGGCCCGGGACGTGGCGCGGGTGGTGGAAATCGAGAGCGAGGCCTTCACCAGCCCATGGCGCGCCGACACCTTCCTCTCCCTTCTGGATCGGCCCGGCGCCGAGCTGTGGGTGCTGGAGATGGGCGGCGAGGCGCCGCCCGACCCTGAGATCGTGGGATACGCCGTGGTGTGGTGCGTCCTGGATCAGGCGGAGATTGCCAACATCGCCGTCGCCCCCGGGCACCGCGGCTCGGGGCTGGGCGCCGCCCTCCTGGAGCACATGCTGGAAGTGGCGCGCGGCCGCGGAGCCGAGACGGTCTACCTGGAGGTGCGCGTCTCCAACCAGGCGGCGCGGCGCCTCTACCGCCGCTTCGGCTTCGAGGAGGCAGGCGTGCGCCGGGACTACTACGACCATCCCCGGGAGGACGCGCTGGTCCTGCGTCGGAAGCTGTAGCGCCCGGCGGCTGTCGGCGCGCGTCCCGCACGTCGGGCCCGTTCCGGCATGGAGGCGCCCCTTGCGGGGGATGATCCTCTGTGATGCCCGACGATGACGCTTCTTCCGCCTGCCCGCCTTCTGCCGGGCCCGCCTCCGCCCGGCCCGCCTCCGCCGGGCCCCCATCCGCTCTGCCCCCATCCGCTCCGCCCCCTTCCTCCCGGCCCGCGTCCACTTCCCTGCGCGCCTGGACGCCGGCCCACCGTCCCCGGGAGCGGCTCCGGGCCGTGGGGGCGCGGCACCTCTCGGTGCGCGAGCTCCTCGCCCTTCTCATCGGGAGCGGCGGCGCCGGCGGCTCCGTCTTCGCCGTGGCCGACCGGCTCCTGGCCTTTTCCGGGGGGTCGCTGCGGGTCCTCGACGGTACCGACGCCGGCGCGCTGGAGGCGCTACCCGGGGTGGGCGGCGCCACGGCGACCCGCATCCTGGCGGCCCTGGAGCTGGGCCGGCGGGCCTGGCTGGAGGCCCGCCCCGACGACGATCCCATCCGCGGTCCCGCCGACGTCTACCGCCGCATGGCGCCGCGCCTTCGCGACCTCCCCCAGGAGGAGTTCCACGCCCTCCTCCTCAACACCCGCCACCGGGTGGTGCGGGAGGTGGCCGTCACCCGTGGGATCCTGGACGCTTCTCTCATCCATCCCCGGGAGGTCTTCCGGGCCGCCGTGGCCGAAAGCGCGGCGGCGGTCATCCTGGTCCATAACCACCCGTCGGGCGACCCCACCCCTTCGGCGGAGGACCGGGCCGTAACGCGCCAGCTTCGCGACGCCGGCCGCGCCCTGGGTATCCCGGTCCTGGACCACGTGGTGGTGGGCGACGGGCGTTGGAGCTCCCTGGCGGAGGATTCGGAGAGGCTCCCAGGGGGTTGAGGGCCCGCCGGGGGTCCGCCGAGAGGAAACATTTGAAAGCAATTTGAAAAAATGCGTTGCTTCCCACCCGGCGGCCCGGTATCTTCGAGAGAGCGTCCACCGGCTGAAAAGCCCTGTCCTACTTGCCGAAGGAGCCCCTATGGTTCGGTCGGCCGCGGCCCTCGTCGCCGTACTGATTCTGCCAGCTTTTCTCCTTTCCCAGGAGGTTCCCGCCACCCACACCGTGGTGGAGGGAGATACCCTCTGGGACCTGGCGCAGGAGTTCTACGGGAGTCCGTGGGACTGGCGCCGGATCTGGGAGGCGAACCGGGACCGCATCCAGGATCCCAACCTCATCCTCCCGGGCCAGGTGCTGACCATTCCCGGCGTGGAGGGCAGGTCCACCGTCACCCGGGTGGCCGTGGAAGGGGCAGGGGTGGAGCCCGCGGCTCCGCCTCCCGCCGAGCCCGAGGCCCCGGCTCCCCCGCCGGCGGAGCGGGAGCGGACCATCTTCTACCAGGACTCCAGCGTCATGCGCTCCGGCGTGATCCGGAGTGAGCACGTCGAGTACGTCCCGGTGACCCGGGATCCCGTCTATTCGGCGCCCTGGCTCATCGGCCTGGAGGAGGAGCCTGAGCACGTGGCCGTCCTCGCCGCCTTCGCCACCGGGAGCGACCGGAGCGAGACGCCCCGGGCCTACAACCGGGTACGCCTGCGCCTCGAGCCCGGCGCACAGGTTCGGGTGGGAGACCGTCTGCGCATCTTCCGCGTGACGCGCACCATTCCTGACGTGGGCAAGGTGGTGCTGCCCACCGGCCTGCTGGAGGTCACCGACGTGGACGACGACGGCGCTGTGGCGGTGGTCACCAGGGAGTACCACCGCATCGGGCTCGGCGATCTCCTGGGTCCGCTTCCCGAATACACCATGGAGCGGGGACGCTACGCCCAGCCCGTGGAGGACGGCATGGAGGCCATGGTCATGGGCTTCGCCGGCGGAAGTGAGCTGCAGGACATCGGCGGCATGATCTTCCTGGACGTGGGAAGCGCCGACGGCGTGGGGTTGGGTGACGAGTTCTCCTACTTCAACACCGAGGCCGGTGCCGGCGTCGTCGAGGGCCGCGTTCAGGTGGTGGGCGTGCGCGAGCACACCTCCACCGCCCGCATCGTGGAGATGGCGGATGCCGTCTTCCGACCGGGACTGGTCCTGCGCCTCACCAAAAAGATGCCCTGAGCCCTGTCTGTGGGTAGATTCCCTTCCGCTCCCTCTGCCGGCCTCCTCCGGTGGAGGGAGCGGTCTTCATAGCACGCTCCTTCCTCAACCTCGAATCCCCCCCTTTTCACACATGAACGACGCACAACGCAGGGTCCTGGTCACCGGCGGCGCGGGCTTCATCGGCAGCCATGTGGCCGATGCCTACCTCGCCCGGGGAGACGAGGTGTGGATCGTGGACGATCTCTCCTCGGGAAAGCGGGAGAACCTGCCCGCCGACGCCCACTTCGTGGAGATGGACATCCGCGACGACGAGCTGCGCAACCTCTTTCGTGAGGTCCGCTTCGACCTGGTGAACCACCACGCGGCCCAGATTGACGTGCGGGTGTCGGTGGCCGATCCGGCCCACGACGCTTCCATCAACCTCCTGGGTCTCCTCAACATCAGCGAGAGCGCGCTGGAAGTGGGCACGCGCAGGATCATCTTCGTGAGCAGCGGCGGCGTGGTGTACGGCGAGCCGGAGGAGATTCCCACGCCGGAGACGGCGCCCAAGCTCCCCCTCTCGCCCTACGGCGTCACCAAGCTCACCGGCGAGTACTACCTGTACTACTACGCCCGGGTGCGGGGCCTGGAGTACGTGGCGCTGCGCTATTCCAACGTCTACGGGCCCCGCCAGGATCCCCACGGGGAGGCGGGTGTAGTAGCCATCTTCTCCAACCGTCTCATCAGCGACGAGCCTCTGACCATCTTCGGCGACGGCGAGCAGACCCGGGATTACGTCTTCGTGCGTGACGTGGTGTCGGCCAACATGGCCGTCTCGGAGCTGACGCCGCCCGAGGGAGAGGGCCTCGATCCCCGCGCCTTCAACGTGGGCACGGGGGTGGGTACCAGCGTCAACCGCCTCGCCGACTGCCTGGAGGGGATCGCGGGACGCCGGCCCGGCCGCGAGTACCGGAGCGAGCGCCCCGGGGAGCTGCGCCACAGCACCCTGGACGTCTCCAAACTGAGCGGGCACGGGTGGCGGCCCCGCTTCGCTCTGGAAGAGGGACTGCGGGAGACCTATCGTTTCATCGAATCCCGGACGGAGGGAGCCGCGGAATGACGCCGGGTGCGTTCTTCTTCATGCTGCAGGCGCGTACGCCCCAGACGGCCCTGGACATGATCCTGGGCGGTACCCTGCCCACCAAGATCGTCCTCCTGGTGCTGGCCGTGTTCTCGCTGGTGTCGTGGTACCTCATCTACCACAAGTGGCGCCAGTTCCGGGAGGTCCGCCTCCAGGGCGACCGCTTCCTGGAGCAGATGGAGCGGGCCCAGCGCCTGGAAGATGCCTACAAGGCGATCCTCGCCCTGCCCGAATCCCCCTACGGGCGGGTGTTTCGCCAGGGAATCAACTTCTTCAGCGAGCTGCGTCCCGGAGCGCTGCGCGAAGGCGCGCCGCCCACCCGGGGCCTCTCCCTGACCCAGCTCGAGGCGCTGCGTCTCGTCCTGGAGAAGGAGGAGGCCGAAGAGCGCGAGGAGCTGGCGCGGGGGCTGACCTGGCTTGCCGTCATCGCGTCGGTGTCGCCGCTTCTGGGCCTCATGGGAACGGTTATCGGCATCACGAACACGTTTCTTGGGATCACACGGGGTGGCTCGACCAACATCGGCGCGGTGGCGCCGGGTGTCGCCGAGGCGCTGGTGACCACGGTGGCGGGCCTTTTCGTGGCCATCCCGGCCGTGATCGCCTACAACTACTACGTGGCCAAGCTCAACCTCGTGAGCGGCGAGCTCGAGGGCTTCTCCAGCGAGTTCATCGGCACGCTGGCCCGCGAAGGCAGAGTGTAGCGGCCGCGCATGGGCAGGCGGAGTCAGCGGGGCGACCTCCCCCTCAACGCCGACATCAATGTCACCTCCCTGGTGGACGTGGCGTTCACCCTGCTGGTGATCTTCATCATCACCGCGCCCATCCTCCAGGGCGGCATCGAGGTCTCGGTGCCCAAGGCCCAGGTTCAGGCCCTCACCGCCGAGGACAAGCCCTTCTTCATCACGGTGATGCCCGATGGGCGCATCTTCATCGAAGAGACGGAGGTCACGCCCGCCGAGTTCGAGGAGAGCTTTCCCCAGCTCGCCGCGGCGGGGAATCTGGAGCGGGTCTACATCCGCGGGGACTCGCTGGCGCCCTACGGGCCGGTGCTGAAGGTCATGGCCACCGTGGCCCGGGCCGGGGTGGACTGGGCGGTGGTGGGCGAGCCCTACACGGGCCGCTGAGGGGCGCGGCGTCATGGCCCACCGTCCCGAGCCCTTCGACCGCAGCGCCTTCGCCGCCTCTCTGGCGGTGCACGTGGTTCTTCTGGGCGCCGCAGTGTGGAGCACGACCCACCGGCGGCCTCCGCCGGAGTTCGTGACCTACCAGATCGAGCTGGTCTCCCCGCCTCCCGCCGTCCAGGCCGAGGAGGAGGCGCCGGCGGTGGAGGAGCTGGTGGTGGAGCGCCCCGAGCCCACGCCGCCCGAGCCCGAGCCCGAGGAGAAGACGGTGCCGGTGGAGGAGACCAAGCCCGAACCCGAGCCGGAAAAGCCGCCGGAGAAGGACCAGCCGGCGCCTCCCGAGGAAGGCGAGAAGCCGCGCGAGGCCACCACCACGGAAAAGCCCGCCGAAGAGGCCCGGGAGTCGGGAGAGGACCTCAACGTGCGGCTGGAGGGCCTGCGCCGTGACTATCCCGCGTACTACAACAACATCATCCGCCAGATTCAGCGCTGCTTCCGCTGGCGGGGGCAGGGGAACTGGGAGACCACGGTGCGCTTCGTCATCCACCGCGACGGTTCGGTGAGCGACATGGACTTCGTAAAGCGCTCGGGGAACAGCGCCTTCGACTTCGAGGCCATGGGGGCGGTGGACTGCGCGGGGCAGGGGCGCTTCGGCCCCCTTCCCGACGAACTCCCCTTTGACCGCCTGCCGGTGCAGTTCAACTTCCGTCCCCAGGGCGGGATTCGCGGACTCTTTCCCGACGGAACCGAGGTAGCCATTCAGTGAGCATGCGAAACGGGAGGAAGGGAGCGGCGTGGGCGGCGGGCGCATGGCGCACGGCGGCCGCGGCCGGGGGTGGGGCCGCGAGGTTCATGGTGTCGGCGGCGATGGACGCCGTGGTTGTGGCGGCCGTCATGGCGGCTGCGGTGTCGCCCCCCGCCCTGGCGGCCCAGGAACGCGACTCCATTCCCGGCGTCACCCTGGGCCTCATCTACGAGACGGCGTATCAGCCCGCCCTGGCGGTGAAGCCCTTCACGGGGCGCTTCGGGGGTGCGGGCCTGGCGCCGAGCGTGGAGGCCATCATCGGGCGGGATCTGCGCAACTCGGACCGCTTTCAGGTCATGGACTCCCTGCCCGCCTCCCTCCTGGGGGAGGGGCTGGACTACACCCTCTGGGACCGCCTGGGCGCGGTATGGCTGGTCACGGGGCAGGTGGAGGGCGCCGGCGACGGATTCGTGGCCGTCGTCGAGCTCCACGACGTGGTCTACGGCGAGGTGAAGGAGCGGGGCCGCTTCCGCATTCCCGACGAAGCCGATCCCGACTTTCGCATGGCGGTGCACCGCATCAGCGACCGGGTGGTGGAGTGGGCCACCGGCGAGCCGGGGATGGCGGCGAGCCGCATCGCCTTTTCCATGCCCAACGCCCGGGGCGACAAGGAGCTGTACCTCATCGACTCCGACGGGGAGAACCTGACGCGCCTCACCGACTTCCGCAGCCTCACCCTTTCGCCGGCGTGGTCCCCCGACGGCACGCGCCTGGCCTACATGTCCTACAAGACGGGCGTGCCGCGCATCTACGAGATGGACCTTGTCACCGGGGAGGAGAAGCGCGTCCCCGACGCACGGGACGGGGACCACATCACCCCGGCCTATGCCCCCGACGGCCGCACCCTGGCCTTCGCCGTGGTAGGCGGACGCCAGGGCGGGCTGTTTACCTATAACGTTGCCGAGGAATGCTGCCTCACGTATCTGAGCGGCGGCCGCCGTCACTACGACTTCTCCCCCACCTTCTCGCCCGACGGGCGCTGGCTGGCCTTCAACACCAACCGCTTCGGCGACGCCGTGCCCCAGATCATGGTCATGCCCGCCGAGGGCGGGCCTGCCGAGACCCTCTCCCCCTATCAGTACGGGCGGGGCGGCTACTACACCTCTCCCGACTGGTCTCCCGTGGGGGATCTGGTGGCCTTCCACGGCCGCATCCGCCGGGGGCGCTACCAGATCCTGGTAGCCAACATGAAGAGCCGGGGCCGGAGGGTGCGCCAGCTCACCTGGGAGGGAAACAACGAGGATCCGAGCTGGGCCCCCGACGGGCGGCATCTGGTGTTCGCCGGCGAGCGCAACTGGGGATACGGCCTCATGGTGGTGGACGTGGCCACCGGCAACATCCGCCTTCTCCTGGCGGGGCGGCGGGTGAGCGTGCCCGACTGGTCGCCCTCCCTGGCGCCTGTCCGGTGAGGGCGAGGCCCGGAGCGCCCGGGAATGTTGCGCCCCAGGGCCCAAACCCCTATATGCCAGGGGGTCTTTCCCCCCGCCGAAAGCTCATTAGGTTCGATGCGTTGCCCGGCGCTCGCGTCGGGTGCAGCGCACCACACTGATCGTTCAACCCAGGAGCAGGGATGATCGTCCGCCGTTTTGCCGTGCCGGTCCTGGCCGCCACCCTTTTGCTGGCCGCCTGCAAGAAGGAGCCCCCCCCGCCGCCGCCGGCCCCCACCGGGCCCACCGCGGAAGAACTCGCCAAGCGTCGCGCAGACTCCATTGCCGCGGCCCGCGCCGAAGCCGAGCGCAGGGCCGCCGAGGAGCGGGCCCGCGCCGAGGCCCATCGCCGCGCCGTGGAGGCGGCCCGGGCCACCCTCGAGGAGATGGTTTTCTTCGACTATGACAAGTCGGACATCCGCGACGATGCCGCCGCCGTTCTGCGGCGCAAGGTGGACGTCCTGCGGGCCAGCCCCCAGGTGCAGCTTCGCATTGAAGGCCACGCCGACGAGCGCGGTTCCACCGAGTACAACCTGGCTCTGGGCAGCCGCCGTGCCGAGGCGGTCAAACAGTTCCTGGTCGGGTTCGGTCTTTCCGAGGGGCGGTTCAGCACCGTGTCCTACGGGGAGGAGCGTCCCCTGGTCGACGGCCATGATGAAGCAGCGTGGGCGAAGAACCGGCGTGCCGAGTTCGTGATCACGGCCGGCGCCAACGCCATCAACCCGCCCAACTGATCAACCTCACCCGGCGTCCCCTCCTCCGCGCCGGCGGGGGAGGGGCGCTCAGGTTGTCATGAAATCCATCTCCAGCCTTACGGCGGTCCGGGTCCTGGCGGCACTGGCCGCCGTTGTGACAGCGTCGGGGTGCGCCACCAAGGGCGACATCCGGGATCTCCGCACCGAGCTGCGCGACCTGGCCCTGCGCCAGGATTCCCTCATCGTGGAGCTGCGTCGTGCCTCGCGGAGCACGCAGGACACCTTGCGGGAGACGTCGGACCAGCTCTTCAGCTTCCGGGGGGAGATCGCGCGGCAGCTCGGGGAGATCAGCGACGCGCTGGCCACACTGGAGGCGCTGGCCGGGGAGAACCAGCGTGGGATCGCGGGCATCCGGGACCAGTTGGCCAACATGCGCCGGCTTCCCGCGAGCGGAGGAGGCGGGCCCGCCGGCCTGGGCCCACCGGGCGGCGAAGGGGCGGGCGACACCGCCGCCGCCGGACGGCCCGTCTCCGGGGAGGCGGTCCCCGGTCCCGTGGGTGACGACGCCGAACAGCTCTACAACTCGGCGGTGGGCCTCTTCAACCGGGGATCGCTGGCCACGGCGCGCCTTGCCTTCCAGCAGTTCCTCCAGTCCCATCCCGGGCACCGCCTCGCTCCCGACGCCCAGTTCCTCCTCGCCGACATCCTCTCCCAGGAGGGACGTCCCGAAGATGCCCTGGAGGCCTTCCTCCAGGTGCCGGAGCTCTATCCCACGGCGGCCAAGGTTCCAGACGCCCTCTACCGGGCGGCGCTCCTGCAGATCGAGCTGGAGCGGATGGATGACGCCCGGGCCACGCTCCAGCGCATCGTGAACACCTATCCGGGGACGGTGGCCGCCTCCCTGGCCAGCGAGAAGCTGGACGAAATCGGCTGAGGCCCGACACATGCGCTGCCCCCAGTGCGACGCCACGGAGAACCGGGTGGTGGACACCCGCACCAGCCGGGGAGGGCGGGCGGTGCGCCGCCGCCGGGAGTGCACCGTATGCGGGACGCGCTTTACCACCTATGAGTATGTGGAGGAGCGTCCGATCCAGGTGTTGAAGCGCTCCGGCTCGGTGGAGGACTTCAGCCGCGCCAAGCTCCTCAACAGCGTGAAGGTGGCGTGCGCCAAGCGACCCGTGTCGGCTTCGGCCATGGAAGCGCTGGTGGACGAAATCGAGGACGAGCTCTCCCGCCGGGCCGGCCTCGAGGTGCCCAGCGTGGAGCTGGGCGCCATGGTCATGGAGGCTCTCTCGCCCCTGGACCGGGTGGCGTACGTGCGCTATGCGTCGGTCTATCGGAACTTCCAGGACGCCGGTGAGTTCCAGGAATTCGTGGACGAGATGACCCAGAAGCACGAGCGGGAGGTCCTGAAGCGGAATCAGGTCGAACTCCCCATCTGAGCAGGCGCCTACATGACCCGCCGTTCCAGAAATCCCAGGGGAGAAATGCCCTTCCTCGAACACCTCGAGGAACTGCGCTGGCGCATCTTCTGGTCTCTGTTGGCCATCGCCGTCGGCACCGGCATCGGCATCGCCCTCATGTTCTACTTCCCGGTGCTGGACATCCTCGTCGCGCCGATCCGCGAGGTGACGGGCAATCCGGATCTCCACCTCATCTATCTCTCTCCGGCGGATCCCTTCTTCGTCCTCATCAAGCTGGGCGTGATGGTGGGGGTGATCCTGGCCTTCCCTGTGGTGGCGTATCAGATCTGGGCGTTCCTTTCGCCGGCGCTGGAGAAGGAAGAGAAGAAGGCCATCGTGCCGGCGCTCTACCTGGGGCTTCTCCTCTTCATGGCCGGGGTGGCCATGGGGTACTTCGCCGCCCTTCCCGTGACGCTGGACTTCTTCCGGGCCATCCTCCAGGAGTCGCTGGAGGCCAACCTGGAGATCAACGCCACGCTGGGCTTCGTGACCAAGATGCTCCTGGCCTTCGGCGTGGTCTTCGAGCTCCCGGTGGTGATCATGGTGCTCACCGCCATGGGGCTGGTGACGCCTCAGTTCCTGCGCTCCAAGCGGCGTCATGCCGCCGTGATCCTCACGGCGCTGGCGTCCATCATCACTCCGGGCGACGTGGTGACGCTCACCATCCTCATGCTCATCCCCCTTCTGGCGCTGTACGAACTTTCCATCTTCCTGTCGGCGCGCATCTACAAGCGGAGAGTGGAGCGGGAGGGTCCCGAGCCCGAGGTGGAGCCCACCATCGGTCCGCCGCCGGAAAGCGTGGAGGCGGGGTGAGGCGCACACCTTTCCTTCTCGTGACGGCGGGGTGGGGGGTGGGGGTCGCCCTGGGCGCGTGGCCGGGTGCGGCGGTCGCCCAGCAGGCCGGCGGCGCCGGCGCCGGGCAGGAGGCCGGGGTGGTGGATCAGGAGCCCGTGGATTCGGCCCGGCTGCGCATCCTGGAGCGGCTGCAGCGCCTGGCCCGTCCGCCGGGGGCGGATTCCGTCCTCTATGTGCAGGACTCGGTGAAGCTGGCCGAAGCCCAGAGCGGGCGGCGCAGCGCGCCCGCCTCCGATTCCGTCGCAGCCGAGCTTCTTTCCATGCCCGGCTTCACCATGACGGAATACGAGGCGGCGGAGGCCGACTTCGACGCCCGGGACCGGACCCTGGTTCTCCTCGCCGGGGAGGGGGAGCGGGCCCGGGTGAACCGGGAGGGCCTCCAGGTGCAGGCCGATTCTTCCATCCTCTTCAGCGACGCCACCGGTCTGGTGAAGACGCGGGGCATGTCCACCTTTACCCCCCTGGAAGGCGACCCGGTGGAATCGGCGAGCCTCATCTACGACCTGTCGCAGCAGAGGGGGTCGGCCTTTGAGGCCCACTCCACCTTCAATCAGGGTGGAGCGCGTTGGATCATGCGGGGCGACATGCCCTACGCCAACCCTGACTCCACCTTCATGTCCCACGCCCGCTTCACTTCGTGCGACGAGGACGTGCCCCACTACCACTTCGAGGCGGATGAGATCAAGGTGGTGGCGGGCAAGGTGCTCGTGGCCCGGCCCGTCCGCCTCTACTTCGCCGACGTGCCCGTGGCGTGGCTCCCCTTCATGGCCCAGAGTCTCACCCGGGGACGGTCCTCGGGCATCCTCACGCCCCGCTTCAGCGTCAACGACATCGTGCGCAACTCCAGCGGATACAAGCGGCGCCTGAGCAACATCGGCTTCTACTGGGCCATGAGCGAATATGCCGATGCCATGGTGGCCCTGGACTGGTGGAGCGACAACTTCATCGCCCTCACCGGGTCGGCCCGCTACCGGTGGAACCGCCAGTTCCTGGACGGATCCCTCAACTTCCGCAGGTACTGGCGCGCCGACGGATCCAGCGAGATCGCCATGGATACCCGCCATAGCTGGGAGATGGACGAGCGCACCCAGTTGCGCATCTCCAGCCGCTACGCTTCCAGCGCCAGCTTCGTGCGGGACAACTCCTTCGATCCCCGGGAAGTGACCCAGTCCATCGATTCGGAAGGCGGGCTCAACCGCCGCTTCGACTGGGGGACGGTGTCGCTGCAGGCCACCCGCAAGCAGTACCTTTCCGACGACCGCATCGAGTGGACGCTGCCCTCGGCCAACCTGTCCCTCTCCACCATCACCCTCTTCAGGGCGCCGTCCAACCGGGCCCACTTCTGGAACAACATGACGTGGTCGGGAAGCTCCAGCTTCACGCGCCGCACCACGGACCGGGCGCAGTTGGGGGTCTTCGACCCTGCGCTGGCCGATCAGGCCAATACCACCGCGTCGCTGCGTAGCAGCGTGAGCCTGGGGAACCTGACCGTGGCCCAGTCGGTGGAGGTCCGCGAGGAAGCCGACCTGGGGATCCCCGAGGCGTATCTGGTCCTGGGGGACTCGGCCTCGGAGGCCGACCTCCTTACCGGCGCCCCGGCGCGGGACGTGACGCGCACCGAGATGCGGTGGAGTACGTCGGTGGACTATCAGCAGCAGCTCATCGGTTCCACGACCCTCACGCCCCAGCTCAGCATCAGCGGCTCCC
Organism: Gemmatimonadota bacterium; assembly: GCA_046756305.1. Lineage (GTDB taxonomy): Bacteria > Gemmatimonadota > Gemmatimonadetes > Longimicrobiales > Gaopeijiaceae > JBHHWB01. Next base: position 33,124 of record JBHHWB010000024.1, read on the forward strand.
GCTTCCGCTCCGACACCTCCGAGGTGGCGCGCAACTTTGTTTCAGCGCCGTCGCGGGTGAGCTTCGGGGCCACACTCAAAACCGACATCTACGGCTTCTTCCCCGGCTTCGGGAGCTTCGAGGCCATCCGCCACAAGATCTCGCCGTCGTTCTCCTACGAGTGGAGTCCCGAGGTCAAACCCACGGAGCTGCAGCGCCAGGTCTTCCGCTCCCGGGCGCTTCAGCCCAAGAACGCCCTCTCGGTGACGCTGAACCAGACCTTCGAGGCCAAGCGCAAGTCGCCTGAAGCCGACTCCACCGAATCCGCCGACAGCACGGCGTCGCTGCCGGCGGGGCGGGAAGGCGCGGCGGGCGAGGAGGCGGCCGGCGCCCAGGCCGGCGCCGGGGCGGGGGCGGCCGCGGAAGGCGCCGGGGTCCCCCAGGGAGACGAAGAGGGACCGCGGCGGGTACAGCGCGCCGAGGTGGTGAACCTCCTGGCGGTGCGCACCAGCGTGGTGCGCTACGACTTCGTCGAAGCCGACTCGATGGGCAGCTTCCTGTCGGGCTTCGAAACCACCCGCCTCTCCAACCAGATCTCCTCCGACTTCCTCCGGGGCCTGTCGGTCTCCATTGACCACGATCTCTTCAAAGACGTGCAGCGGGAGGATGGCTCGGTGGACCGTTCCTTCGCGCCCCACCTCTCCCAGGTGAACCTCTCTTTCGCCCTCAACAACCGCTCGGGGATCTTCCGCCTTCTGGGGCTGGTGGGCGGAGAGGAAGGCAGGGAGGAACCGCCGGCCGAGGAAGAAGAAGAGGCCGCCGACGAGACAGACCCCTTCGCCACCGACGAGATCCTGGGGGAGGCGTCCATCGTCCCCCGTGAACGGCCCGCCGCCGCTCCGGCAGGGCGGCGCCGCAGCAGCCGGGGCGGGTGGAACGCCAACCTCTCCTACTCCCTGCAGCGCCCCCGGGACGGCTCGGGCCCCTCGAGCCAGGTCCTCAACGGCACGCTGACGCTGCGGCCCACCGAGCACTGGGACCTGAGCTGGCGTACGGCGTATGATCTGGAGCGGGGGCAGTTCAACGACCACACCATCCGCCTGACCCGGGATCTCCATCGCTGGAAGGCCAACTTCGACTTCCTTCAGACGGCGACGGGGAACTGGACCTTCCGCTTCGAGGTCTCCCTCACGGACAACCGGGACCTCAAGTTCGACTACGAGCAGCGGAACCTTGACGCGGGGCTGGCCCGTAGGGAATCGCGGTAGGGGCCACAGGTGCCGGGGCGGCGACCGGGCTCGGCGTGTCGGCGACGCGCCCGACGCCGCCGGGACGCGATCTGTCCTCTCAGGAGGACGTTCGGCGCGGGTTCCCTGGGAGGTAACTCCTTGTACTGCAAGGGATTGCCGTTTCGGTACGCCTCCTGCATCAAGAGATTTCAGCCCGTCGTGGGAGCAGGGAAGCACGCGGCGGAAAGGTTCTGCGGACCGGGAGGTCGAGATGAGACGTGTGGTCGGGGTGATGGCGGCGGTGCTCGCGCTCGCGGCATGCGAGGACAATACGGTGGTGGTGGTGGGCGACGCGCCGGCCCCGCCCAGGGAACTGGCGGCGTGGTACTACGCCGGCGTGGTCAATGTCACGTGGGAGCTGGCGCCCGACTGGAACGGGGAGTCCTTTCGCGTCTACGCGCGTCGGGTGACGGACGCCGATTTCTTCCTCATCGCCGAGGTCACGAGCTGCTCCGAGGGTGTGTGCGCCTACCGGGACCGCAACGTGGTGCCGGGGGTGACCTACGAGTACTACGTGGCGGCCGCGGATCCCGACAGCGGAGTGGAGACGGCCAGCGACTACTCGGTGGAGGTTTTCGTGCCCCAACCCATCCCTCCGCCCGTGCCCACCGGGCTCGCGGTGGTGGCGCTGGACAACGCCAACTACCTCCGCTGGGCCGACAACGGCCGCGCGGCGGACGACTTCTCCTTCTACCGCGTGTACGTGGATGACGGGGCCGGCGGCGAATTCCTGCTGGGGGAGACGGACTCGGAAGGGTTCCTGGACCGCCTGGCCGCCAACGGGGAGACCTACCGGTACTTCGTGTCGGCGGTGGACGACCAGGGACACGAAAGCGAGGCGAGCCGGACGGCATCGGGCACGCCCCGCCCCGACTTCCATGGCGAGTACCTCTACGCCTTCTCCGACGCACCGGACCAGTCGGGCTTCCGCTTCCAGGAAGACGAAGAGACCAACCCGGTGCTGGCGGGCACGGACCCGGGCCGCCACTTCCGTCTGGAGGTGGACAACGCCGGGTGGTGGCTTGTGCCCGGCCCCGACGCGGCGGTGTACCCCGCGGCCTTCGAGACCACGGCCCTGAAGTGCGGCCCCGCGGCGGATGCCGGATGCGTGGACGTAACCCGTGCCCCCGCATCGGGATACACTTCCCAGGATGTGGAGCTTCTTGCCCAGAACAGCTATGTGCTCCGGGTTCGGGGCGACGACGGCCGCGTCCACTTCGCGGTGATCCGCGTGGTGATGCAGGGGTACGACCAGGACGGCTCGGCGCTCATGATCTTCGACTGGGCCTATCAGCTCCAGCCGGACAATCCGGATCTGGTGGCCGCTGCGAGGTAGCGAGAGCGCCCCGGTCCGCCGGGCCGGGGCGCGACGCCCGACGCGCCGGACGCTGTCGGCGACCCGTTGACCCTTGTGCTTCCGCCGCTGGACGGCAGATTACCCTTCTCGGCATGGACCATCCGGTCGAGGGCCGTAGAGCTGCGTTCCGCCCGCTCGGAGCGCCCGGGAAAACGACGACACCGGACAGCGACGCATGAGCATCGAGAAGCTCAAGGAGCAGGCACGCCGCTTCGAGCAGAAGGAGGAGTGGCGAAAGGCCCTGGAGCAGTACGAGAAGGCCATCGCCAGGCTCGCCGAGGACGACCAGCCGGATATCGGCCTCTACAACCGCGTCGGGGATCTGTACGTACGCGTCGGAGACCTGGAGGACGCGGTCAGGAACTACGAGCAGGCGGTGGACCTGTACATGGAGGCCGAGCTTCCCAACAACGCCATCGCCGTCTGCAAGAAGGTGATCCGCAACGTACCGGATCGCCATGAGATCTACCTCAAGATGGCGCGCATTCGGGCGGGGCAGGGCTTCCTTCCCGACGCTCGTGCCAACTATCTGACCTACGCCGAGCGCGTAGCCCAGGCCGGAGACATCGAAGAGTCCCTTCGCGCCCTCACCGAGTTCGCCGATCATGCCCCCGAGGACGTGGAGGTTCGCCTCTTCGTGGCCGAGCAGATGGCCTCTCATGAGCGGGTGGACGAGGCCGTGGAGCAGCTCTCGGCCGCCTACCGCCAGCTTATGGCCACCGGCGACACCGAGCAGGCCGCCACGGTAGAGGCCCGCATCAGGGAGTTGGCCCCCGACGCCGACCTCGCCGCACCGGCGGCAGCCGCCTCCGAGCCCGACATGGGCCTGGAGGCCGAAATGGGTTTTGAGCCGGGCAGCGGCATCTCCGACGAGGGCGAGATCGTGGCCGAGTTCGGGGAGATCTCCCTGGGCGGTGAGGAAGAGGCCGCCGAAGCCGTGGAAGAGGCGGTGGAGGAGGCGGCCGGCTTCGATCTTGGAGGCTTCGAGATTGCCGCCGAGGAAGAGGAGGCGGCGCAGGAGGAGGCGGGAGCCGGAGAGGAGGCGGTCGAAGCGGGGGAAGAGGCGGTGGAAGAGGAGGCCTTCGAGCTCCCCCTCATGACCTTTGACGATGAAGAAGAGGAACCCGGCGAGGAGGCGGCGGTCGCGGAGTCAGTCGAGGAAGCCCTTGAACTCCCCATGATGGATCTGGGGGAGGAAGCCGCCGAGGCTTCCGCAGAGGCAGAGGGAGCGGGGGAACCCGGCGAAGAGGCGGCTGCACTCGATGCGGCGGCCTTCGGTGAAGCCGACCACGGGGAGCGCGAAACTCAGGAGTACCTCGAGGGGCCCCAGGAGATGGGGGAGATCGAGGTGGAGCTGGGCGGCCTCGAAGCGGAGGCGGAGGGGGCCGGCGAGGTAGGCGATGCGGTGGAAGCCGCCATGGAAGAGGCCGCGGGAGAGGCCGCCGTCGAGGAGGCCGTGGAGCCTGCGGCGCCCGCGTTGCCTGAGGAGCCGGCGGCGGAGGAAGCCGAGCTTTCGGCCGATGAGCTCCGGCGCCGTATCGAGGAATCGCCTGACGACGTGTCTCTTCGCCAGCGCATGGTGGAGATGGCGTACGCCGCCGGTGACGAAGCGGCCCTCGTGGAGGCGTACGTGGGCCTGGGCCAGGCCCTGAGCCTCTCCGGGAAGGGTGCCCGGGCCAAGGCGGCGTTCCAGCAGGCCCTGGACATCGATCCCGCGGACGAGGCCGCCCGGGCAGGGCTGGGCGAGACACCCGAGCCTTCCAGGCCGGTGAAGGAGGTCGCGGCCCACGAAGACTACGTGGACCTGGGCGCCATGATCCTGGGCGACGAAGAGGAAGAGAAGTCCACCCGCTTCGTGGTGGCCTACGAGGAGCCCTCCGGGGATGAGCAGGCCGACTTTGCCAAGATGCTCAGCCAGTTCAAGGAGAAGGTGTCGGAGAACCTGGGGGCCGACGATGTGCGGGCCCACCACGATCTGGGGACCGCATACAAGGAGATGGGCCTCCTGGATGAGGCCATCGCCGAGTTCCAGCAGGCCCTGCGCGCTTCGGCCGATCACCTGCCCACCTACGAGCTCATGGGCCAGACCTTCATGGAGATGGGCCAGTCCGCCGCCGCGGTGAGGACGCTGGAGCGGGCCCTGGAGGCGCACCACGACGTCGAAGACGAGTTGGTGGGCATCTACTACTATCTGGCGCGCGCCTACGAGGAAGAGGGGGACGCGGAGAAAGCGGTGGAGTTTTACGAACGCGTGTTCAGCCTGGACATCAATTTTGCCGACGTGACCGAGCGTCTGCGCGCCCTGCGATAAGCCTGTGCACAACCCCTCCTCTCCCTCAGCAGAGCCCCGGCCTCGGAGCCGGCCCGCAGCCGTCATGAGCCGGGTGTCCGCCCCTGCGCCTCCGGAGCTCGCCGCAATCCAGGCGCCTATCCGGGAGGAGCTGGAGCGCGTCGGCGAAGAGCTCCGCCGCATCGTCGTCTCCGATTTCTCCCTCATCGAAGAGGTCAACGATCACCTCCTCTTCCTCCAGGGAAAGCTCTTCCGGCCCACGCTTCTCCTCCTTTCCGCCCACGCCGGGGGATCCCCGCGCCCGGAGGCGCTCACCCTGGCGGCGGTGGTGGAGCTGGTGCATCTGGCCACGCTGGTCCACGACGACGCCGTGGATCATTCGGTGCTGCGTCGGGGGATGCCTACGGTTAACGCGCTGTGGACCCACCAGGTCGCCATCATCATGGGCGACTACCTCTATAGCCGTGGCGTCACGGAGCTGGCCGCGCTGGGCGACGTGGAGGCGTTGCGGGTCCTGGCGCGGGCGGCCAACGAGATGAGTATCGGCGAGATGCGCCAGCTCACCTCCTACGACGCCCTCGACTTCACCGAAGAGGACTACTACCGCCTCATCGCCGCCAAGACGGCCTCCCTCATGTCGGCCGCCTGCGAGATGGGCGCCCTTGCCGGGGATCGGTCCTACCGCCGGCAACTCGCCGCCTACGGCCACAACCTGGGAATGGCGTTCCAGATCGCCGACGACCTTCTGGACTACACCGGGACGGAGGACGTCACGGGAAAGCCCACGGGACACGATCTTCGGGAGCGGAAGGTGACCCTTCCCCTGGTGGGCGCCATGCTTCATCTCACGGATGCCGAGATGGCGGCGGTGCGGGAGTTCTTTACTCTGGACGAGCCGGGCGACGACGCGATCGCCGAGATCGTCGAGATCGTCCGGCGCCGTGGCGGATTGGAGTACGCCCGGGACCGAGCGGGTCACTACGCCGATCTGGCCCGGGAGGCCCTGGCCGGCCTGCCTTCCGATTCCCCGCCCGTGATTTCCCTGCGGGAGGCGGTTTCGTACGCGGTTGACCGGGAGCGGTAGGATGATGGGGGGAGGACGGGACGTCCCGGCTTCCGGAACCATGGCCCGCGGGAGGTGGTATGCTCGTTGACACCCGTCGAAGGAGTGTGATCCGGCTCACGTGGACGTTGGTGCTGGGGCTCTTTCTGGGAGGACTGCTGACCAAGCTCTGTCAGCTCTTCCTTCCCGACAGCGCTGCCAGGGACTTTCTGACCACCTCCGTGCACGCCTCGCTGGGTCCGCTTTCCATCGATCTGGTGGCGCTGGCCTTCACCATCGGGCCACTGACCGTGACGCTCAACGTCCTCACGTTGGTGGGGATTTCCATCGTAGCGCTGATCGCCCGGTCCTGGATCTAGCCGGGACCGGACAGAACCATCGGCGGCTCGCCGGCGCGGGCCCCCGGGGAGGGAAAGAGAACCATGGGTATCGGCGGATTCGGAATGGGGGAGATGATCCTCCTCTTCCTGGTAGTGCTCCTCCTCTTCGGCGCCAAGCGCCTTCCCGAGATCGGATCGGCCTTGGGGAAGGGGATCCGGGAGTTCAAGAGTTCAGTGCGGGAGATCGAGAGCGAGCTCAAGGTCCCCGACGAGCCGCAGCACCGCACGGTGACGCCGCCCAACGAGGTGGAGCAGACGCCCCGGCGCCTGACCACCAGCGCGGGTCCCGAGACGGCGGCGGCGCCGCAGCAGACGCCTCGTCAGGAAGCTGCTCCCGCCCAGCCCTCGGAGCCGGCTCCTGCCGAGACCAGAGCGGAACCCTCCGGCGAGGGCCCCCAGCAGACCTGATGGCCTGATTCTCGGAGGCGGGTAGGCCTCCCCGGGCGGAAGAAAGGTCGGAAGGAAAGCGGAGCGCCCCCGGCGTCATGAGACGTCGGGGGCGCGTTCGTTGACCGGCCATCCGGCGGCCGGGCGGATCGTCCGCCGTGCGGCGGGCGTTGGCCCGCCTCGGGGATCCGAGGATCAGAAGAGCGGCGGGACCTGCACGGGCTGACTGTCCTCGTCGGCGGGCTGCAGCACCTCGTCGCGGCGGTCCACGATCTTGGCTGCGTCCCGCAGCGCCTGGATCCACTCCTGGAGACGCTGCTGCTGCAGGAGTTGGATGGTGGCCCGACGCTGCTCCTCCTTCTGCTCGAGCCACTGGGCCGAGTCCGCCGGCTCCCGCCCCAGGAGTTCGATGACGTAGGCGTTGGCGTCGGTCTTCACCACGTCGCTCACCTCCCCCACGTCCAGGCCGAAGGCGGCCCCGATCGCGGCGTTGTGCCGCCCGATGCCCGGCACGAAGTCATTGCGGCTGAAGGGTCCGGCCTGACGCACCTCGAGGCCCATCTCGGCGGCGGCGTCGGGAAGGGACTCGCCAGCGCGGACCTTTTCCACGAGCTGCTCCCCTTCCTGGAGCGCCCGCTCCATCTTCTTTTCCATGCGGAGCGTGGATTCGATGGCGGGTCGCGCCTCTTCGAAGGGCAGGATGCCCGCCGGCTGCACATCCACCACCTCCAGGGCATAAAATGCCTGGGGGTTCTCGAAGACGGGACTCACCTCTCCCGGCGCCGCTTCCTGGAAGAGCCAGTCCGCGCCCTCACCGATCTGTCCCGCTCCGGGGAGGAAGGGGAAGTTCTCGGTGATGTCCACGGTGTTGACCGGCAGGCCCAGGGCCTCGGCCGCGGCTTCCAGCGAAACGTTCTGCGCCATGTCCTCGAGAGAGTCGGCCAGGGTCAGGAGGTGGATCTCGCTCTCGTCGGTGCGCTCGATGGGGATGAGGATGTGCCGCGCCTGGGCGCTGTCCTGGGCCCACCGTTTTTCCACCTCCAGGACGTGAAGGCCGAAGCCGGTCTGGACCGGCCCGACCACGCGGCCGATGGGAGCCGAGAACACGGCGGAATCGAAGGCGGGCGTCATGCGTCCCTTGGGGAATACGCCCAGCTCACCGCCCTGCGCCGCGCTGATGGTGTCGGTGGATTCGCGCTCGGCGACCTCGGCGAAGTCGGCGCCGTCCCTGATCTCCCGGAGGATCTGCCGGGCCTTGTCCCACGCGGCAGCGGTGTCCGCCGGCGTCGGCTCCTTGTCCAGGATGACGGCCTTGACCGTGGCTCGGGCCGGGACCTTGAACTCATCCTGGTGCTCCCGGTAATACTGTTCCGCCTCGTCCCGGGAAACGGCGAAGAGGGAATCGGGATAGCGGGTAGCGGGGTCCAGAGGCACGTAGCGGATCTCGACCCGCTCGTTCTGATCCTTCCAGCGCTGCCAGAGATCGGCGTCGGAGAGGAAGATCCCCGATGAAACCTGGCGCAGGAGCTTTCCCCGGGGGATGACGTCCCGGTAGTAGCCCTCGAGAATCAGGAGCTGATCCTGAGGAAGCTGGGCCAGGAACGACTGGTAGGCTTCCAGATCGAAGCGACCGTTCTCGTCGGTAAACTGGGGGCGCAGATCGGCGGGCGGACTGAAGCGGGCCGCCTGGGCGATCTCCTCGTCGGTGACGGTGATGCCCCTCCGCTTGAGCTCCTGCCGGATGAGGATCTGGTTCACCACCTCGTTCCACGCGGCGTCTTCGATCTCCGCGTTCTGTTGCGAGGTGATGGGCTCTTCCTGCGACCGCTGAATCTGGTCGTAGAGGTTACGGTAGGCCGCCATGTAATCGTCGTACATGACGGGATCACCGTTCACGCGGCCGATCTCTCCGACGGCCCCGGAGCTTCGTCCCGTAATATCCATCCCCCACTCAAACACCATGAGCGCCACGAACGCCGCTGCCGTGAACAGCATGATCGGCTTCGTGGCCTCGCGCATCCGACGCATCATAGGCCGGGGTCTCCCGCGACTTTAGCCAGGTAAAAAGGCGACACTGAATAGACCGGATATAGTAACGGCTCCGGGTTTTCCCCTCAATGCGCCCGCGGTGCGGCGCAGGAGGGCCCCTCCTGTACCACCGGGGGTCGGGGCCGGGTTCCCCGGGGCTTGTTCGCGTTGACACTATTTCCTTTCGATCCGTATCTTCCGCCGGATCGGGGATCGCCTCGCCGCGCCCCGACGCCACTCGACCCACGGAGCGCCTTGTGAGTGAAGCCCTGGAGCGGGAGATCCGGACCCTTCGCACCCTCTTCTGGTCGGAGCGGGATCCCGACGGCCGCGCCTTCGCGCCGCTGGCGGACGCACTCCGCCGAGCGGGGGAGTTCCGCCAGGCCATGGATCTCCTCACGGAAGGACGAGAACGCCTGCCCGACTTCGTGCCGGGACACGTGGTGGCGGCACGCCTGTACGTGGAGACGGGCCTCGCCGGAGAGGCGGAACTGGCGGCGCGCCGGGCGCTGGAGCTTGACGACGAGAACGTAGAAGCACTCAGGGTGCTCACCTCCGTCCTGGAAGAGAAGGGCGAGGGGGAAGAAGCGGCCCAACTCCGGGCGCGCCTGCACGAACTGGATCCGGAGGCGGGAGCGGCCGCGGAAACGGCGGAGGAGGCTGCCGAAGTCGCTGCGGAGGCCGGGGCCGAGG
>JBHHWB010000025.1:0-41727 GCA_046756305.1 Gemmatimonadota bacterium
CAGCGACAGGGGGAGGTCAACGAGGAGACGAGCCAACTCATGCCTCTGGAGTTGGGGGAGGAGGCATTGCGGCGCCAACTCGAGGCGCTGGCGCGGGAGCAGGAGTCCGTGGCGCGGGAACTGGATGACGTGTCCCGTGAGCCGGGGGCCGAGGAGGGAGCTCTGGGGGATCTGGACCAGATCATGGCCGAAGCCCGAGCCCTGGCAGGGGGGATGGCCGCCGGTCGGCTCACTCCCGACATGATGCGCAGGCAGGAGCGCCTCTTCCACCGCCTTTTGGACGCCGGGCGCAGTCTGGAGCGGGACGAATACGCCGACGAGCGGGAGGCGAAGCGTCCCGAGGCCGTCCTGCGCGAAGGGGTTGCCCCTCTGGATGCGGAGGCTCTGGGGGCATTGCGCCTCGGCGTGCCCGACGGCGCCGCGCTGCGGCGGCTCCCTCCGGCGGTGCGACAGCTCGTGCTGGAGTATTTCGAGGCCCTCAACGCCGGAGACGGTCGGAAGGAGGGATCCGCCTCCGGGGCGCGGCGGTCGGGACGTTCGCCGGGAGGGAATCGCCCATGAACGGGTGGCGTGGGCGAATGACGGCGCTGTTCGTCCTGGCCGTCGCTCTTGCCGCGGTGCCGGGGCGGGGGAGGGCGCAGATCGTGCAGGAGACGCGCCTGTTGCGGGAAGCCGCCGCCCTCGAGTCGCGGGGGGACCTGGCCGGTGCGGAGACGGTGCTGCGCGGTCTTCTCGCCGTGAACCCGGCTTCCTCCGGAGGGCTCTTCGCCCTGGAGCGGGTCCTGCGGGCCGAGGGCGCCCTGGAGCGGGTGCTCCCGGCGGTGGATTCCTTCCTGGTCCGGGAGCCGGACGACGCGGGGGCGCGGGCCCTCAAGCTTCGGGTCCTGGTGGATCTCGATTCCGTGGCCGGCGTGGAGGCGGAGGGTCGCCGGTGGCTGGCGCTTCAGCCCGACTCGGAGGTGTCCTACCGAGAGGTGGCTCGGGCCTACCGGGAGGCCTTAGGAGACGAGCGAGCCCTCGAGGTCCTCCTGCGGGGCCGGCAAGCGCTGCACCGTGAAGACGCCTTCGCTCTCGACGTCGGAGACCTGCTCCTTGCCCTGCGCCGCGGCGACGAGGCGGTGGAGGCGTGGATCGGCGCCGTGAGCCGGAGCGGCCGGGGGGCCGCGTCCATCCGCCGGCGTCTGGAGGCGGAGCCCTCCCAGGTGGCCCGGGAGGTAGAGCGAGGCCTGGTGACGGAGCTGTGGGGCGCCCCGGATGGAGCGCGGCGGGAAGCCGCTGTGCTGACTGCCATCGAGTTCGGCATGGAGGGAGAGGCACGGCGCCTCGCCGCAGAGGTGGAGGAGACCCTGGCGGATCCCGATGCGGCCCGTTCCTTCCTGGGGGAGGTGGCGCGGCGGGCGCGCGCCGCCCGTATGGAGGAACTTGCCTCGTGGGCGTATGAGCACCTGGCCGCCCAGTCGGCCTCCACGGCGGATCGGCGACGCTACGCCCGGCGGCGCGTGGAAGCGGCCCTGGGAGTGGGCGACACCCTGGCCGCCCTGGAGGCGCAGCGGCAGGTCGTGGAGACCCTCACGCCTGGGTCGGCGGATCGGCGGAGGGCGGAGGTCCTGGAGATCCGCCTGGAAGGTGTGGTGGAGGGGGCGGCGCGTCTCAAAGGGCGGGTCCTGGAGTTCCGGGAACGCTTCCCCGACGCGCCGGAGAACGACGTTCTGACGGCGGAAGCGGCCAAGGCGCTCCTGGCCTCGGGAGACGCCGAGGGCGCCGCCGAGGTCCTCGAGGGAGTGGAGGGGCCCCGGAGCGGCCTGGAGCGGGGGATGTTCCTTCTGGCGGCGGGAGAGGTTCATCTGGGCCGCCGGGAACTCCTTCGGGCCGTCCCCGGGCTGCCGCCTGCCGAAGGAACCCGTGTCGTGCAGCTGGCGGGCCTACTCGGGCGGCTTTCCCCGTCCGCCGGAGCGCTCCTGGCCCGCGCCGCGGTCCTGGAACACGGGGGGAGCGGCGGGGAGGGAGCCGCCCTTCTGGTGGAAGGGGCGCCCCTCCTCGAGGGGGCGGAAGCGTCGGCCCTGTTGGCGCACGCCGGACGCATGGCCCGGCGCGCCGGGGCCGAGGACTCGGCCCGTTCGGCGTGGCGAACCCTCCTGACCGACTATCCCGAGGCGCCTGAGCGGCCTGCGGCGGCCCTCTCCCTGGCTCTCGCCCTGACGGAGGAAGGGGCGGGAGGCGAGCCCGGACCGGCTGGCCAAGGGAAAGACGGAGAGACGCAGGCCTTCCGTGACGAGGCCGTCCGCCTCCTGGAATCCCTGATTCTCCAGGCGCCGGATGCCGCGGTGGCGCCCGAGGCCCGTCGCCTCCTGGAACGCCTCACGGGAGGGGGACGGTGAGGGGGGTGCCCACCGCGGCGAAGGTTCTTTCCCTCGCCCTGACCCTCACGCTGCTGGTGCCCCAGGCGGGTGGGGCGCAGAAGCTTCTGGTGCCCATGGACCGCAGCCAGGAGAACCATCTGAAGGCCTATGGCCTCACGTACTGGGCCCTCCTCCAGGGACTCGACGCAGAGTGGCTCCTCAACTTCCAGGGAGGATCCTTCCTCCTCCCCGACACGCCGGGCGTGCGACGGGAAGCGGCGCTGCGCGGCGTGACCCTGGTGACGGTGGATCCGGAGGGGGAAGAAGGGATCCGCAGACTCATCGCAGAATCCAACATGGAGGCGGTGAAGCTGGAAAAGGCTCCTAAGATCGCGGTCTATACGCCGCCCAACGCCACCCCGTGGGACGATGCGGTGACCATGGCCCTCGCCTACGCCGGCATCCCCTACGAAAAGATCTGGGACGATGAAGTTCTCGGGGCAGACCTGGAACGGTACGAGTGGATCCACCTTCACCACGAGGACTTCACCGGCCAGTACTCCAAGTTCTACCTGACCTATGCCGGCGCCCCCTGGCTCCAGGAGGAGGTGGCGCGCAACCAGGAGATGGCCCGCCGCCACGGGTTCGCCGACGTGCCGGCGCTCAAGAAGGCCGTGGCGCGCCGCATCCGGGACTATGTGGAGAAGGGAGGATTCCTCTTCGCCATGTGCTCCGCCACCGAAACCCTCGAGCTGGCCCTGGCGGCCCAGGACGTGGACATTGCCGCCGCCTACTCCGACGGCACGCCTCCCGATCCCGACGCCACCGCCAAGCTGGACTGGAGCCGGGCCATGGCCTTCCGCGACGCGGTGGTGCAGACGGCGCCGGGGGTGAGCGCCTTCTCCGACATCGACGGGCACCAGGTGAACACCCCGTGGCGCCGGAGTCTGGGGGTCTACACCCTCTTCGAGTTTTCGGCCAAGTTCGACCCCGTGCCCGCCATGCTCACCCAGAATCACGAATCGGTGCTGCCCGACTTCTACGGGCTCACCACCTCCTTCCGTGAGGACCGGCTCAAGGCCGGTGACATCGTTCTGGCCCGGGAGGGAACGCTGGCCAAGTACGTCCACGGGACACTGGGGAAGGGGACGTGGACCTACTTCGGCGGGCACGATCCCGAGGATGCGGAGCACCAGATCGGCGATCCGCCCACCGATCTCTCCCTTCACCCCAACTCGCCGGGGTACCGCCTCATCCTCAACAATGTCCTCTTTCCTGCGGCGAAGAAAAAGAAGCTGAAGACGTGACGCCGCCGCCTCTTCGCCTTTCCGCCGAAGCCCGGGAGATCATGCGCCGGGAGATCAAACGGGCCGGCGGCCGTGAGGTATGTTTTCTCGCCCGGGTCGACGAATCCAGAGTGGTGCGGGATCCCCGGGCGGTGGCCCGAGGCAACTTCGAAGCGGTCCTGGCGGCGGCCCGGGACACCCCCCAGGGTGGGGTCATGCTCCACAACCACCCCTCGGGCGCGCTGGAGCCGTCCGACGCCGACCTGCGAGTGGCGGCGGAACTCTACGACCGGGGCATCGGCTCGGCCATCGTGGACAATCCGGTGGAGGATCTGTACGTGGTGGTGGAGCCGCCTGAGCCCCGCGTCCTCGAGCCGCTGGACGTGGCGGCGCTGGAGGAGGTACTCGGGCCCGGCGGGGCCCTGGCCACCCTGCATCCGGCCTTTGAGGACCGGCCCGCCCAGCGGGAGATGATGCGCACGGTGGCGCAGCGCTACAACGAGGGAGGCCTGGCCCTCATCGAGGCCGGAACGGGCACGGGCAAGTCGCTGGCCTACCTCCTGCCCGCCGCCGAGTGGGCCCGCCTCAACGACGAGCGCACGGTGATCTCCACCAACACCATCAACCTTCAGGAGCAGCTCTCGGGGAAGGATCTCCCCCTTCTGCGAACCCTCCTGGGCGATCCGGTGGACTGGGCGCTGGTCAAAGGGCGGGGCAACTACGTCTCCATCCGCAGGGCGCTCCTCGCCTCGGAGCAGCAGGCGTCCCTCTTCGAAGAGGATCGTTCCGGCGAGCTGGATGCCATTCGGGAATGGCTGCAGCACACCGAGGACGGATCCCTGGCTGACATCTCCTTCGCCCTGTCCGAAGAGACGTGGGAAGAAGTGCGGAGCGACGCCGACATCTGCCTGAGGGCGCGTTGTCCCCACTTCCACCGCTGCTTCTATCAGGCAAGCCGCCGCCGCGCCGCCGCCGCGCCGCTCCTGGTCGTGAACCACCACCTCCTCTTTACCGACCTGGCGGTGCGGCGGGCCACGGAGAACTGGAGCGACTCCGCCGTGCTTCCTCCCTATCGGCGCCTCATCCTGGATGAGGCCCACAACACGGAGGATGCCGCCACCCAGCACCTGGGCGTGGAGGTGACGCGGCGCGGGATGTTCCGGGCGTTCGCCCGGCTGGAGCGGAGGGGCAAGGGGGTCCTGACCGCCGTCCACGATGCCCTGGGCGCCGCGGGGGAGGGGGGTCGACTTCGTGAGCGGATGGAGAGCCGGGTGCGGCCGGCTCTGGAACGGGCCCGCACCGAGCTGGAGCGCTTCGTGGAGAGGCTGGAGGCCTTCATGCTGGGTAAGGACCGGATCCTGCGTCTGGGGCCCCACGGGGCGGGGGAGCCCATGGAGCGGGAGGATATCCGCGAAGCGACCGACGCCCTTCTGGCCACCCTGGAAACGCTGGGTCGGGAGCTGGCCGAGATCCGCGAGCGCATCCAGATGAACGAGGAGCTGGAGTCGCGCCTGGAGGAGCGACTCCTGGACCTGCGCAGCGTGGAGCGGCGCCTGGTCGCCCACGGCCGGGGTGTGGCGCGGGTCCTGTCACCGGGGGAGGACGCGGGGGAGTGGGTTCGTTGGATGGAGCTTCGCGGGAAGGGAAGGAGGGCCAACCTGGCCCTGGCGGCGGCGCCGGTGGAGTTGGGTCCCATCCTGGAGGAGTCCCTCTTCTCACGGACGGATACGGTAATCCTCACCTCCGCGACCATGGCCACGCGGCAGAGCTTCGCCTTCCTCAGGGAGCGCCTGGGGGTCCCCGGGGTGGAAAGCGAGGTGGTGTGCGAGGAACGCGTCCTCGAGTCCCCCTTCGATTTCGCTTCCCAGACCCTCCTGGCGGTGCCTACGGACCTTCCGGCGGCGGACGGAGGAGGTGGGGAGGACTTCCACGTGGCCACGGCGGGCGTCGTGCGGGAGGTCGCCTCCCTCACCGACGGAGGCCTTTTCGTTCTCTTCACAGCCCACGGGGCGCTGCGCCGGGTCGCCCGCTGCCTGCGCGAGGAGGGCGGGGAGCTGTCCTGGCCCCTCTTCGTCCAGGGGGAGGAGGACCGCCACCGCCTGCTGCAGGCCTTCATCACCTCCGGGCGGGGGATCCTGCTGGGTACCGACTCCTTCTGGGAGGGGGTGGACGTGCCCGGCCATCCCCTGCGGGGACTCCTTCTGCAGAAGCTCCCCTTTCGTGTTCCCACCGAACCCATCACCGCAGCGCGCATGGAGGCGCTGGAGCGGCGGGGCATGAGTTCCTTTCATCACTTCATGCTTCCCCACGCTGCGCTTCGCCTCAAGCAGGGATTCGGCCGCCTGATCCGCTCCCGCACCGACCGGGGAGCGGTCTTGGTCCTGGACGACCGCCTCGTCACCAAGCGCTACGGGCGCTACCTGCGGGGGTCCCTTCCGCCGGCGCCCCTGGTGCGCGGGCCCTGGACGGAGGTGCGCCGGGCGCTTGCGGAGTTTTACGAGGGATCCCCTCTTGGTCCGCGCCGCCCTCCGCCCTAGATTGCGGCGTTCCGCGGGGAGCGTCCCCGCCGTGGGTCCACTTTCGGTTGAGCGTCCAGCATGAAGCAGTACATCGGGTTCTTCATCGGTACGGTCTATTACCTCATCGCCTTCGGTGCCCTCAAGAACGCCTTCGCCGGATGGGGCGCGGGGCACAGCGATCTGGGATTCTGGTGGACCGTGATCGCCGGGCTTCTCGCCATTGCCGGGACAGGGGCCTTCGTCGGTACGTGGATCCACTCCTTCTCTCATCACGATCATCAGGGGTCGGAAGCCGGACACTGAGCCACACGGGCCCGCAGCGCTCGCTCTGCGGAAAGCGGCGGATCGGGCCACGGCATCTTCTTCCGGCTCCAGCCCACCCCGATGGGAACCCTTCCTTCTCCTTCCAAGATCGTTTGCGTGGGGCGCAACTACGCGCGCCATGCCGCCGAGCTGGGGAACGAGGTTCCCTCCGAGCCCCTCCTTTTCCTCAAACCTCCTTCCGCCGTCATCAGTCCCGGTGCCGCCATCGTGAAGCCGGCAGGTGTGGGCCGTGTGGATTTCGAGGGGGAGATCGGTGTGGTCGTGGGTCGGCGCGCGCGCCGGGTCTCCGAGGCGTCCGCCTGGGATTTCGTGGGGGCGCTCCTTCCCGCCAACGACGTGACGGCTCGGGATCTTCAGAAGAGCGACGGCCAGTGGACCCGGGCCAAGGGGTTCGACACCTTCTGCCCCCTGGGTGCGGCGGTGCCTGTGGATCGGGTGGACGTGAGGGCGCTGGGCCTGACCACCCGGGTGAACGGTGAAGTTCGCCAGCGAGCGGCCGTCGAGGACATGGTCTTCTCTATCCCCGGCCTCATGGCTTACATCAGTGGGATCATGACGCTGGAGCCGGGAGACGTGATCCTCACCGGGACGCCCGAGGGCGTGGGGCCGCTGAACGCGGGAGACGTGGTGCAGGTGGAGGTATGGGGGGTGGGGGTGATCTCAAATCCTGTGGAGCGGGAAGGGTGACGGTTCCCACGAACCGGCAGTTCGCCGCGCTGCCGCCGTATCCCCTGGCGGGGATGAAGGAGCTGCGTCGGCGCCTTGAAGCCGACGGCGTAGATGTCCTGGACCTGGGGGCGGGAGACGCCGACCTGGCGCCGCCCCCGGCGGCGGTGCGGGCGTTGGCCGAAGCCGCGTCCGATCCGGTCAATTCGCGCTATCCCTTTCAGGCGGGGCTCCCGGAGTTCCGGGACGCCGTCGCCCGGTGGATGAAGCGGCGCTTCGGAGTGACGCTGGACCCGGGGCAGGAGCTTCTTCCCCTCATCGGCTCCAAGGACGGGATCGCCCACCTTCCCTTCGCCTTTCTCAACGACGGCGATGCGGCCATTCTCCCGGATCCCGGCTACCAGGCCTACAGGGGCGGCGTGACGCTGGCCGGCGGAGAGCCCTTCCTGGTCCCGCTCAAGCGGGAGCACGACTTCCTCATTCCCCTGCACGAGCTGCCCGAGGACGTGGTGCGACGCGCCCGCATTCTCTATCTGAACTACCCCAACAACCCGACGGCGGCGTCGGCTCCGGCCGCCTACCTTCAGGAGGCGGTGGCGTTCTGCCGGGAGAACGAGCTCATCCTCCTCTTCGACAACGCCTACTCGGAGATCGCCTTCGACGGGTACCGTCCGCCCAGCATCCTGGAGTTCGAGGGGGCCCGCGAAGTGGCCATCGAATTCCACTCCCTCTCCAAGACGTACAACATGACGGGGTGGCGTCTCGGGTGGGCCGCGGGCAACCGAGACCTCATCGCCGCCCTCTCACGGGTCAAGTCCTTCGTGGATACGGGGGTGTTCCTCGCCGTGCAGGCGGCGGGCGTGGCGGCCCTCGAATCCTGGCAGGCGTGGGTACCGGAGAACGTAGCCGTGTTTCAGAGACGGAGGGACCGCGCGGTGACTGCCCTGCGCAGGGCAGGTTTCGACGTTTCGGCGCCCCGGGCCACCCTTTACCTATGGGTTCCCGTCCCCGGGGGGGAGACTGGGGCGGGCTTCGCCCGCCGGGCGTTGGAGGAAGAAGGCGTCATCGTGCTGCCGGGAAGCTCCCTGGGCCAGGGAGGGGAGGGGTATTTCCGGGTGGCGTTGACGGTGAGCGAAGCCCGCCTTGAGGAGGCGGCGGAGCGGCTGGGGCGCCTCATCCGGGGGAGTTCGCCGCGAGCCTGAAGGAACAGGCGGCGGAAGGGGGGTTAGGAACCCACATGAATCCACCGTCCGGCTCTCCGGGGCCCGTTCCGGATCGCGGCGCGGTCCGCCTGCGCCCGGGCCTCGCCCGTGGGCGGGTGTTGGTGGCGTCGTTCGCCATCTCGGCGGTGATTCATCTGGCCGTTCTCGTCATCTATCCCCGCCTCGGTCGGCGGGAGGTGGTCAATCCCGTTCCCTTCGTCCTTCCCATCACCGGCAAGGCTGCGCAGGGCATGAAGGCGATTCAACTTGTGGAGGTGGAGGAGACGGAGGAGGCGGATCGCCCGCCCAACCCCGACCTTCCCCGAGACCTGACGGGACCCGAGGTGCTGCCCGGCGAGGAGGCAGGTTCGGAGCTTTCTCCCGAGGACGTGCTGGTAGCCCCGGGGCCCACGGCGGCGGAGCGGCTACGCCCCAACCTTCGTGACGCCCGGCTGTGGGCCCCCCTGGATCCCGCGGTGACGCGGCTGACGCTGGAGCAGCGCCTCGAGCTGGAGCTGGCGGGACGCCTGGAGGCATGGCGCGATTCGGTCCTGGTGGCCGAGGAGGCCGAACGCGCCCTCACCGACTGGACCTATACCGACGGGGAGGGCAAGCGGTGGGGGGTATCCCCCGGGAAGCTTCACCTGGGGGACGTGACGCTGCCGCTGCCCTTCGAGTTCGGGGTCACCCCGGGACAGCGCGACGCGGCCAAGCGACGGGCGTGGGAGTGGGAGGAGGTCCGCAGGGGCGCCATCACCGGGGAGCTGCGAGACAGCTGGAAGGAACGGGCCAAGGCCATCCGGGAGCGCAGGGACCGGGAGCGGCGGGAGTCCCGGGCCAGGCCCGACACTTCCGGCGCCCGCCGCTGACCGCGCGCCGACCCCGGTCGGGCGCGCGCCTCCTCGATCCAGGGACAAGTTCGTCCCCGGGAAACATCTGGCTCTGGTGGAACAGGTGTTTCCGGTTGTACTTTGGATATTCAGCACAGACATCTGTCCATGGGTTAGCAGGTCCGGCGTCGACGGCACTCTATCGGCGCACGGCTCCGCTGCGCGGGTTGAGGGATCCGGGCAGTCCCCCGCGGAGTTGAAGAAGACCCTCGGGAGAAGCGGATTGGTCACTCAAGTGCATTCGGGACGAGCGTTCTACGCCGGACTCCTGGAGGCCCTCACCCAGGTGATGGGCGCGGCCAAGGGCTATCTGGCGGACCACGGGCCCCGCGTCGCCCTTCTTTCGGCGCAGATCGGAGAGGCGCTGGGCCTCTCCAAGAAGGAGGCGTCCCGTCTCTTCTTCGCCTCGGTCCTTTCCGATATGGGGATGGTGGGGCTGGCGGAAGACGCCTGGGAGAATCCCGTCCCCGAACTGCCTCCGGAGGTGCGCGCCAGGGTGGAGCAGCACCCCATCCGCAGCGAGCGCCGCGTGGCCCGCATCCCCCACCTGCAGGGTCTGGCGCCCCTGGTCCGCTACCACCACGAGTGGTGGAACGGAGGCGGATACCCCGACGGCCTGCGGGGCGACGAGATCCCCATCGGAGCCCAGGTCCTGCGGCTGGCCGACACGGTGGTGGCCCTGGGCCAGCCCCGGCCCCACCGCGGTCCTCTTCCTCCGGAGGAGATCCGCACGGTGGTGGAGGAGGCGGCCGCAAGGGAGTTTGGACCGGAGGTGGTGCGGGTCTTTCTGGACCTGAGCTGTTCAGGGAGCATTCTCGCCTATGAGCCCACCCTCTTCCGGCATCATGTGACGCGGGCGGCGGAACGCCTCCTTCCCGAGGAGGTTTCGCCCCTTTCCAACGACCAACTCCTGGGGATCCTGGCCAACCTCATCGACGCCAAAGACCCCTACACGGCGGGGCACTCACGGCGGGTGGCG
This sequence comes from Gemmatimonadota bacterium, assembly GCA_046756305.1. Lineage (GTDB taxonomy): Bacteria > Gemmatimonadota > Gemmatimonadetes > Longimicrobiales > Gaopeijiaceae > JBHHWB01. The sequence continues at coordinate 10,206 of JBHHWB010000025.1, forward strand.
GCCCTGGCCGTGGCCGTGGCCGAGGTCATGGGCCTGCGGATGCACGCCAAGGCTACCCTGTGGGCCGGTGGGTACCTGCACGACCTCGGCAAGCTGAAGATCCCCCTGCGTATTCTGGCCAAGAACGGGCGCTTGAACGATGAGGAGTTCCGGTTGGTGCGTCGCCATCCCTCCGACGGCGCCGACGTCCTGGAGGCCATCCCTTCGCTGCGGCACCTCACCACGGGAGCCCGATATCACCATGAGCGCTGGGACGGAACCGGATACCCGGAGGGGCTGTCGGGAGACCACATCCCTGTGGTCGGCCAGATCATGGCCGTGTGTGACGCCTACGACGCCATGACAAGCCGGAGGGCATACCGGGAGAATCGCAGTCACGCGAAGGCCCGAGAGGAGATCGCCCGCAGCCGTGGGACCCACTTCAGCCCCCGGGCCGCCGAAGCGTTCCTCGCCCTTTCTCCCGAGGTGTTCGACGCCGTCCAGGGGCGCAGCGGGGAGGAGGACGCCGGTCTCCTGCAGGAGCGGTCTCCCTTCTTTCGGGACGCGCGCTACGGGGAAGGAACCCCGGCGAGCAAAGCAGGATAGAAGATCCCGGTTCCGCAGCGCCGCCGTGTACGCCATCTTACGGGTTCGAGTCGAGTCGAACCTGTGTGGTCCCGGCCGAGCCCCTCCGCACGCAACTGTAGAGCCACCTCTTGTCACAGGAACTGGCACCCCGTTTCGATCCCCGGGCCATTGAGCCCGCTCGCTATCAGGCCTGGCAGGAAGGCGGATACTTCCATGTACCCGCCTCGGTCGTCCTCCAGGAAGGGCGTGAGCCCTATGTGATCGTCATCCCGCCGCCCAACGTCACGGCGCGGCTGCACATGGGGCACGGCCTCAACAACACCATCCAGGACGTTCTGATCCGCTGGAGGCGGATGCAGGGACGGGCGGCTCTCTGGGTCCCCGGGACGGATCACGCCGGGATCGCCACCCAGAACGTGGTGGAGCGCCGGCTCGCCGCCGAGGGACAGCATCGGGACGACCTGGGACGGGAAGCCTTCGTGGAGCGGGTGTGGGAGTTCGTCCGCGAGACGGGCGGCGTGATCCTGGATCAGCTCAAGGCCATCGGCTGCTCCTGCGACTGGGAGCGCACCCGGTTTACTCTGGATCCGGAGCTGAGCCGGGCCGTGCGGGAGGTCTTCGTTCGCCTCTACGAGAAGGGCCTCATCTACCGGGGAAAATACATCATCAACTGGTGCCCCCGCTGCCATACGGCCCTCTCCAATGAGGAGGCGGAAGGCGAAGAAGCGGAGGGGCGCCTCTGGCATATCCGCTACCCCATCGCCGAGTCGGCGTGGGAAGCGGCGGCCGCCGCCAGGGAGGCAGGCGCCGAAGCGGTGGGGCGCTTCCCTGACGGGCGGTGGTACCTCACCGTCTCAACCACCCGGCCGGAAACCATGCTGGGGGATACCGGGGTGGCGGTCCATCCCGACGACGATCGGTACCGCCCCCTGGTCGGGGCCGACGTGCATCTGCCCCTGACGGGACGCACCATCCCGGTGGTGGCCGACGCCTACGTGGACCGGGAGTTCGGGTCGGGGATGGTGAAGGTGACGCCGGCCCACGACCCCAACGACTTCGACATTGCGGGACGCACGGGACTCGAGGTCGTGGAGGTGATGACGCCGGAAGCGGTCATGAACGACAACGTCCCCGAGGCCTTCCGGGGAATGGATCGCTTCGAGGCGCGCAAGGCGGTGCTCGCAGCGCTGGAAGCGGAAGGACTCCTCGCCGGCGAGGACGTTCACGTCCATTCGGTGCCCCACTGCTATCGCTGCCACACGGTGGTGGAGCCGCGCCTCTCCCTCCAGTGGTTTGTGAAGATGAAGCCCCTGGCTGAGCCTGCCCTGGCGGCCTCGCGCGACGGCACGGTGACCTTCACGCCGGACCGGTGGCGGAAGGTCTACGAGCACTGGATGGAGAACCTCCGGGACTGGTGCATCTCCCGTCAGCTCTGGTGGGGCCACCGCATCCCCGTGTGGTACTGCCAGGCGTGCGGCGAGACCATCGTGACCCGGGAAGACCCCGCCGCGTGCCCGGCGTGCGGGAGTGCGGACCTGGAGCAGGATCCCGATGTCCTGGACACCTGGTTCAGCTCGTGGCTGTGGCCCTTCTCCGTCTTCGGGTGGCCCGAAGAGACCGACGACCTGAAGGCCTTCTATCCGGGCCACACCATGGTGACGGCGCCTGAGATCCTCTTCTTCTGGGTGGCCCGCATGATCATGTCGGGCTACGAGTTCATGGGAGAGGAGCCCTTCCGCCAGGTCTACCTCCACGGGACGGTGCGGGACATGCAGAACCGCAAGATGTCCAAATCCCTGGGGAACGGGATCGATCCCCTGGAGGTGGTGGAGCGGTTCGGCGCCGACGCCATGCGCTTCACCCTGGTGAATCAGTGCGCCATCGGTACCGACATCAACCTGGACTACCAGGACGTGGAGGGGAGCTTCGCCGCGGGCCGGAACTTCGCCAACAAGATCTGGAACGCCGGCCGCTTCGCGCTCCTCAGCATTGGTGAGGGATCGGTGGCGCCGGTGGCCGAGGTGGCGGAGCACCTGCGGCTGGAAGACCGGTGGATCCTGTCGCGCCTCAACCACGCCATCGCCGCCACCACCGAAGACCTGGAGCGCTTCCGCCTCCACGAAGTGGCGGAAGACCTGTATCACTTCTTTTGGGGCGAGGTGTGCGACTGGTACCTGGAGCTGGTGAAGGACCGCCTGGGTCCCGAAGCCGATGCCGCCAGTCGCGAGGCCGCCCGCTCAACGCTGGTCACCGTGCTGGATCTGGCCCTCCGGCTCCTCCATCCCATCGTGCCCTTCGTCACCGCCGAGCTGTGGCTGCGCATCCCCTGGCAGCACGAGGCGCCCCGGCCGCCGGACCTCATGGTGGCGCCCTGGCCGGAAGAGGTGGCCGGGTGGACTGATCCCGAAGCCGAGGCGGGCATGGAGGGACTGCGGCAGCTCATCGTGGAGATCCGGCGCCTGCGCAAGGAGTATGGCGTAGGCGAGGGTCGGCGCGTCGAGATCCACCTCGCCTGCGACGATGCCTTCCGAGGCACCATCGAATCCCAGGCCCCGGCGCTGGAACGCCTGGCCCGGGTCCGGGAAGTGCGCTTTTCCCCGGGCGCGGGCATCGGGGCCCATGCCGTGCTCCGTAACGGCGCCGAGCTCTTCATTCCCCTGGAGGGAATCATCGACCTGGAACGGGAACGGGCCCGCCTGGCGGCGGAGCTTCAGCGCCTGGAAGGCCAGTTGGCCGGGGCGCGGAAAAAGCTGGCGAATGAGAATTTCGTCTCCCGGGCGCCTGCGGAGGTCGTCGAGCGGGAACGAGAGAAGGCGGACAGCCTGGAGGAGCAGCTCCGCAAGCTGGAAGCGAAGGCCGCCGAGCTGGGAGGTCTCTCCTGACAGGGTTGGGAGACGCCCGGCGACGGACGGCGCGGAGGCTTCTGCCCCCGGTGGCGGCGCTGGGCGTGGCCCTCGCAGGCGCCTGCGCGCGCGTGGGGGCCCCTCCCGGCGGGCCCGAGGACCGGCGGCCTCCGGTGGTGGTGGCCACCGACCCCGAGCCCTACAGCGTCGTCGAGGAGTTCGGAGGGCCGGTGCGCTTCATCTTCGACGAGCGCATCAGCGAGCGCACCGCAGGGGGATCCCTGGACGATGCCGTCCTGGTCTCGCCCCGGACGGGAAAACCTCGGGTGAAGAAAGGCCGGCAGAGCCTCGAGGTGGAACTGGACGGAGGCTTCCAATCGGGAATGGTCTATCGGATCACCCTCCTTCCCGTGGTGCAGGACCTCTTCAACAACAAGCTCAGGGATCCCTTCGAACTGGTCTTCTCCACGGGCGCGGAGCTGGTGGAGAGCGCCGTGGCGGGAAGGGTGTGGGACCGGGTGACAGGGCAAGGGGTGGCTGACGCCCAGGTTCTGGCTGTGCAGCGTGCCGACTCGGCCACGTATGTCTCCCTCGCCGACACGGGAGGGGTGTACGCCTTTCGCTACCTTCCTCCCGGTCGCTATGACCTCGTCGCCTTCGTGGACCGGAACCGGAACCAGGAACCGGACAGCATGGAGGTTCAGGGGAAGCAGGTTCTCCTCTTCGTCGGGGCGGATACGCTGCTTCTGGACATTCCCGTCCTTCAGCCCGACACGAGTCCCGCTCAGTTGACCCGGGTGGCAATCCTTGATTCGGTGACGCTCCTCCTTTCCTTCGACGACTATCTCAATCCGGCTACGCCGGCTTCGGCCGTTTCCGTCAGTCTGTCCCGAGAGGACGGGCCGGCTCCGGGCGTCGCGCGCGTCTTCCACGAGTTCGAGTACGTCGCCTGGGCCGATTCGGTACGGGCGGAGCTGGCGCGTGAGGACTCCCTGAAAGCCGCCGCCGGGGCGGATGCGGGAGCGGCGGCGGGAGGGGCCGCAGATTCCGTCGCCATGGGTGTCGCGGCTGACGCGGCAAGGGATACGGCGGCCGGGCAGGCGGCGGTGCAGGATACGGCGGCAATCGGGCAGGCGGTGCAGGATACCACCGATGCACGAGGGGCCGGCCCGGACACGTCCGCGGCGGCCGCGACAGGACCGCAGGCCCGTCGCCGGGGTCCGCCGCCCCTTCCCGCCGGCCGCGACGCCGGTGGAGGAAGGCAGGGCGGGAGGCCCGGTGGGGGAGGGGAGCCTGCCGTGGGCCCCGACGGAAAACCGCTGCCCGCCCGCAGACTCGTCGTGCTCCTCAGCGAGCCCCTGGAGGTCAACGTGGCCTATCAGCTCAGGGTGATCCGTGCCGAGAACCTGAACGGGCTCCCCCTGGGCGGAGGAGAGGCCGCCGTGGTGCTCGAACCGCCGCCGCCGGACAGCGCCGCCGACAGCGTTCCTCCACGGGACACGATTCCTGTGAGGTGGAGGAGGTAGCGGATGGATCCCCGGCGCCGAATCCCCGCCACGGATGCGCTCCTGGAAGGGACGGAGATGAAGGCCCTGGTCTCCCGCTTCGGCCGGACGCGCACCGCCGCGGTCCTGCGCCGCGTCCTGGAGGATCTCCGCCGCGAGGAGGTGTCGGCGTTGGACCAACTCCCCCTGGAGGATGCTTCGTGGTATGCCCAGGCGGTGGAGGCGCAGCTCGAGGAGGACGACCGTCCCTCCCTGCGCCGGGTCATCAATGCGACGGGCGTCGTGCTCCACACGAATCTGGGGCGCGCGCCGCTGGCCGAGTCGGCCCTGGCGGCCATGGAGCGGGTGGGCCGGGGATACACCAACCTGGAGTTCGATCTGGAGGAGGGTCGGCGGGGCTCCCGCTACGACCACTGCGTGAGCCTCCTCACCGAGTTGACCGGCGCTGAGGACGCGCTCGTTGTGAACAACTGCGCCGCGGCCCTCATGCTGGCGCTCAACACAGTGGCTCTGGGACGGGACGTCGTGGTGTCCCGTGGCGAACTCGTGGAGATCGGGGGAGGCTTCCGGGTGCCGGAGATCCTGGAGCGGTCCGGAGCCCGCCTCGTGGAGGTGGGAAGCACCAACCGAACCCGGGCGTCGGACTACGTGGAGGCTTGCGTCGAAGGTGAGACGGCAGCGTTCCTCAAGGTTCACCGCTCCAACTTCCGCATCACCGGATTCGCCGAGGAGGCAGATGTGGACGAACTGGCTGGGGCGGCGGCCGAAGCCGGCATTCCTCTCCTCTACGATCTGGGCTCGGGACTCCTGGCCGATCCGGAGCTTCTGGGACTCGGGCCCGAGCCCAGGGCGCCGGAGGCCCTGGCGCGCGGGACCGACGTGGTGGCCATCTCCGGCGACAAGCTCCTGGGAGGTCCTCAGGCCGGGATTCTTCTTGGACGCGGCGCATGGATCGGTGCCATGCGGAAGAACCCCATGTGCCGCGCCCTCCGGGTGGACAAGACCACCCTGGCGGCGCTGGAGGCGACGCTGCGTCTCTACCGCGATCCGGAGCGGGCCGTGGCGGCCATCCCGGTGCTGCGTATGCTCGCCGCGCCCCTGGATGCTCTGGAGGCCCGGGCCCACGCGCTTGCCGCCGCCCTCTCGGCACGGGGTGTGGGCGCCGCTGCCGCGCGGGGGGAGGGCGCCGTGGGGGGCGGAACGTACCCCGGCGTGGCCCTTCCGTCCTGGACGGTGAGGATCCCGGCCTCGGGAGGCGCCGGGACCTCGACGGCCGCCGCCCTGCGGCGCCGTGATCCGCCGGTCGTGGTCCGCCTCGAGGGGGAGCACTTGGTCGTGGATCTCCGCACCGTCCTCCCCGAGGAAGACGACGAGGTCGCAAGGGCCCTGGCGGCTGCAGTCGCCAGGATCCCGGCGGAGTGAGTCGCGGACCTCCCTTCTACCGCGTCCCCATCGCGCTCTGAGTGCCGTTGACCCTCCTCGGGCCCTCGGGTAGCTTTGCGGATTGAGGAAGCTCGCCGGGCCCGGGGAAACATCCCGGGAAGGGGTGGGTAGCGAAGAAGGGCCGTTTGAGCCCTCTGCAAACAGCGAATATCGTATTCTTTTCGCGGGTCGGCGCCGTCTGCCCGGCCCGCCATGAGCGGTCAAGGAGGACGCCCGGCGCATGATGCTGACACTGACCCTGACGCCGACGGCAACGGAAAAGGTCCAGGATTTCATCAAGGAACACGGCGTTGGTGAGAACGTGGGCCTCAGAGTGGCCGTGCTTCCCGGGGGCTGCTCGGGATTTCAGTACGGGCTCAACATTGAAGACGGACCCGAAGACGACGACGAAGTGATGCAGGTGGAGGGCGTCAACATCTTCGTGGACCCCTTCAGCGCCCAGTACCTGGACGGGGTGGAGATCGACTTCGTCACCAGCTTCATGGGCCAGGGATTCACGTTCCGGAACCCCAACGCGGCCGGCGGCTGCGGATGCGGGAGCTCCTTTACCGTCTGACGCCCAAACGCTCCTTCGGATTCTGAGTCATGGACCTCCCCACCTTTTCCGGGGGCGGGTTCGCTGAAAACGGGTACCTTGTGCCCTGCGGCGGCGATGTCGTTGTGGCCGTGGATCCCGGTGCGGCCTCCCAGGGCATGGCGAATGCCGTCCAAGAAGGCGATCTCGATCTGCGCGCCATCTTCCTGACCCATGCCCATCTGGATCATGTGGAGGGGATTCATCGCGTGAGGGCCGTCCGGCCCCATGCTCCGATCTGGCTGCACCCCGCCGATCGTCCCCTCTACCAGGGACTGGCTCAGCAGGCCGCCGCCTTCGGAATGCCCTTCACGCCCCAGCCGCCCCCCGACGAGTCTTTCGAGCAAGGCCAGCGCCTGACGGTGGGCGAGGTCACCTTCGAGGTACGGCACGCCCCGGGGCACGCCCCGGGGCACGTCATCCTCGTCGTTCCTGAAATGGGGGCGGCCCTGGTAGGAGACGTGATCTTTCAGGGGTCCATCGGGCGCACGGACCTTCCGGGCGGGGATTTCTACACCCTCATGGACTCCATTCGCAGGCAGGTCCTCACCCTTCCCGACGAGGTGGTCCTCTATCCGGGTCACGGGCCCGCCACCACCGTGGGGCACGAGCGGGTGGGCAATCCCTTCCTGGCGCCCCAGTACGGCGGAGATCTGGCATGACGCCTTCGCCCCTCCTGGCGGCCGTGTTCGCGTCCGGGGGCGGGAGCAACCTGCAGGCCCTCATGGACCACGCCGCCGGGCGGGAGTCATGGCGGGTGGCCCTGGTGATCAGTGACCGCCAGGGTGCCGGGGCGCTGGAGCGCGCCCGGCGGGCCGGGGTGCCGTGGGCGGTGATCCCCACGCGGCACCGCCCCCCGGCGGAGGTGGCCGGGGAGATGCTGGATACCCTGGAGCACCACGGGGTCCATCTGGTCCTCCTGGCGGGATATCTGAAGCTGGTGCCTCCTCAGGTGGTGGCGCGTTTCCCCGAGCGCATGCTGAACATCCATCCCGCCCTCCTGCCTTCATTCGGTGGGAAGGGGATGTACGGCATCCACGTCCATCGTGCCGTTCTGGAATCCGGCGCCCGCTTGAGCGGGCCCACGGTGCATCTGGTGGACGAGGTGTACGACCGCGGTAGAATTCTGGCCCAGTGGCCCGTGCCCGTCCACGAAGGCGACACCCCCGAGGCGCTTGCGACCCGGGTCCTGAAGGTGGAGCACCTTCTCTATCCGAGGGTGGTGGATCACGTGTGCCACGCCCTGACGCGGGACGGCCCCGTCACCCCTATGGACGTTTCCGGCGATGCCTGGGTCCCGGCCCGGGCGCCGGATCTCTCCTCCCTCACCACGCTTTGATTTCGAGGATGAATTCTATGAAGCGCGCGCTGCTCAGCGTTTCCGATAAGACCGGCATCGTGGAGTTTGCTCAGGGGCTCGCCCGGCGCGGGTGGGCTCTGGTGTCGACCGGAGGAACGGCCCGCACCCTGCGGGAGGCCGGCCTCGATGTGACGGAGGTGGCCGAGATCACGGGGCATCCCGAGATGATGGAGGGCCGGGTGAAGACCCTGCATCCCGCTGTGCACGCGGGATTGCTGGCGCGGCGGGAGAGGGAGGACGACTTGGCCGCGCTGGAGGCGCAGGGCTACGGGCCCATCGACCTCGTGGCGGTGAACCTCTATCCCTTCCGGGAGACCATCGCTCCGGGGAATGTGACCGTCGACGCCGCCATGGAGAAGGTGGACATCGGAGGGCCCACCATGATCCGGGCCGCCGCCAAGAACCATCGCGACGTCTGGGTCGTGGTGGACCCGGCCGACTACGCCGCTGTCCTGGAGGCTTTGGACGGTGCGGGAGGCCAGGGAGAGGAAGGGCTGCGGCGCCGGCTGGCCGCCAAAGTGTTCCGCCACATCAGCGGATATGATGCGGCCATCGCCGCGTACCTGGAAGGGGAGCCTGCCGCGGACTCCAGGGCCGGATCGTCAGCCGAGGACATGAGCGGGTCCGAGACGTTCCCGGAGGAGGCGGCGCTCTCGCTGACCCGGATCCAGACGCTGCGGTACGGCGAGAACCCCGACCAGGAGGCGGCCTTCTACCGGGTGGGAACCGCAGCGGGTGTGGCCGCCCTGACCCAGCACCACGGCAAGGAGCTTTCCTACAACAACATCCTCGATCTGGACGGCGCCCTTCTTTCCCTTTCGCCCTTCGCCTTCTCGCCGCGCCCGGCGGTGTGCATCGTCAAGCACACGACGCCGGCGGGGCTGGCCGTCGGCGAATCCCTGGTGGAGGCCTACGAGAAGGCACTGCGCTGTGATCCGGTAAGCGCCTTCGGCTCCGTCATCGCCGTCAACCGCCCGGTGGATGCGGCGACGGCCGAGGCCATGGCGAAGCTCTTCGTCGAGTGTATCGTGGCGCCGGGGTTCACTGACGCGGCCCTGGAGCGTCTGACGCGGAAGAAGAACCTGCGCCTCCTCACCTTTCCAGGCCTCTCGCAAGAGCTGGAAGAGGAACCCGCAGAAAGTTGGTGGCGGGAAGCGGGGGAGGAGGAGCGGGGAACGGCGCGCTTCCTGGCGGCCCACGGGCGCCTTCCGCAGCCCCGGGCGTTTCGGAGCGTGTACGGCGGCATGCTGGCTCAGACCCCGGGGAGGCCTCCCTTCTACGGGAGGCGAGACGGGACGTGGAAGGTTGCCACAACGCGCGCTCCCGATGAGCGGGAGTGGGACGACCTATGCTTCGCCTGGGCCGCAGTCTACGGAGTGAAATCCAACGCCATCCTCCTGGCAGGTAGGGGAGCTACCCTGGGCATCGGCGCCGGGCAGATGAGCCGGGTGGATTCCTCCCGCATCGCCGTGCGCAAGGCGGGGGACCAGGAGTTGGATCTTCAGGGCGCGGTGCTGGCGTCGGATGCCTTCTTCCCCTTCCGCGACGGCGTGGACGCCGCCGCCGAGGCGGGGGTGCGGGCCATCGTCCAGCCGGGAGGATCCATCCGGGACGAAGAGGTTATTCAGGCCGCTGACGAGCACGGCCTCGCCATGGTGTTCACGGGACGGAGGCTCTTCCGGCACTGACGGACGGGGGCGGGCGCGCCACAGATGTGCTCGGCCGGGCCGGGCGGCGCGCCCCTCTCCGGTCCTTCTTCCTCCGGCGCTGCCCCGTCAGCGCTCCGCCGCTCCCGGCGAATCGTTCCTGAGCAGGCGAGACACGGCGGCGTTGAGGGCAGGGGATGCGAAGTACCCCACGACCCTGTGCCGTACGATTCCGTCCCGGTCGATGATGAAGGTGGTGGGGATGCCCCGGATGCCGCCGAAGGCTGCCCGATGACGCTGTGTCGCCCTGCCTACCGGGTAGGTGATGCCCCGCTCGTCGAGAAAGGAGCGGATGGCCTCTTCGCTCCCCACGTCGGTGGAGAGCCCGAGGACCACGACGCCGTCACGGGCCCGGCGCTCCTGGAGTTTCTGAAAGGCGGGCATCTCGAGGCGGCAGGGAGCGCACCATGTGGCCCAGAAGTTCACCACCACCACCTTTCCGCGCAGCTCCTCGGAGCGGAGGGTGTCCCCGTCCAGGGTGACCACCGTGAACTCAGGCATGCGGCCACGGTCGGGAGCGACACCCACCAGGGCGCCGAGCTGTGGTCCGAGCCGGACGGCAACGAAGATCAGGAGGCCCACCGTGACCACCCGCTCCACCCAGGGTAGAGCGCGCCTCCAGAGAGGGCGGGGCATGTCTGGAGCATCGTTCATGCCCAGTTGAACCCCGAGGGGATCGGGAGGGTCCCGGTGGACCGGAGCCTGCCGTGGGCCCATCTTTCCTACCGAAGCGGTACCCGTGGAGGGGTGGCAGAGCGGTTCAATGCACCGGTCTTGAAAACCGGCGTCCGAAAGGACTCGTGGGTTCGAATCCCACCCCCTCCGTTATCGAAGTCTCGAGGCGCAGGGAGCGTGGAAGCTACCCGAAGGCGGCGGGTTCGAACCCACGCGGACCGCGAAGCGGGACGCGAAGTGGGTTTCGAGCCGAGCGAAGCGAGACGACCGAGCGAGAGCGAGGTCCATCCCACCCCCTCCGTTATCGAAGTCTCGAGGCGCAGGGAGCGTGGAAGCTACCCGAAGGCGGCGGGTTCGAACCCACGCGGACCGCGAAGCGGGACGCGAAGTGGGTTTCGAGCCGAGCGAAGCGAGACGACCGAGCGAGAGCGAGGACGCCGCGAGGCGTCCGCAGCTCAATCCCATCCCTTTCCGGCGCTTCGCCCCAGTTCGAAGCGAAGCGCTTCTTCCAACCCTTCGAAGGCGAAATCGTAGCCGCTCTCCAGGGCTTTTCGCGGCAGGACGCGTTGCCCGCCGAGGAGGGCCTCGCTTCCCAGCTCCCCGAAAAGCGTCTTCACGGCGAGCGCCGGAACAGGCAGGACCGTGGGACGGTTGAGGACCTCCCCCAGAATGGTGGTGAAGGTGGCGTTGGTCACGGGGTGAGGTGCGGTGAGGTTCAGGGCTCCTTCCAGGTTCGCCGTCGCGAGGGCATGGAGAATCAGCCCCAACACGTCGTCCAGGGCGATCCAGCTCATGTACTGACGTCCGCTGCCCAGCCTCCCGCCTACCCCCATCTTGAAGGGGGGCAGCATTTTGGCCAGCGCTCCCCCTCTTCCTGACAGTACGATCCCTGTGCGGAGGCGCACCACGCGGATCCCGGCCCGTGCGGCGGGCCGCGTCGCGGCCTCCCAGTCCTGCGTGACCTGGGAGAGGAACCCCCTGCCGGGGCCGCTCTCCTCGTCCAGCATCTCGGATCCCCGGTCTCCGTAAAACCCGACGGCGGATCCCGAAAGGAGGACTTTGGGCCCGTCCTCCAGCGCCGCCAGCGTTCGGGCGAGGAGGTCGGTTCCCAGAATGCGGCTGTTGCGGATCTCCCGCTTGCGGTGTGCCGTCCATCTCCCCTCGGCGATGGGCGCTCCGGCCAGGTGAACCACGGCATCGCACCGGGCGAGTCCTTCGGCGTCGATGACCCCCTTCAAGGGATCCCAATGGATCCTCCCCCCGCTGACGTCATCCGGATTGCGCACCATCCGGATCACTCGGTGGCCGCCGCTGGTGAGAAAAGCCGAGAGTTCGCCGCCGATGAGGCCGCCGGACCCGGTGACGGCGAGGGTCCTTCGGGGGAACGAGGCATAGCGGGCGTGAAGGGCGAGATCAGCGGAAAGCCTGAGGTGTTGGAAGGCAAAAACGCGTGAGTGCTCCCGGCGGAGAAGGGCCGGAGCCGCCCATTTTCCGGCGGCGCCCAGGGGCGGCTCCACCTCCAGGGTATCTTCGACGCGGCAACCGCCGTCGCCTTCCGGAAGGAAGAGTCGCCGGAGGCGCCAGGCGGCGAAGGGGCCGTGGATCTGCTCGACCCGAAATCCCGCTGTACCCTCCACAGACTCGATGCGAAGCGTCCACTCGAAGGAGATGGGCCCGCCGCGAATTCGGAGGACGGCGCGCCCCCCCTCTTCCAGGGAGAGGACTTCACTGCGGATCCAGGGCGGGAGGAGGCGCCGCAGCGCTCCGGGCCGCCGATGCCATGCCAACGCGTCTTCCGGCGCGGCATGGGGAAGAGGCGTGCAGAAGATCATCTCCATGGTGGAATCCCCTGTAAGAGATGCCGGTCACGCATCCGTACACCGCGCATGTCCCGTCCGATCCCGGCGGGCCTCCAGACCTACGGTCGAAAGTTCTTGGACCCGAAGGGGTAGGTGTGACTATCTTAGAACATCGCCCCTACACACCGATGTACCGCTTCAAGACGAACGGGAGATGGAATGCGCCCGCGCAAGTGGATCGACGCCGACGGAATCGAGTGGACCATCCAATGGGTGGAGAGGACCCTGGCCGCCCGCACGGTGGGCGGTGGGGACCACGTTCTCCCGGCAGGCCTGAGATTCACCTGCGCGGCCCTCACCTTTCACGTTCCGTCGAACTACCCGGTGGACCCCCGGGCCCTGCCCGATGCCCGCCTGCAGCGGATGGTGGATCTGGCGCTGGAATAGAAGGGTCCTCGCCGTACGCGGGAGGCTACCAGACGCTCACGCAGGGGTCGCCCTTCCGTCCCTTCCCCCTGCAGTTGCACGTCCCCAACTCCCACCCTTCGCCTTCCCGGTAGACACGACAGGAGAAGCCGAGGGTCAGGACATTCCCCCCGTAGCCCACCGTCATGTCCACCACCGCCATATTCGCCGTTTCCCAGCGCGGCGCGTGGACGGAGATGAAGGCGGCGGGCCGTGAGCTTTCCCGCACCGCGACGCCGCCTCCGGAATAGCGGCACGCCTCGAAGGGATGGAGCCCCCGCCCCCACGGCGCGAGGCGTTGCAGAATCTCCTTGGCCACGGCCCGGTCCCGGGCCGTGAGAGCCCGGAGATCCACCCTTCGTGCGGCTGCATCACGGCGCCGCACGCTCCTTCTTGGTCCCAGCGCGGCGACACCTACGCAGGCGTCCTCCACCCCGTAGGCCTCGAAGACGGGATCCAGGCCGCCCAGGGCGGCATTGAGGAGCGTATACTGAATCTCCACCGCTTCGGCGCGACCATCCCTCCGCGGCGCCTTCTCGGATTGAGGGGAGCCCGCGGCGCAGGCCGCAGAGAAGAGAAGGGCAACGAAGGCGAGGAGCGCTCGAGGAATGAGGTGCCTCCTACCGGGACTCGGCCAGGGACCCGTCGAAGCCGATGGTGCGATGGGTTCCGTCGCAGAACGGCTTTCTGGAGGAGCCGCCGCAGCGGCAGAGGAAATAGGCCTTGCCCGTTGTGGTCTCGATGCGGTTGCCCTGATCGTCGAAGAGGGGGACGTCCCCCTCCACCTTGAGCGATGCGTTGGCGATGACGGTGATCTTCGGTTCGGACATTTCTCGGTGTCGTGTTCGAAGGTGCCTTGGGACGAATCCGTGTACAACCTCCCCTTGAACCCCGGCGGGAGCTGGCGGGTTCCAGGCCGATGGCCGCTTCGGTGCGAACCGTCCCCACGGATATCCCGCCGGTCCGGTGTCTTGGAGGGCCTCTCCGGGAGGGGTAGATTGTCCCGTCGGGGCGGGGAGGTCTTCGCGCCTCGGTGGATCGCATTCGAGATTCATTGTTCGCAAGGAACGCCGGTGCTTCCGTTTCATCGCAGACCCTCGGTCCCAGTGGATGTGGGCGGCGTCTCCCTGGGGGGGGACGCTCCCATCGTCGTCCAGTCCATGACCAATACGGACACGGCGGACGTGGAGGCCACCGTGGCCCAGGTCAGGCTTCTGGCCGATGCCGGATCCGAGCTGGTGCGGGTCACCGTCAATCACGACGCCGCCGCACAGGCGGTCCCGGAGATCGTGCGCCGCCTCAGAGAGGAGGGCTGCGCCACACCCATCGTGGGCGATTTCCATTACAACGGCCACATTCTGCTCAGGAAGTATCCCGCCGCGGCCGAGGCGCTGGCCAAGCTTCGCATCAACCCGGGCAATGTGGGCACCAAACACCGGGACAAGAACTTCCAGGAGATCGTGCGCGTCGCCATCGAGCACGACAAACCGGTTCGCATCGGCGTCAACTGGGGGTCGCTGGACCAGCGTCTCCTCACCGAACTCATGGATGAGAATGCCCGTCGCAAGGAGCCCAAGGAGGCCGAGGCGGTGCTCATGGAGGCCATGGTGGAAAGCGCGCTGCGCTCGGCCGCCCTGGCCGAGGAGACGGGTCTGGGACACGACCGCATCGTCATTTCCACCAAGGTGTCGTCGGTGCGGGACCTCATCTACGTCTACCGCATGCTGGCGGAGCGCTGCGACTACCCGCTCCACCTGGGTCTGACCGAGGCCGGTCTGGGCGCCAAGGGAATCGTGGCCACCACGGCGGGGCTCGCGCCCCTCCTCCTGGAGGGTATCGGCGATACCATCCGGGTTTCCCTCACGCCCGCCCCCGGAGGGGACCGGGCCGAGGAAGTTAGGGTGGCCCAGCAGGTCCTCCAGTCCCTGGGAATCCGCTCCTTCGAACCCCAGGTCACCTCGTGCCCGGGTTGCGGACGCACCACCTCCACGTTCTTCCAGGAGATGGCCGAGGACATCACCGGCTTCATCCGGGAGCACATGCCCCTGTGGCGCAAGGAGTACCCTGGTGTGGAGGAGCTGGAGGTGGCCGTCATGGGGTGCGTGGTCAACGGGCCGGGCGAGTCGAAGTACGCCAACATCGGCATCTCGCTGCCCGGGACCTTTGAGGAGCCCAAGGCGCCCGTGTACATCGACGGCGCCCATGCCTGCACCCTCAAAGGCGAAGCCCTGGTAGAGGAGTTCAAGGAGATCCTTCTCGATTACATCCGCCGGAGATACGGCGGTGAGGGGTCGGCATGAGGCGAGGGACGCCCCTGCCCGCCACCGAGCGCGCCGACTTCATCCGCCAGATCGTGGCCGAGGACCTGGCGGCGGGCCGCTACGACCAGGTGGTGACGCGCTTCCCGCCGGAGCCCAACGGATACCTCCACATCGGCCATGCCAAATCCATCTGCCTGAATTTCGGCATCGCCGAAGAATTCGGCGGTCGGTGCCACCTCCGGTTCGACGACACCAATCCCGAAACCGAGGACATGGAGTACGTGCGCGCTATCCAGGAGGATGTGCGCTGGCTTGGCTTCGACTGGGGGAAGCACCTCTATTTCGCCTCGGACTACTTCGAGCGCATGTACGAGTGCGCGGAGGTCCTTATCCGCAAGGGGCTGGCCTACGTGGATTCGGCCAGCGAGGAGGAGATCCGTGAGGCTCGGGGGACGGTGACCGAGCCGGGCAGGCCCACCCCGTCGCGGGACCGCTCCGTGGAGGAGAATCTGGACCTCTTTCGCCGCATGCGCGCCGGAGAGTTTCCCGATGGCAGCCATGTGCTGCGCGCCAAGATCGATCTTGCGGCGCCCAACATGATCATGCGCGATCCCGTCCTGTACAGGATCCGCCACGCAGACCACTACCGCACCGGCGACGCCTGGTGCATCTACCCCCTCTACGACTACGCCCACTGCCTGGAAGACGCCTTCGAGAACATCACCCACTCCCTGTGCACCCTGGAGTTCGAGAACAACCGGGAGGTCTACGACTGGATTCTGGACAACGTGGGCTTCGAGGAGCCGCGTCCCCACCAATACGAGTTCAATCGCCTCAACCTGGAGTACACCGTCCTCTCCAAGCGCAAGCTCATCCGCTTGGTGGAGGAGGGGCACGTCACGGGGTGGGACGATCCCCGCATGCCCACCATCGCCGGCATCCGGAGGCGGGGCGTGCCGCCGGAGGCCCTGCGCGCCTTCGCCGACGCCGTGGGGGTCGTGAAGAGCGACTCGCGGGTGGACATGGGCAAGCTGGACTACGCCATCCGCGACGCTCTCAACGCCACGGCGCCCCGGGTCATGGCGGTCCTGGAGCCTCTCAAGGTCGTGCTGACCAACTATCCCGAAGGCGAGGGGGAGGTGCTGGATGCGCCCCTCTACCCCCACGACGTTCCCCTCGAAGGGTCGCGTCCCGTGCCCTTCAGCCGGGAGCTGTGGATCGAGCGGGCGGATTTCTCCCGGGATCCTCCCAGGGGGTACCGGCGGCTGGTGCCGGGGGGAGAGGTTCGCCTGCGATACGGGTACGTCATCCGCTGCGAGGAGGTGGTGGAGGACAACTCGGGGGAGGTGGTGGAGCTGCGCTGTTCTTTCGACCCGGAGACCCGGGGGGGCACCACGCCCGACGGACGCAAGGTCAAGGGCACCATCCAGTGGGTGTCGGCCTCCCACGCCCTGGCTGCCGAGGTTCGCCTCTACGACCGTCTCTTCAGCACCCCCGACCCCGACGACGTTCCCGAAGGAGGCGACTTCACCGACCATCTCAATCCCGCCTCGCTGGTGGTGCGGCCTGACGCCGTCGTGGAGCCCTGGGTGGCGGAGGCCGACCCTACGACCCGCTTCCAGTTCGAGCGTATCGGGTATTTCTGGCGGGATCCGGTGGAAGGGCGGGGCGACGCCCTGGTCTTCAACCGCATCGTCACCCTGAAGGACACCTGGGCGCGGAAGATGGCGGAGCGGAAGGACGGTGGAGGAGCCCCGCGCCGGGCCCGACTCGAAAAAGCGCAGGCCCACCCGGAGAAGAGAGGTGCCGGCGGAGAGGACGCGTCGGAGGCGGCCGGACGGGTGAGCGCGCCTGGGCGCGGCGGCGCCCCTGCGCGGGCGGCCAGCAGTGAGCGGGAGGGGAGACGGCGGGCCGACCCTGAGCTCAAGGCGCGTATGGCACGCTACATGGAAGAACTGAAGCTGGACGCCTCCGATGCCGATGTCCTCACCGGCCAGCGACCCACGGCCGACTTCTTCGAGACGGCCTTGGCCGAGGGCGGGAGCCCGTCGGGGGTGGCTTCCTGGATGGTGAACGATCTGAGGGGTCTTCTCGGGGAACGCGCCCTCCAGGACCTTCCCTTCGATGCCGGCGCATTCGGGCGCCTCGTGCGGGCCGTGGAGGAGGGGCGCATCTCGCGCCGGGCGGGGAAGGACGTCCTGGCGGTCATGGTGGCGGAAGGAGGCGACCCCGACGCGCTCATCGAGGGGCTGGGGCTCGCGCGCGTGGAGGATGTCGAGGCCCTGGGGCCCGTGGTGGACGAGGTGCTGGCCGCCTGGCCGGAAAAGGTCGCCGAGTACCGGGGGGGCCGCACGGGCCTCCTGGGACTCTTCGTGGGCGAGGTGATGAAGGCTACGCGCGGCGCCGCCGATCCAAGGGCGGTCAGGGAACTCCTGACCCGGCGCCTGGAGACGGACGCATGACGCTGCGCGTCCGCTTCGCGCCTTCCCCTACGGGCTATCTGCACGTGGGGGGCGCCCGCACCGCCCTGTTCAACTGGCTCCTGGCGCGCAGGGAGAAGGGGGTCTTCATCCTGCGCATCGAGGACACGGACCGGACGCGTTCCCGGGAGGAGCACACCGAGGCCATCCTCCACGGGCTCACCTGGCTGGGGCTGGACTGGGACGAGGGTCCCTACTTTCAGTCCGAGGGCGTGGAGCGCCACCGGGCGGCCGCTTTCCGTCTCCTGGAAGAGGGTAAGGCGTACCGGGACTTCACCGACCCTGAGGAGATCCGGGCCGAGGCCGAGGTCCGGGGGATCCATCCCAGCCGCGTCGCCCGGGAGCGGGCGGAGGCCCTGGGTCGAGAAGAAGCGGAGGCGCGGGCCGCCGCCGGGGAGCCCCACGCCATCCGCTTCCGGGTTCCCGAGGGGGGGACTCGCTTCAGGGATCGGGTCCATGGGGAGATGCGCTTCCGCAACGAGGACATCGACGATCTGGTGATCCTGCGTACCGACGGATCCCCCGTCTACAACCTGGCGGTGGCCTCCGACGATCACGAGATGGGCGTGAACCTGGTGCTGCGCGGCGACGATCACCTCTCCAACACGCCCAAGCAGGTTCTCCTCTACCGGGCGCTGGGGTTCCCCGAACCCGACTTCGCCCACGTGCCCCTGATCCTCGGGCCTGACGGGAAGCGCCTGAGCAAGCGTCACGGCGCGACAGCGGTGGGGGAGTACGAAGCCCAGGGGATCCTGCCCGAGGCCATGAAGAATTTCCTGGCCCTTCTGGGGTGGAACCCGGGGGATGAGCGGGAGGTCATGACGGCCCGTGAGCTCATCGAGGCGTTCAGCGTGGAGCGCATCCTCAAGAAGAGCGCCGTCTTCGACCTGGAGAAGCTGGAGTGGCTCAACGGGCGGCACCTGGCGCGCACGCCCACGGGGGAGCTCCTGGAGCGTGTCCGCCTCCGCCTCAGGAACCGGCCCGGCGTGGTGGCGGAGCGCCTGGAAGACGAGGCGTGGCTGAGCGCCCTGGTGGAACTGCTGAAGGTGCGGGCGCGGACCGTGGATGACATGGCCGAGCAGGCGGTGCCTTTCGTGTCCCGGGAGGTGTCCTTCGAGGAGAAGGCGGTGGCCAAGCACTGGCTCAAGGACCCCGACGCGGTGCGGAGACGCATGGTGCGGCTGGAGAGCGTTCTCCAGGATGCACCATGGTCCGAAGAAGAGCTGGAAGAGCGCCTCCGCAGCCTGGCCGAGTCCCTGGGCGTGGGGGCGGGGAAGCTCATTCATCCCCTGCGGGTGGCGCTGACGGGGATGGCGCAGAGCCCGGGGATCTTCGAGGTACTGGTGCTCCTGGGAAGGGCGGAAAGCCTGCGCAGGCTCCGCCGCGCCCTTGACGCTCTGGGCACCGAAAAGAAAACCCTTTCTTGACACCCGTTCCCGGCGCACATTAGGATAACTGCCCGCCGGATGTTTACCGGTCGTTTCAGATGTTTCCCGGCGGCTTTTTCGATGCACAGCGGAACCGCTCGCAAAGGCGCAACGTTGCCACGGTCAAACCTCACCTCATCTCGGGATGCGCGCACCGGCCTCGGCCGGCGGCGAGCGGAGACTCAGCCGCTGACGGACATCGAGCGGAAGATCCTGGATTTCATGGTCCAGTACCTGCGCGCCAACACCTACCAGCCGTCCATCCGGGAGATCGGTGAGCGTTTCGGCATCAAGAGCACCAAGACGGTGTCGGAGCACCTCCAGTCCCTGGCCGACAAGGGCTATCTGGAACGGGATCCCTCCAGGTCCCGCGGGGTGCGCATTCTGGGCGTGGATCTCTCGGCTCAGACCATGTCCATTCCCTGCTTCAACGAGCTCCCCGCCGATGGACGCTCGCCGCGGGCCAAGGACGCCGATCTCCACCTCTCCATCGATCGCCGTCTTGCCGGCGAGCGGGGCGGCTTCTTCGTCCGTGCCAAGGCAGGAGACCTGGCGCAGCTCGGCGTCACCGAGGGCGACTACGTCCTGGTGGAGCCGGTGCAGATGGAGCAGGTGGACGACGGAGACGTTGTGGTGGTCCGGATAGGCGACGGCTCCTGGTTCCACCGCGTTTCCCACAACGGGCGCGGCACCCTCATGGAGGCGCTGCGCCCCGGTGGCGACGCCACCCTGGTGGAGGACCCGGAAAGCCTTCGCATCCTGGGCCGCGTGACGGCCTTCTATCGCAGGATGGATGAGAGCTCCGGCGCGCTGAATCTGACCCGGCACTGACGCACGGAGAGGCGATGGAGGCCGACTCCGGGTCCGCCGATATTCTCTGGATGGCCCGGGCGCTCGAGCAGGCACGAACGGCGTGGCTTCGCGGCGAGGTTCCGGTGGGAGCGGTCGTTGTGCGCCGGGGGCGTCTCGTCGCCGAGGGACACAACCGCACGGTGACCGACGCCGACCCCACGGCCCACGCCGAGGTCGTGGCCCTTCGCAGGGCGGCGCGCCTCCAGGGAGACTTCCGCCTCACCGACGTGACGCTTTACGTGACGCTGGAACCCTGTGCCATGTGCTGCGGAGCGGCGGTTCTGGCACGCATCCCCCGCGTCGTTTACGGGGCTTCGGACCCCAAGGCCGGCATGGCGGGCACCCTCGGAAACCTTCTCCAGGACCATAGGTTGAACCACCGCGCCCGGGTCACCCCCGGGGTTCTGGCCGAGGCTTCGGCCCGGCTCCTGACCGCGTTCTTCCGGGAGCGCCGAAAGGGACGTGAAACAGCGTGAGGGAGGCGCCGTGAAGGGGCGATGGATGGACGGAATCCGCGGTTTCCTGCCGGTGGCGGGATTGGCGCTGGCGGCGGCTTCCTGCTCCGTGGTGGGGGCGCCCTCGCCCCGGGCGCCGAGCGGGAGTGGAGCGGGGCCGGTTCCGGAGCGAGTGGGAGGTGCCGTGGCCGTCCCGGGCACACATCTGCCCGGCGCGGCGGCCCTGAATCCCCTCCGCCCTTTCCGGGAGGTCCGGGGACTGTGGGTGGTGCGTTCCACCATGACCAGTCCGGGAGAAGTGAGGGAGATGGTGCGCCGCGCCCGGGAGGCGGGTTTCAACACCCTCATCGTCCAGGTGCGGGGACGCGGCGACGCCTTCTACCGTTCCCGCTGGGAGCCGCGCGGGGAAACGGTGCAGGGACCGCCCGAGTTCGATCCCCTGGCCCTGGCGGTCGAAGAGGCCCATGCCCGGGGGATGGCGGTCCACGCATGGGTAAACACCCACCTGGTCTGGGGTGTCGGTGAGGCCCCCCGCAGCCCGGAACACCTCCTGCGGGCCCATCCCGACTGGCTTGCCGTTCCCCGGGAGCTAGCGACGCGCCTCTTCGATGTGGATCCTTTCGAGCCCCGCTTCGTGGAGGCGCTGCGAGGGTATGCCCAGGCCAATCCGAACAGGGTGGAGGGCATCTACTCGAGCCCCTCCCACCCGGCGGTGAAGGAGCGGGTCTACTCGGTGTGGATGGACCTGGTGAATCGCTACGACCTGGACGGAATTCACTTTGACTACGTTCGCTTTCCTTCGCCCCGGTTCGACTACTCTCGTGGCGCGCTGGAGCGCTTTCGCCTCTGGGTGGCGCCCCGCCTCTCTCCCCGGCGCCGGAAGGAACTCGAGGCCGCCTATCGAAGCGATCCCCTTGCCTTCGTGGAGGCGCTGGCGGGACCGTGGGACGAATTCCGTAGACGTCAGATCACGGAGTTGGTAGAGCGGATCTACTACGGCGTGAAAGCCCGGCGTCCCCGGCTCATCGTTTCCGCCGCCGTCTTCGCCAACGACGAGGACGCGTACCTCAATCGTTTTCAGAACTGGCCGGCCTGGCTGGCCCGAGGCATCCTGGACGTGGCGGTGCCCATGGCGTACACGACCGAAGACGACGTCTTCCGCCGCCAGATCCGGACGGCCCGGGGGGCGGCCGGGATTCGTGAGCGCGTGTGGGCCGGAATCGGTGCCTACCGGAACGGAGTGGAGGGGACGCTGAGCAAGATCCGGATTGCACGGGAGGAAGGCGCAGGGGGGGTCGTCCTCTTCTCTTATGACTGGGCGGTGGAGGAGGGCTCTCCCGACGGGGAGCGCCCCTTCCTCGAGCGGATCGGCGCCGCAGCCTTCGAGAACGGAGGCTGATCTCCTCGTCCGCTCAGGACCGGCTCAGGGGAGGCTACGCGGGTGTTTCCTCGCGCACCTTCTGTCCGAATAACCTTACCACCGCGACCAGGATTCCTGCGCCCAGGAGAAGGGCGGCCCAGTTCGGGAGGCCGTACGCCGTCCCGATGTCCCCCACCAGCATCCCCACCGCCGCCACCACCACCGCGTAGGGAAGCTGGGTGCGCACGTGATCCACGTGGTCGCACGCCGACGCCGTGGAGGAGAGGACGGTGGTGTCGGAGATGGGGGAGCAGTGGTCTCCGAAGATGGCGCCGGCCAGCACCGAGGAGATGGAGCCCAGGAGGATGGAGTAGTGGGCGCCGCCGTCGAAGCCCGCCGCACCACCCAGGGACACGGTGAGGGGAATGACCAGGGGGAGAAGGATGGCCATGGTCCCCCAGGACGTTCCCGTGGCGAAGCTCATGGCGGCGGCCACGGCGAAGACCAGGACGGGAATGAGGTGCAGCGCCACCCGGTCCGAAAGGATCTGGGCGAGGTACTGGGCGGTACCCACCTGCTCGGTGACGGCGCCCAGCGACCAGGCCAGGACCAGGATGATCATGGCGATCATCATGGCGCGCATGCCGCCCAGCCACGCATCGATGGCCTCGGTGATGGTGAGGATCTTCTGGGCCGCCGAGATGAAGATGGCCACGAGACATCCGGCCAGGGATCCCCAGAGGAGCGTGCTGAAGGGATCCGCCGCGCCGAAGATGTCCATGATGGACGCCTGTGGGCCGACCTGCGCCCTTCCCGTGATGTACAGGCCCAGCAGGACCACCAGAACCACCGTCAGTACGGGAATCGCCGCGTTCCACCACCGGTGCCGGACGCCCTCCTTGGGGTCCATGATGTGGGTGGAGGTGTCGGTGGTGAGCTGCGCCCCTTCCCGGTAGAGCCCCTCCCCCCGGGCCGCCCTCCGCTCCGCCGCAGCCATGGGGCCGAAATCCCGGTCCGTCACGGAGGTGAGGAAGACGAGGAAGAGGGCGAGGATGGGGTAGAAGAGGTAGGGGATGGTGTGGATGAAGATGGTGAAGGGGCTGGGCGCCTGGAGCGCCGCCGCCGTGGCCGGATTCTGTTCCGCAGCGATGCGCATCCCGTCGGAGATGAGGCTGATCTCGTAGCCCACCCAGGTGGAGATGGGGATGAGAGCCGTCACCGGAGCGGCTGTAGAATCCACGATGTAGGCCAGCTTCTCGCGGGAGATGCGCAGGCGGTCGGTGATGGGCCGCATGGTGTTGCCCACGATGAGCGTGTTGGCGTAGTCATCGAAGAAGATGGCCAGCCCGGCCGCCCAGGTGGCGAGCTTTCCCCGGCGTGCGCTGCGGGCGAAGGGTGCCACGGCTTCGACAATCCCCATGGTGCCGCCGTTGCGCGCGATGATCCCCACCATGCCTCCCAGAAGCATGGAGAAGACCACGATCTGCGTGTGTCCTCCGTCCACGTCTCCCAGGGCCGGGACCACGAAAGTATCGATGAGGCGCCACGTGCCGGTGAGGGGGTTGAAGCCCGCCACCGCCAGCGCACCCAGCCATACGCCCGCGAAGAGGGCGGTGATGACCTCCCGGAAGATGAGGGCGAGTGCGATGGCGAGAAGGGGCGGAAGAAGGCTGAACCATCCCGGTGTGTAGGTCGGCTGGAGGGGGTGATGCGTCTCCCCGATGACCACGTCCAGGGGAAGCTGACCGCGCCGGTGCACGCTCAGGCCTTCGGCCGCCACCACCTCCCGGGGGGCCACGGTGCCCGATCCCAGAATTGCGCCGTCGGCGTCGCGTACTTCCCACCACAGGGATTCGTCCTCACCCCCGCGGATCTGCACCTGGAACGGCACGCCGCGCAGAACCACCGTGGGAGCCTTCTCGACACCCTGGGCGGCGGCCGCGCGAGGCAGGAGGACGGCTCCGGCCACCGAGAAGAGGGCGGCGAAGGCGAGGGGGAGACGGGCGGGACGACTCATGGGGTGAACGCTCCCGAAGGGGCATGGCATGATTGTGAGGCGAAGGCACCATGATGGGGATAACCCGGCGGGTATGACAACCCTTGCACGGGTCCAGTGTCCGCGACGCCGGGGGATCGGATCCGGGGGAAGCGGGCCGTCGCATCCCGTGGGAGCCGGCGGTGGATCCCGTCGTTGACGGAGGTGGGGCCCGCGGCTAGGTTCCGGCCGCCGGAGCCACCTTTACCCCGTGGAGCATGAGGCCCCACCGAGTCGCCATCATGGACGAGGCGGCCGTGCGCCGAGCCGTTGCGCGCATGGCTCGTGAGATCGTTGAACGAAACGGCGGCACCGAGGGACTCGTCCTCATGGGGATTCACCGCCGTGGGACCCAGATCGCCCAGCTCCTCGCCGAGGAGATCCGGCGGGCGGAAGGTGTGGACGTCCCCCTGGGCTCCATCGACATCACCCTCTATCGCGACGACCTCATGGCCATCGGCCCCCGGCCCGTCGTGAGCGGATCCGAGCTGCCGGCCGACGGGATCGACGATCGCACGGTGGTGATCGTGGACGACGTGGAGCACACCGGGCGCACGGCCCGGGCCGCCATGAACGAACTCATGGACTGGGGGCGTCCTGCCCGCATCCTCCTGTGCGTCCTCGTGGACCGGGGCGGGCGTGAACTCCCCATCCAGCCCGACATCGTGGGGCGGCAGGTGGAGGTGCTGGAACCCGGGCAGAGTGTCGAGGTGCTCGTTTCCGAAGTGGACGGCCGCCTCGGCGTGGATCTGATTCATTCCCAGCCGGAGGAAGTGTGAGTCCTTCTGCGCCGCCCCTTGGCAAGGATCTCATCGGCCTCGAGCCCCTTTCCGCGGAACAGATCGTCTCCATCCTGGATACGGCCGAGCCCTTCAAGGAGATCTCGGAACGGCGCATCAAGAAGGTGCCGGTGCTGCGGGGCAAGACCATCGTCAACCTCTTCTTCGAAGCTTCCACCCGCACCCGCGTCTCCTTCGAATTCGCCGAAAAGCGCCTCAGCGCCGACACGGTGAACATCTCAGCCAGCGGCTCGAGCGTGGTGAAGGGAGAGACGCTGGTGGACACGGCGCGCAACCTAGAGGCCATGCGCATCGATATGGTGGTGATGCGCCACGGTGCCTCGGGCGCGGCGCGCTTTCTGGCGGAGCGGATTCCTTCCAACGTCATCAACGCCGGCGATGGCGCCCATGAGCATCCGACCCAGGGCCTCCTGGACATGCTCACCATCCGGGATCATAGGGGCCGGATCCAGGGCCTGAAGGTTTGCATCGTGGGCGACATCCTCCACTCCCGTGTGGCGCGTTCCAATATCTACGGGCTCTTGAAGCTGGGTGCCGAAGTCGCCGTGTGCGGCCCTCCGACGCTGGTGCCGCGAGGGTTCGAGGCACTGGGCGTGAAGGTCTTCACCCACGTGGAAGAGGCCATTGAGTGGGCCGACGTCCTCAACGTGCTGCGCCTTCAGCTCGAGCGCATGAAGTCGGGATATGTGCCCTCCCTGCGCGAGTACAACCGCGTCTGGGGGATCAGCAACGAACGCCTGGAGCGGGCGCCACGAGACATCCTGATCCTCCACCCCGGGCCCATGAACCGGGGAGTGGAGATTGACTCGGATGTGGCCGACGGACCCCACTCGGTGATCCTGAACCAGGTCACCAACGGAGTGGCGGTCCGCATGGCCGTTCTCTATCTCCTGGCCGGCGGCAACCCGGAAAAGGCCGAGGCGGCGAAAGGGGGGGAGGAGGGATGACCCTACGAGAAAGCGGGGCGCGCCTGCTCCTGCGCGGTGGCCGGGTGGTGGATCCCAGTCAGGGACTGGACGGGGCGCGTGACGTCCTCGTGGAGGGCGGATGCATCGCCGCCGTGGGGACCGACCTCGAGGCGGGAGAGGATGCGCACGTCCTCGACTGTGCCGGGCTTGTCGTGACCCCGGGGCTCATCGACGTCCACGTGCACCTGCGGGAGCCCGGTGAGGAGCACAAGGAAACCATCGCCACCGGAGCGCGGGCCGCGGCGGCGGGAGGCTTTACGGCGGTGTGCGCCATGCCCAACACCGATCCGCCCATCGATGATCCCGCGGCGGTGGGGTTCGTGGCCGCCGAAGGTCGGCGGGCCGGAGCCGCCCGCGTGTATCCTGTGGGGTGCATCTCGGTAGGACGTGCCGGAGAGCGCCTCGCCCTCATCGGAGAGATGGTGGAGGCGGGCGCCGTGGCCGTGACAGATGACGGGAGTCCCGTCATGGACTCGGGGCTCATGAAGTTGGCGCTCCAGTATTCCCGGGCCTTCGGCATTCCGGTGGCCGACCATCCGGAGGATCTCGCTCTCTCCGGGACGGGGCACATGAACGCAGGGTTGGTGGCCACACGCCTGGGGCTCCCGGGCAAGCCCAACGCCGCGGAAGACGCCCACATCGTGCGCGATCTCCTCCTGGCCGAACTCACGGGGGGACATATCCACCTCCAGCACGTCTCCACACGCTTCGGCGTGGAGATGATTCGCCAGGCCAAGGAGCGGGGCGTTCACGTCACGGCCGAAGCCACGCCCCATCACCTGATCCTCACCGAAGACGCGGTGGAGGGTTACCGAACCGAGGTGAAGATGAACCCGCCTCTGCGCACCGCCGCAGATCGGGAAGCGGTACGCCGGGGTCTCGCCGACGGAACGCTGGACATCCTGGCCACGGATCATGCGCCGCACCACTACGACGAGAAGGAAGCGGCCTTCACCGACGCCCCGTTCGGCATCGTCGGGCTGGAGACGGCGCTGGGGCTCGTGCTGACCCATGTGGTGGGGGAGGGCGTCCTGGACCTGCCGGCCATGGTGGAGCGCATGAGCTGCCAGCCGGCTCGTGCCTTCGGACTGCCGGGGGGGACCCTGAAACCGGGGAGCCCGGCCGACGTCACCGTCTTCGACGCGGAGGAGCGATGGCAGGTGGATCCTGCACGCTTCCATTCCCGCAGCCGCAATACGCCCTTCGGTGGATGGGAGCTGCAGGGGCGCGTGCGCTACACCCTGGTCGAGGGGCGGGTGGTCTACGAGGGAGGGTAGGGGGCACCCTCCGGGATTCTATCCTTCCAGCTTGTTGACGTGGCGCTGGAGCTTGCTCTTCACCCGCGCGACCTGGTTGGGATGGAAGATCCTGCGGGTAGCGGCGCGGTCCAGGAGGATGAAGGCCTCCCGGAGGGTGGCGCGGGCTTCATCAGGCGACGTGGCCTGACGTACTTTCTTGATGGTGGTACGGATGCGCGCGCGGGTAGCCCGGTTCTTGACTCGGGCCGCCCGGCTCAACTCCATCCGCTTCTTGGCGCTCTTGATGTTGGGCATGCGTCACTCGGGGCGCGATTTGAACTTCGTGAATATGGAGCCCACAAAGCTAGAAAAGGCGCGCCGCGGGATCAACCTCTGACGCCCGGCTCAGCCAGAGCTCAGCGTGTCACATCTTCATACCGCACCACGGGGACCCGGATGCGCACCGCTCCTCCGCGGGCGAAGATCAGCGTGGCCTCCACTTCTCCTCCGGCCTGGAGTGTCCCCGGGCGCACGCCTTCCAGCATGGCGTGTCGGCTTCCCGGAGCCAGCCGTACCGTCCTTCCCGGAGGGACGGGAAGCGGACCCATGGGGATCATGCGCATCACGCCTTCGCGCATCACCATGTCGTGGAGAGTCACGCGCTCTGCGGCGGGAGTGGAGAGGGCGACCAGGGAGTCGGCGGCGGCCCCCGTATTGACCAGCGTCAGGTACAAGGCGGCTCCGCTTCCGGGTGCCGGCTCGGGGATGACTGCCCCCCTCACCACTACATCGCCGGCGCGGCCCAGGGTCGAGTCGGCGGACGGGGCTTCCCCTTCAGGGGCTTGTGCGCTTTCGGTGGGCCCCTCCGGAGCCGCGGAAGGCTTCGGCTCCGAAGCCGGAACCGCGGCGAGGAGTTGGAGGTCGTGGATCCAGATGGCCTTGGTCGTCTCGGGGCCGTACAGCGCGCGGCCCCACCCGTCGGGGGTGAAGGCGTAGATGAATGCCGGGTGCCCCACCGTGTATCCGTCCCCCTCCTGGGAGCGCTCCGGAGGCGGGGAGCGATAGAAGGCGAGGGCCCGGTTGATCTCCTCGGGAGTGCCCCGCAGACCCACGAAAGAGGAGTCGAAGGTCGCCAGCCAGTCACGCAGACGGTCCGGCGTGTCCCGCTCCGGGTCCACGGTGACGAACACCGTGCGGATCTTCTCTCGCACCGTCGGCTCCAGCTCCTTCAGGGCCGATGCCAGGGTGGCCATGTGGATGGGACAGACGTCGGGACAGTAGGTGTACCCGAAAAAGAGAAGGGCCACCTTGCCCCGGGTGCGCTCCCGGAAGTCGTAGAGTTCGCCCCGGGTGTCGGGCATGACCAGGTCCACCTTGGGGATGGGCGTGATGGACTTGTTTCCCTTCAGCGGAAGATCGGCGGCATCGGGGAGCGCACCGGCTCCCCTCTCACCGCCGCAGGCGGCCAGGGATACGCCGAGAAGTCCAAGTACCACGGGGAGGAGGAGGGCGTGTCTGCGCATGGAGTCGGTTTTCGCGGGCATGGTCGAGTTGAGTCGTGCCGGTGCCTACCCCGGCATACGGGCGGGGATCCCCCGTCCGGGAGGGAGAGAGGCGGCGCCTTCCCTGGACCCTGCCCACCCTGCGGCGGTAGGTTACCCCGCCTATGGACATGATTCTGATTCTTGCAGTTCTCATCTTTTCGGTGGTAGCCCACGAGGTGGCTCACGGGTGGCAGGCGCGCCGGGAGGGAGATCACACCGCCGAGCGCATGGGTCG
This sequence comes from Gemmatimonadota bacterium, assembly GCA_046756305.1. GTDB lineage: Bacteria > Gemmatimonadota > Gemmatimonadetes > Longimicrobiales > Gaopeijiaceae > JBHHWB01. The sequence goes on from JBHHWB010000025.1 coordinate 38,798, forward strand.
ACTCACCCTGAACCCGGTGGCGCATCTCGATCCGGTGGGATCGGTCATCCTTCCTCTGATCCTGTACCTGACCCACGCCGGCTTCATCTTCGGGTGGGCGCGTCCCGTGCCCGTCAATCCGCTGAACTATCGGGACCGCAAATGGGGAGACATCCGTGTTTCCCTCGCCGGCGTCACGGTGAATTTCCTCCTTGCCCTGGCGGCGACGCTGGCCGGCGGCGCCATCCTGGGGGTGCAGGGGCTTGTCGGTACCCTCGGCGGCGTTCTTCCCACGCTGTTCAACGCCTCGGTGTACGCTATCTTCATCAACCTCATCCTGGCGCTCTTCAACCTGATCCCCATTCCTCCCCTCGACGGATCCCACGTCGTCGTCCACCTCCTCCCCCCGGAGGCGGCGGTTCGCTACCAGCGAGCCGGACGCTACGGCATTCTGGTGATCATGGGGCTCTTCTTCCTCTTCCCCAACTTTTTCCGGCTCCTCCTCTGGCCGGTGAACCTTTTCATGGGCGCCGCGGACGCCTTTTTCGGCCTGTGGACCTGACCGTGGTGGAGGGCCAGGCTCGACGGGAGGGGTTCTTCCTCATCGACCTGGACCGGTTCCAGGGTCCGCTGGATCTCCTGCTGCACCTCATCCGCACGCAGGACATCGACGTCTTCGACATCCCCATCGCCACCATCACCGACCAGTTCCTCCAGGCAGTGCGGGATCTCCAGGATACGGACCTGGACGGGGCGGGGGAGTTTCTCGAGATGGCCGCGACGCTGGTGCGCATCAAGGCCCAGATGCTCCTTCCCCGGCCCATGGACGACGACTATGAGGACCCCCGCGCCGAACTGGTGCGTCGCCTCCTGGAATACGAACAGGTCCGGGAGATCTCGCGCCGCATGGCCAACGCCGAAGCGGACCGTGCCCGGCGGTGCGGAAAGGGGTACGTGCCCCCGCGTCCCCGCAGGCCCATTCATGAAACGCCGTTGGAGACGACGTGGGATGAAGTCTTCGAGGCCGCGCTGGCCGTTACCATGCCCGAGCCGAGCCGTCTCCGCCATCGGGTCACGCCCCGCACGGTGGCCATGGAGGACAAGATCGTCCTGATTCTGGACAAGCTGAAATCCACGACGCGGGTCGAATTCTCTCAGCTCGTATCGGGGTTCAAGGAGCGCATGCACGGAGTCATGACCTTCCTGGCGGGGTTGGAGCTTACCCGCCGCCGGCTCCTTTTCCTGCGCCAGACGCGGCCCTTCGCAGAGCTGTGGATCTACCGCCGGGAGGACGGCGGCGACGGTTCCGGAGACTCCCCAACCGACACGCTGGAAGAAGGAGCAGAGGCGTGAATCCCCATCAGATCGTTGAGGCTGTCCTGTTCGCTTCGGACGCGCCCCTCACGGCGGACGAGATCGCCCGGGCCGACGAGAGCCTGGACGAAGATGAGGTCGAACAGGCCATACAGTTTCTCACGGCCGAGTACGACGACAGCCAGAGGTCCTTCGAGATCGTTGCCATCGGCGAAGGCTACCAGATCCTAACGCGTCCCGAGTTCGCTCCCTATCTGGAGCGTTTCGACAATGTGCCGCGTCCTTCGCGGCTCTCGGGGCCGGCGTTGGAAACGCTGGCGATCATCGCCTATCGCCAGCCTATCGGCCGGGTGGAGATCGAGTACATCCGGGGGGTCGGCTCCTCGGGGGTGATTCGTACGCTGCAGGACCGCCAGCTCATCGAGGTGGTGGGACGCGCCGAAGGCCTGGGACGTCCCCTCCTGTACGGAACCACCCGCCACTTTCTCGAGCACTTCGGATTTTCGTCGCTGGAGGATCTTCCCCGCCCGGAGCAGCTCCCGGTGGTACTCCGGGAGCGCACGCCCCTGGAGCCGCTGGAGGAGGAAGAAGAGGAGCAGGAAGAGGCGGGCGCGGGCAGTGCCGACACGGAGGAAGTCGCCCCGGATGCGGCGGCCCAGGGTGGGGCAGGGGAGGAGGTAGCGCAGGGAGGGGAGGAGGAGGATGCGGCGGCCGAGGGTGCGGCCGGGGGCGATGCGCCCATGGGGGAGGAGGGCGCCGTGCCGGACGCCTCCCGCGAGGACGGGCTTTCGCCGGGTGGCTGAAGAAATCCGCGTTCAGAAGTACCTTTCACAGGCCGGGGTCGCGTCCCGCCGTGAGGCCGAGCGGCTCATGGCGCAGGGCCGTGTGCAGGTGAACGGCGAAGTGGTGACGGAGCTGGGGCGGAAGGTGGTTCCCGGCCGGGATGTGGTTCTGCTGGATGGCGCGGTGGTCGAGCCGCGTCGGGAGATCCGGTGGATCGCCTTCCACAAGCCGCCGGGCGTTCTCACCACCCGCTCGGACCCTCACGGGGGCAGGACGGTCTACGACGTCCTTCCGCGCGAGATGGGGGACCTCCGGTACGTGGGACGGCTGGACCGGGAGACGGAAGGCCTTCTCCTTTTGAGCAACGAGGGGGACGTGATTCACGGTCTCCTCCATCCCAGCCGGGAGGTGGAGCGGGAGTACCGGGCCCTGGTGGCGGGACGGCCCGGTCCCGGAGTACTGCGGCGCCTTACCGGGGGTGTGTCCCTCGAGGACGGTATGGCCCGCGCGCGGCGAGTGCAGGTCGTGGAGACCAGGGGGAGGGATGCGGTTCTCGACCTGGTCCTCACCGAGGGAAGGAAGCGGGAAGTGAGACGCCTCCTCCGGGAGGTGGGACTTCCCGTGCGGCGGTTGGTTCGGGTGCGGTTCGGCCCTATCGAGTTGGGACGCCTGGCGCCGGGCGCGTGGCGTCCCCTGAGCGAACGAGAGCGCCACAGCCTCGAGCTCCTTGCCCGCGGCGGCGGCGAACACGGGAAGGCATAGGACATGGATCTGCGCGATAAGACGGTTCTGATTCTTGGAGGGGCCGGGTTGGTGGGGATCGCCGTGGCCCGCAGGACGTCCGACGCGTCCTG
>JBHHWB010000026.1:0-41212 GCA_046756305.1 Gemmatimonadota bacterium
GCACCGAGCGCCTTGAGCAGGACGTCGAGATGGGAGCGCACCGCTCGCGGCGGGCACTGCGGAGAGATCCGCGGAGGGATCCAGCTCCTGGATCTTGGCTTCCACGGCCGATGCCGGATCTCATCCTACCTCCCACCGGGTACACCTCTGGTTTGGCGTTCACGCCCCCCCGGCCCGCCGAGAGCCGCCCGGTGGGGAGGGAGCTTCCCACCGGGCGGCACACCACCAGCAGGGCCCGCGGCATCCGCCGCGAACCGCTTCCGGCGTCCTTCCCTCCCCCCCCTCAGTCCATCTGACGACGGATGAAGGTGGGGATGTCCAGATCCGAGAGCTGATCCCGCGTCACCATACGCTCCGGCATACGGGGCAGGGGTGGAACCGTTCCCACCGTTCCACCGCCCACCACCTTCCGCTGCTGGGCCAGCGCCGCATGGTGATCCATCTGCAGGCTCACCTGAGCCGCCGGTCGCGCCACCGGCTCTTCCACCGGCGGAATGGGCGTGGGACCCGGCACCGGAGCGTGCACCGCCGTCTCGGTCCGCCCCCGGCGAAGGTCGATCACCTTCTCCTCCGCCGCGGAATCGAAGCCCGTGGCGATGACCGTCACGCGGATCTTGCCTTCCAGCTCGGGATCATGCACGGCGCCGAAGATGATCTCGGCTTCATCTCCGGCCTCTTCCTGGATAATCGAAGAGATCTGGGTAACCTCGTCAATGGCGAGATCCAGTCCGCCGGTGATGTTGATGAGCACGCCCCGCGCGCCCGCAATGGATACGTCGTCCAGGAGGGGCGAGGAAATGGCCTCCTGGGCCGCCTCCTGGGCGCGGTTGTCGCCCTCGCCGAAGCCCGTACCCATGAGGGCCGGTCCCCGGCACGCCATGACGGTGCGCACGTCGGCGAAGTCCACGTTCACCTCCCCCGTGACCCGGATGAGGTCGCTGATGCCCTTGGTGGCGTGGAGCAGCACCTCGTCAGCCTTCTTCAACGCGTCACGAAAGGAGGTGCCCTTGGGCACCACAGCCATGAGACGGTCGTTGGGCACGACGATCATGGTGTCCACGGACCGGCGCAGCTCGGACAACCCCTGCTGGGCCTGACGGTCCCGCTTCTTCCCCTCGAAGGAAAAGGGCTTGGTCACGATGCCGATGGTGAGGGCGCCCATGTCCCGGGCGATGTCCGCCACCATAGGAGCCGCCCCCGTCCCTGTCCCTCCGCCCATGCCGGCGGTGACGAAGACCAGATCAGCTCCTTCCAGCGCGCGACGCACCTCCTCTTCGCTTTCCGCCAGGGCCTGACGCCCGATCTCGGGCCGGGCACCGGCGCCAAGCCCGCGGGTGAGCTTCTTCCCGATCTGCAGCGTCACCTGGGCGCGGGATCCCTTGAGGGCCTGGGCATCGGTATTCATGGAGATGAACTCCACGCCCTCCAACTCCTCGTCGATCATGCGATTGACGGCATTCCCGCCGGCACCCCCGACGCCCACGACCTTCATATGGGCGTTCTGGACCGGGGTGTCCTCGAACTCGAAGATCATCATGGTTCTGCTCCCTCCTGCTGGTGGTGGTTTAAAAGAACTCCTTGAGCCAGGTGCCGAGCTTCGTGAGAACACCGGACGTCAGCGTAGACGCTCCCTCGCCGGTCTCCATGAAGCGATCGGCACCCCACAGCGCCAGCCCCGAAGCGATGGTGAACCGGGGCCGGGCAACCGAATCGGCGAGCCCTCCGAGTCCCTCCCCGGGGACTCCCAGGCGCACCGGCGCGGCAAAGATCTGCTGAGCGAGCTCCACGATCCCGGGAAGGGCCGCGGTCCCGCCCGTCAGGACGATCCCGGCACCGAGACGGTCCAGGAGTCCCTGATCCTGAAGGTCCTGCTGAACGATGCCGAACATCTCGTCCAGACGCTGTTCGATGATGTGAGCGATGAGCTCCCGGGCCACGGCCCGCTTCTGTCCCGGCGACGGACCGGGCATCTCCACCGTCTCCCGTGGATCCACGAGTTGGGCGAAGGCCGTCCCGTAGTGCTCCTTGGCCCGCTTGGCCTCCGCGTAGGGCACGGCGAGGCCGCGCACCAGGTCGGCGGTAAGGGTGGTGCCGCCGAAGGGGAGGATCGCCACATGGCGGATCTTCCCCTCGTAGTAGGCGGCCACGTCGGTGGTGGACGCGCCGATTTCCACCATGCACACGCCCACTTCCTTTTCATCTTCGGTGAGGACGGCCCGGGCGCCGGCCAGGGGCTCCAGCACCAGCTCCTGGACACGGTATCCGGCCCGGTTCACCGCCTTGCGGATGTTGGCTCCGGCGGTGATGGCCGACGTCACCAGGAAAACCTCCGCCTCGAGGCGCACGCCGGACATCCCCACGGGATCCTTGATGCCTGCCTGGTGATCCACCCGGTATTCCTGGGGGATGGCGTGGATCATCTCCCGGTCCGGCGGCAGCGCCACCGCCCGGGCCACGATGTGGACCCGCTCCACGTCGTCGGCCGAAACCTCGTCTTCCGCGATGGCCACCACCCCCATGGACGAGGAGGCACGCACGTGCTCGCCGCCGATGCTGGCGAAGACCCGGTCCACCGAAACGCCCGCCATGAGCTCGGCTTCCTTCACCGAGTTGCGCACCGAATCGGTCATGGATTCGATGTTGGTCACTCTGTCGCCGCGCAGACCGCCGGTGCGGGCCTGGCCCACCCCCAGGATGGTCAGTCCGGGCCGCCGCAGGTCGTGGGAGACCTCCCCGATGACGGCGCACGTCTTGGTGGTTCCGATGTCCAGGCCGGCGATGAGATTGGCGCGCATGCGTCGTCCTCTCAGGAAGCGTGGTTTCGGGTGCGTCGCACCACCGCCTGGTCGGCGTAGCGCAGGTCGATCACCGAAGGAAGGCGGTCCAGATCCCGTCCCACGGCATCGGCCATGATGGTGATGCCCTCCCGGACGCGGCGGGGAGGAGCTCCCGCCCGGAGGAGGAAGACCACGTCGGGACGCGTCCAGCGGGCCGCCAGGACGCCCTCTTCCCGCCACTCCACCTCGGACACCATCTGCAGGAAAGCGGTGTCCGCCTCCATGAGCCGACCCACCTCGGAGGCGAGGCGGCGGCCCGACGCGGGGATCATGCGGGCCCCTGGAGCTACCCGAGCCTGCAGGCGAAGCAGGGGGAGGTCGAGGCGGTTCTCCGTGGGATCCAGGGAAAGGATCACCCCCTCGGCGTCCACCGGCTCCAGGATGGGGGTGGCCACCAGGGCCACCGGCCGCCGCTCCTCCACCTCCACCACCAGGGTCCCGGGGAGACGGCGGGAAACTCGCGCCGTGCGGACGAGGGGGTGCTCGGCAACGGCCGCCGACCATGCGTCCGAGTCGCCCCAGACGGTGCTGCGCGGAGTAATCCCCAGGCGCTTGAGCACCTCCTCCCGCGAGACGAAGTGCAGCCCCACCACCTCCACCTCCTGCACCCGGAAGAAGGAGGTGGAGCGCACCATCTCGGGCACGCGTCCCGCCGCCACCCACACGCCGGCGGAGAGGACCGTGACCGCGATGATCTTCGCGTCCCTACGCATGGACCCGCTCCTCGAGTTCCGCGAGCACGGCGGGACCGATCTCCTCCACCGAGCCGGCTCCCAGCGTGAAGAGGACGTCCTCTTCACGCAGCACCTCGCTCAGCGCCGCAGCGAGGCTTTCGAGCTCAGGATGGTAGTGGACCTGCCGTGCGCCGGCGGCCTCCGCCGCGCCGGAGACCAGGGCGGCCGTGACTCCGGGGATGGGAGCTTCCCGCGCCGGGAAGATGTCGGTGACCCACACGACATCGGCCAGAGCCAGCGCCTTCCCGAACTCCGCGGCGAAGTCCCGGGTTCGCGAGTAGAGGTGGGGCTGAAAGACCGCTACCACGCGTCGGCCCGGAAACGCCATGCGGGCGGCCTCCAGCGTGGCCCGGATCTCCGAGGGATGGTGCGCGTAGTCGTCCATCACCGTCACTCCGTGGGCCTCACCCAGCGTCTGAAAACGCCGGCTCACCCCATGGAAGGCCCGTGCCCCCTCCAGAATCCCCTTCCAGGGGGCCCCGGCGGCGCGGGCGGCGGCGGCGGCCCCCAGGGCGTTGCGCAGGTTGTGGACTCCTCCCACCGAGAGGTGCAGCTCCCCGGCGCGGCGCCCCTCGTCCATGACCACGCACGAGATCCCCCTGCCCCGGGGCCGGACATCCACGCCTCGCAGCATGCTGCCCGCCGAAAGCCCGTAGCTCAGACCCGCCGATCCGGTGGAGGCGAGGAGGGAAGCGGCTCCGTAGTCATCGGCGCAGACGATGACGGGCCCGCCTCCGCGCACCCCCCTGAGGAAGGTGAGGAAGCCGGCGCGCACCCCCTCCAGATCTCCGTAGATGTCCAGGTGGTCCGCCTCCATGTTGGTGATGACGGCGATGTCGGGCGTGAGGGTCTGGAAGGAGCGGTCGTACTCGTCCGCCTCCACCACGAAGAGGTCTTCCGATCCGAAGCGCAGGTTTCCTCCCCAGGCCTCCACCCGCCCCCCCACCAGGGCGGTGGGATGGAGTCCCGCCGCCGCCATCATCTCCGTGGCCATGGCGGTGGTGGTGGTCTTGCCGTGGGTGCCGGCGATGGCCACCAGCTTCCCCTGGTTGACCCATGCGCCCAGCGCCTGAGCCCGCTTGAGCACGGGAATACCGCGCTCGTGGGCCGCCAGCACCTCGGGATGCGCGGCCGGCACCGCCGAGCTCACCACCAACACCGAAGCCTCTTCCACGTGGTCGGCGTCGTGACCCACCTGAATCTCCGCTCCCAGGGCGCGCAGGTCGTCCAGGGCCCGGCCTTCCTTCAGGTCGCACCCGCTCACCCGGCCGCCGGCCCGCAGGACCAGCTCGGCCAGGGCGCACATCCCCGCCCCGCCCACGCCGACGAAGTGAATCGGGCCCGTGCCGGAAAGCGTCCTGAGATCCACGTCCATGCCCGTCATGCGGTCCTCCCGGGTGGGGGGAGAAGAGAGACGATGTCCTCTGCGATCTTGACCGCGGCCTGGGGATCACCGCGTTTCAGGGCCGCCGCGACCATCTTCCGGCGCAGCTCCGCATCGAGGACGAGGCGGCGCACCTCGCGCCACAGAGCCGCCGGGGAGAGGAGCGCTTCTTCCAGCACCACGGCGGCCCCGGCCGACGCCAGAGCGCGAGCGTTCTCCAGCTGGTGGCCGGCGGCGGCCGTGGGGAGGGGGACCAGGATGGCGGGAAGGCCGCTCACCAGGAGCTCGGCCGTGGCCATGGCGCCGGCCCGGCTCAAGGCGACATCCGCCGCGGCCAGGGCGGCGGGCATCTCGTGGATGTAGGGCACGGCCCGCACCCATGCCGGCGCGCCCGCCTCTTCCAGGTGCGCGCGCACCGACGGGAAATGGGCCGGACCCGTCGCCCACAGGAGGTGAAGGTCGCCGGGGCGCTCCAGCGTACCCTTTGCCACCTTTCGTACCGTGTCCTCCATAACGCGGTTGAGGGCCAGGGACCCCTGGCTCCCGCCTACGATCAGGAGGACGGTCCCCTCGGCGGGGAGCCCGAAGCGCTCGCGCGCTTCGGCCATATCCAGGGCCGGGGCCGGTCGGACCGGATTCCCGGTGACATACGTCCTGGGTCTGGAAGGGGGGGGGAGATGCCCCACCGCCTCGGGGAACGCCACATGAACCCGGCGAGCCCACCGCGCAAGAAGGCGCGTGGTCACACCGGGCACAGAATTCTGCTCCTGCAGGACCAGGGGAATCCCCATGAGCCCCGCCATCAGTCCGGCCGGCGCCCCGGCATAGCCCCCGGTCACCACCACCGCCTCCGGACGCCAGCGGTGGAAGGCCGCCGCCACCCGGCCCACGGAGCGGGCCAGGGCAAGGGGGACACCGCGGTTTTCCCAACCCTTCCCTCTCTGGAACCCCCGGATGGGAAGGAGGACATAGGGGTCGCCACGTTGGGGGAGGATCCTCGCCTCGACGCCGCGAGACGCACCCACGAAAACGGGGCGCACGTCCGGGCGGAGCTCCGCCACCGCATCGGCCAGGGCCAGCGCGGGGTAGAGGTGGCCTCCGGTTCCACCACCGGAGAAGACCACCACCGGATCGGAGCGCGTCTCATGCACGGGCCCCCTTCCCCCCCGCCGCCCCCCGAGCCACCGACATGAGGATGCCCATGGACACCAGCGTCACCAGCAGGTTGGAGCGACCGTAGGAGATGAGGGGAAGCGCCAGTCCGGTGGGCGGAACCAGGCCGAGCCCCACTGCCATGTGGAGGGTCGCCTGCACCGCGACGAGACTCGTGAATCCCACGGCGAGGAGCTGTCCAAAGAGGTCGGGTGCGCGTCCCGCGATGCGAAATCCGATGAGGATCAGGGTGGAGTAGAGGGAGACCAGGAAGAGGACTCCCAAGAGCCCCCACTCCTCCCCCACCATCCCGAAGATGAAGTCGTTGTGCGCCTCGGGGAGGAAGCCAAATTTCTGGCGCCCTTCTCCGAATCCCACGCCGGTGAGCCCACCCGACCCCAGGGCCACCAGGGACTGGTGGACCTGGAAGCCCGCTCCGGCGGGATCGGCGCCTGGATTGAGGAAGGCCTCGATGCGCTCGGCGCGGAAACCCACGGCGAGTTGATCGCGAAGGAAGGGCAGCACCAGCAGCCCCAGGAAGATGAAATGGCCCACACGGGCGCCGGCGGCGAAGATCACGAGGAGGCCCAGAAGGCCGATGAGGACCGCGGTGGAGAGATCCGGCTCCAGCGCTACGGGGACGAGAATCAGTCCCCAGATGAGGAAGAAGGGCCCGAGCCCCAGCGTGAGGCTGCGGAAGTGGTCCGTCTTGCGCACGGCGATGGTGGCCGTCCACACGATCACCGCGATCTTGGCGAACTCGGACGGCTGGATGGTCACCCCCACGTTGAGCCACCGGCGCGCGCCGTTGATCTCCGGGGCGATGGCATGGGTCCACGGGAGGATCACCACCACCAGGAACACCACCGACACCCACAGGATGGGCCACGCCATGCGCTTCCAGATCGTGTAGGGGAGCACGGCGCACGCGCCCATGGCCGCGAGGCCGACGCCCGCCCCCACGGCCTGGCGCAGGACGTAATAGGTATCCGGACGGTGCTCTCCCAGGGCCAGGACCGACGACGCGCTGTACAGGGTCACCAGGCCGAAGAGGAGAAGAAGGAGCGTTGTGCCGAGAATAGCCATGGCCTCCCACCCCCGCCCCAGCCCCGACTCGGGGAGATTGGAAACGCCGGCCGGCGCCAGATCCACGGGGCGGGCCATCAGGAACGCTCCTCCACCAGCGCGCGGAAGGTCCGGCCCCGTTCCTCATAGTTGCGGAACATGTCGAAGGAGGAGCACGCCGGAGCGAGGAGCACCACATCCCCGGGACGGGCCATGCGGGCCGCCTCGGCGACCACGGCCTCCAGCCCTCCCTCCACCCGGGTGACCGGCGCGGCATGCTCCAGCGCCGCGGCGATGCGCCCGGCGGCGGCACCGTACACGACAACGGCGCGCACGCCCTCCATGGCCTCGAGGAGGGGCGAAAAGTCCTCTCCCTTGTCCTGTCCGCCCAGGAGGAGCACGACGGGACGGCTCATGCTGCGCACGGCGCTGCAGGCGGCGGCCACGTTGGTTGCCTTGGAGTCGTTTACCCAGAGCACGCCGTCACGCTCCGCCACGGGCTCGAGGCGGTGCGGGAGGGGCGCGGCGCGGCGGAGCCCGTTGCGCAGCGCCTCGGCGGGCGCGCCGGCCACGGAGGCGGTGAGGGACGCGGCCAGGGCGTTCATCACGTTGTGGCGCCCCAGGAGGGGGAACGCCTCGACGGGAATCAGCGGCACCTCGGCTGCGGCGCCGCGCAGCGCCATGACGCCGTCCCGCACGAAGGCGTCCATCCCGGCCGGCGTCGCCGCGGCCTCCGCGCCCGTCCCGCTACCCGCCCCGTCCCCGGTACCCCTCCCTGCCGCTGCCCCCACGCCCGTCCCTGCCTCGGGGTCCCAGCCGAAGAAGTGGCGCTGTCCGGGAGCGTCGCCGGCCAGCTCCGCCACGGCGGCGTCCCCGGCGGGGAGCACCCAGCGGGAAGTCTCGTCGGCGTTGCGGAAGAGGTTCGCCTTGTCGGCGTAGTAGGCCTCCACCGAGGCGTAGTAGTCCAGATGGTCCGGGGCCAGATTCGTCACCACGCCGACATCCGGACGGAGCCGCTCCACGGCCCCGAGCTGGAAGGAAGAGATCTCCAGTACGTACCAGTCCGGCGCAGGATCCCGGAGCGCCAGCTCGGAAGCGGCCGGCGCCAGGGAAGCTCCCACGTTGCCCCCCAGGGCGACGGGGATGCCGGCGGATTCGAGGAGGTGGGCGGTGAGCACGGCGGTCGTCGTCTTCCCGTTGGTTCCGGTGACGGCGATCAGTTGACCGCGGTAGAACCGAACGGCGAATTCAGGCTCGGAGATCCATGGCACGCCCCGCCGGGCGAGCTTCCGGAGCACCGGAGCCTGGGGCGGGATTCCGGGACTGACCACGACGAGGTCGGCGCGCGCCACCCGTTCCACGTCGTGTCTTCCCCATTCCACGTCCGCTCCCAGCGCCCGGAGCTCGGCTCCACCAGCTGCAGCCGGGGCATCAGTACGCAGATCCGAGACATAGACCTCTCCTCCTTTGGCAAGGGCCAGGCGAGCGGCTGCCGCGCCGCTCACCCCCAGCCCGATGATGGCTACCTTCGCTCCGCTCAGACTTCGCTCTTCGTTCATCTATGACCAATGTTCGCACAATATCCGCTCACCGGATTTTCAGGGTGCTGATCGCCACCATGGCGAACAGGATTCCCAGGATCCAGAAGCGGATCACCACCCTGGCCTCCGACCATCCCTTCAGCTCGAAGTGGTGATGGATGGGCGCCATTCTGAAGATCCGACGGCCCGCTCCGTAGCGGCGCGCCGTGTACTTGAAGTAGGTGGTCTGCAGAATCACCGAGAGGGTCTCCATGACGAAGACGCCCCCCACGATGACCAACAGGAATTCGGACTTGAGAAGGATGGCGGTCACGCCGATGGCGCCTCCCAGAGCCAGAGACCCCGTGTCTCCCATGAAGACGTCCGCCTTCGGCGCATTGAACCACAGAAAGCCCAGGGCGGCGCCGGTGAGGGCGACGGTGAAGATGGCCAGCTCGCCGGCTCCGGGGAGGTAGAAGAGGCCCAGGTAGTGGGAGGTATCCACCCGGCCGGTCACGTACGCCAACACGCCGAAGGTGGCCGCCGCAATGGCGGTAAGTCCTGCCGCCAGCCCATCCAACCCGTCGGTGAGGTTCACCGCGTTGGAGGTCCCCGACACGACGATCCCCACGAAGACCACGAAGGCCGGCGCCCAGAAGACGGCGGCCCAATCGCTGAAGAATGGGACGCTGGTCATGGCGGTGGGGTACGGGGACACGGGGTGCAGAAGGAGAAAGACGCCCAGGCCCAAACCGAAGGTCCACTGACCCACCATCTTGTAGCGCGCCACCAACCCCTTGGGGCGACCCCGGGCCACCTTGAGGAAATCGTCCAGGAACCCGATGCCGCCCATCCACATCAGCGCCACCAGGGAGATGATGGTGTACGGATTGGTGAGCTCGGCCCACAGAAGGGTGGAGATCCCCGCCGACAGGAGGATGATGACCCCGCCCATGGTGGGCGTGCCGGCCTTGTGGGCGTGGTCGGGTCCGTCCTCGCGGACCACCTGGCCCACCTTCATGCGCGCCAGGGCGCGGATGATGGCGGGTCCCGTCACGAAGGCGATGAGGAGCGCCGTAACGATGGCGCCCGCAGCCCGGAAGGTGATGTACCGGAAGAGATTGAAGATGATGTGCACGTCGGCCAGGGGCGGCAGGAGATGATACAGCATCAGACCTCCTCCCCCGCCCCGCCCACCCCGTTGCCCGCAGGCTGGGGTTGAGGCGGATCGGCTTCCAACAGATCCAGCATCCCCTCCAGAGCCACGCCCCGGGAGGCCTTCAGGAGAATCACTTCGTCGCCGTACAGCCGCTCCCGCAGAAGCGGATACGCTTCCTGCCAGGTGGGAGCGGCCAGGATGCGATCCCGGACGCGGGCGTCGGTCATTCCGGCGGCCGTAGCCGCCTCGGCGAAGGCGCCGGTGGCCACCACGAGCCCAACATCCCTGCTCAGTGTATCCGCCAGCACTTCCTGATGGAGGCGGGGACTGGCGGCACCCAGTTCCAGCATGCTCCCCAGAACGACGACCTTGCGGCCGCCGGGCTGGGCCTCGAGCACGTCCAGGGACGCACGTACGCTCTGGGGGTTGGCGTTGTAGCAGTCCACCAGAACGCTCAGATCACCGATGCGGCGCCATTCGCCCCGCATGCTGCGGGGTGAGACGGTCGCGATCCCCCGGGCCGCGTCCCGCGGCGAGACGCCCAGGGTGTCGGCCACGGCGAGGGCCAGGAGCGCATCCGTCACCGCGTGCTGCCCCGGGAGCTGCAGCGCCACGCTCACCTCACGCCATGCGAAGGTGAAGGCGCCCCAGTGGTCCATCTCCACGGTGGCGGGGCGCAGGTCCTCGTCGGCATCCGCACTCCAGCCGGCCACGCGCAGCGAGGGACAGATTTCCCGGGCGGCACGGGCCAGGAAGGCGGGTTCGTCCCCCACGATGCACGTCCCGCTTTCGGCTCGGTACCGCAGGAGGTCGAGCTTCTCCTCCAGAACTCCTTCCACCGATTCCAGGCCTTCCAGGTGGCTCTCGCCCACCGTGGTGATGACGGCAACCTCGGGACGGGCGATGCGCGCCAGGGCTCCGATCTCTCCCGGCTCGTTGGTGCCCAGCTCCAGCACGACCGCCTGGGCGTCGTCGGGTACGGCCAGAAGGGTGAGGGGGAGCCCCACCCGGTTGTTCAGGTTGGCCCGCGTGGCGTGCACCTTCTGCACGGATCCCAGGGCGCCGGCGATGAGGTCCTTCGTCGTGGTCTTCCCTGAAGATCCGGTCACTCCCACCACCGGCACCTGGAGCGCCGCGCGACGGAAGGCCGCCAGCTCTCCCAGGGCCGCCAGCGTGTCGGCCACGGGATAGAGGCGGGCGGCGTCGTCACCCGCCACAGGACCGGCCACCACGGCCCCCAGGGCGCCCCGGGCAAAGGCGTCAGCCACGAAGTCGTGGCCGTCGAAGCGCTCGCCCACCAGGGCCACGTACAGATCCCCGGGAGCCACGCTGCGCGAGTCGGTCCAGATCCGGGTAAAGGAGACACCGGGTTCGGCCAGATCGCGGCGCAGGCCCAGGGCCGTACGGACGGCCTCGTCCGTCCAGACGAAGGTGCTCATGCCGCCCCCGCCCCGGCCAGATACGCCTCCACGATCTTCCGTTCGTTGAAGGGACGCTTCTCCGTCCCCACCACCTGGTAGGTTTCGTGCCCCTTTCCGGCGAGGAGCACCGTGTCCCCCTCCCCCGCCAGGGAGAGGGCGAAGCGGATGGCTTCCTCCCGGTCGGCGATGCGGTGGTACGGAACGCCGCTCAGCCCCGGCTCCAGGTCGTCGAGGATGGCCTCGGGATCTTCGGTGCGGGGGTTATCGGAGGTCGCCACCACCACGTCGGCCCGCTCCGCCACCGCCCGGGCCATGGGAAGGCGCTTGGTCCGATCCCGGTCCCCCCCCGCCCCGAACACGACGATGAGCCGACCCGGCGTCAGGGGACGTAGAGCGTCGAGGACGTTGGCCAGGGCGTCGGGGGTATGGGCGAAGTCCACCACGACCGTCGCTTCACGGGCCGAGATCACCTCCAGCCGCCCCGGGATGCGGGGGGCCGACGCCAGACCCTTCACGATCTCGTCCAGGGAAAGGCCCGCCGCCGTCGCCACCGCTGCCGCCGCCAGCGCGTTCTCCACATTGAAGCGGCCGGGGAGCGGCAGGGTCACCTCGGCCGATTCACCACTCACCACCAGGGTGAAGCGGCTTCCGCCGGCGGTGAGGACCACGTTCTCGGCCCGCAGATCCGCGTCGGTATCCAGGGCGAAGGTGAGGACGGAGCGTCCCGCGGCGTCCAACTCGCTCCACCTTGCTTCGTCCCGGTTCACCACCAGGCTTCCATCGGGAGCCACCAGGTGCACCAGGCGCGCCTTGGCCCCGAAATAGGAGGCCACATCCAGGTGGTAGTCCAGGTGATCCTGGGTGAGGTTGGTGAAGACTCCCACGTTGAAGGAGACGCCGTCCAGGCGGCGCTGCTCCAGGGCGTGGGAGGAGGCCTCCATGACCACGGCTTCCACGCCGCCGTTGGCCAGATCCCAGAGCCACACCGCCACCTGCACCGGTCCCGGTGTGGTGAGGCCCTCGGTGCCCGGGCGGATTCCGTCCCGGTCCACGACGCCCAGCGTCCCCACCGCAGCGGCGTTCCACCGCCCCGAGAGGAGATGACGGGCCAGAAGCGCCGTGGTGGTCTTGCCGTTGGTTCCCGTCACGCCCACGGTGAAGAGCGACCCCGAGGGGGCGCCCATTACCGCATGGGCCGCCAACGCACCGGCGCGACGGCCGTCGGAGACGACCAACTGGGGCACATCCACCTCCACAGGGCGTTCCACCACAGCGGCGACGGCCCCCCGCGCCATCGCCTCTTCCACAAAGTCGTGGGCGTCCACCTCCTGGCCCTGCCAGGCCAGGAAGAGGTCACCGGGCACGGCGGTGCGGCTGTCCTGGCTCACCCCTGAAAGCGAGACATCCCCCGGGCCGAGCGCGTCCCGGAGGAGGCCGGCGGACCGGAGGACCTGTGCCACCTGGGCAAGGGTGGAGCGGGCCTCAGTCATGGCCGCGCCTTTCCACCAGCAGATGGACCGTATCTCCCGGGGCGACCCTCACCCCGGGAGCCGGCCGGGATCCTACGATCTCTCCCACGTCGTCGAGCTCCACGCGCAGCCCCAGTCCGTGGAGACGGCGAGCCGCCACTCGGGCCGGAAGCCCCATCACGTCGGGGAGGGGGACGCCGCCAAGAGACACGTTGGCGCCACCTGCGCCGCGGGCCGTGGCGAGGGCGGGATCAGCGGAGGGCGTCGTGGGAGGCGCCGGCGGATCGATGGGCTGGGCGGCGAAGCGCACCGCCGAGGCCGCCGGCAGCTCCACCCGCCCGCGGACCGAGCGCAGCAGGCGGGCCCGATCCAGAGGTGTGGCACGGGCCGCCAGGGCTGCCTCCATGGTGGTCCGGGTCACCGGAGCCGCAACCGATCCTCCGTAGTAGGAGCCCTTGGGGCGGTCCAGCTTGACCAGGACCACGAGCTGCGGGTCGTCGGCGGGGAAGAATCCCACGAAGGAGGAGTAGTACGCTCCACTCTGGTATCCGTCGTCCACGCTGTAGGCGCGGCTGGTCCCGCTCTTCCCTGCCACACGGAAGGCACCCATGCGGGCGCGGGTTCCCGTCCCGTCCTCCACCACGTCCACCAGCACCCGGCTCACCATGCGGGCCACCCGCGGATCCACGACTCGCCGGACCGCCACAGGTTCGAAACGCTCCACCGGCTCACCGCCGGCGTCACGCACCTCCCGCACCAGCCGCGCCTGCATGAGGACGCCGCCGTTGGCCAGGGCGCCGTAGGCCATGGCCATCTGCAGCGGCGTGACGGAAATCTCGTAACCGATGGCCAGGGATACGGGCGATTGGGCGGACCAGCGGTTGGGACGGCGCAGGGTTCCTCCGACCTCTCCGGGAATCTCGATGCCGGTGGGCACGCCGAATCCGAAGTCCCGCAGGATCTCATACTGCTGCCCGGGGGTGAAGGCGGAAGCGACCTTGGCGATGCCCACGTTGGAGGATACACGCAGCGCATCGGCCACCGTCATGCGCCCCTCGGCATGGACGTCATGAAGGGTCCGTCCCGCTACGCGCCAGCTTCCCTCGCCCACGTCCACCGAATCCGAGAGGGAGACCAGCCCGGCGGAAAGGAGGCCCGCCACGGTGAAGGGCTTCAGCGTAGATCCGGGCTCGTAGGGCGTGTTGATGGCCGACAGCGCGGCCGTCTGCCCGTCCCGGATGGATACGAGTGCCAGAACCTCGCCGGTGTGAGGGTCGGTTACCAGGACATCTCCCCCCCGTGCTTCCGAATTCTCGATGGCCTCCTCAAGGGCCTGACGCGCGATCTCCTGGAGATCCATGTCCAGGGTGAGGACCACGGACCCCCCGGTGCGCGGACGCTCCACCACGTAGGTCTCGCCGGGGATGGGCCGCCCCACGTTGTCACGGGCCACCACCTGGCGTCCGTCGCGGCCGCGCAGGCGGTTGTCGAAGGCCTGCTCCACCCCGCCCCGCCCCTCACCATCGAGCACGGTGCCCAGGACGCCGCGGGCCAGATCGCCGTGGGGATGGAAGCGCTGAAACTCCCGCTCGAGGTAGACGCCGCGCATCCCGGCCAGCGCCTGGCGCACCGCAGGTGAATACCGGCCGGGAAGGACGCTCCACCGCGCATCGGCACGCACCAGGGCCCGCAGGCGCCGGGGAGGGAGGCCCGTGGCCTCGGCAAGAACACGCCGCGCCTCGCCAAGATCGCGAACCTCCCGGGGCGCGACGCTGACCCGGTACGTCTCCCGGGAAACGGCCAGAGGCGTTCCGTCCCGGTCCAGGATGGTTCCCCGGGGGGCCGGAATGGTCTTGTCGGTGGTGTGCTGGGCCTCGGCCACGTGCCGCCACTCCGCGCCCTGGAGCACCTGGACGTGGACGGCCCGCAGGCAGATGATCCCCATGAGGGTCAGCCATCCACCCAGGATCACCCGGCGGCGCCACGGCCCCGGAAGCTGGGAAGCGCGGGCCGGTCTCATGGGAGGAGATCTCCGGGAAGAATCACCAGCTCGCTGGACGCCGGCATGTGCATTCCCAGGCGTTCCCGCGCCAGGGGCACCACTCTCCCGCGACTCTCCAACACCTGGATCCGGCGCTCCAACTCTACCAGCTCGGCCCGGGCCAGCGATTCCTCGTGGCGCAGGCTGTCCACCCGGGCCAGGGCCTCGAAGGCGCGGCTCTGCCGCCACGTGACCAGACCCAGGGAGGCCAGGAGGACGGCCACGGCCAGAGAGAGGCGGATCACGAAACCCAGGTCCATCATGCCGCCTTCCTCCAGGCCCGCAGGCGGGCGGAGCGGGCACGCGGGTTGCGGGACACCTCCTCGTCGCCGGGCCGCAGGGGTTTGCGGGTCAGCGTTTCACCGAGCGGCCGGCCCCGGCAGGTACACACGGGCAGCTCCGGTGGGCAGATGCACGCCCGGCTCCACTCCCGGAAGGCGTTCTTCACCAACCGGTCCTCCAGCGAGTGGTAGGAGATCACCACCAGCACGCCTCCTTCGTTCAGAACATCCCGCAGAGCCGGGAGCGCCCGCTCCAGCGCCTCCAGTTCCTCGTTGACGGCGAGCCGCACCGCCTGGAAGATCCGGGCCTTGTCCCGCGGCGTGGGTGGGCGCCGCAGCGCCACACGCATGGCCGCCACCAGGTCGTCGCTGGTGCGGAGGGGCTCGGTCTTTCTGCGCTTCACGATCTCCCGGGCGAGACGGCGCGCCGCCGGCTCCTCCCCCAACTCATGGAAGACCCGTGCCAGCGTCGCCTCGTCCGCCTCATTGAGTAGGCGGGCCGCGTCCCCCTCCTGCCCCGGATCCATGCGCATGTCCAGCGTGACGCCGCGGCGGAAGGTGAAACCGCGCTCGTCGGCATCGAGTTGATGGGAGCTCACGCCGAGATCCAGCAGCGCTCCGGCCAGGCCACGGTCCCGCACCTCGGGGTCACGGGGGGCTTCGTCGAAGCGGGCACGAAGGAACCGCACCCGTCCCGCGTACGGCTCCAGAGCCATACGGGCCTCCTCGAGGGCGCGGGGATCCCGGTCCACGGCGATGACGCGGCACGCGCCGCAGCGCTCCAGGAGAAGCCGGGTGTGCCCGCCGCCGCCCACCGTCCCGTCCAGGTAGAGACCTTCTCCACCGCGGAGGAGGTAGCCCAGCGTCTCTTCGGCCATGACAGGCTCGTGATAGCCGCCGGTCTCGCCGGAGGCCGAAGCCGCAGTGCCGGTATCCCGGGAAGTGGTCATGGAAAGATCGCTCATCCGAAGAGCTTGTAGGCGAACTGCTCCAGATCTCCCGTCTGCTCCTCCACCTCGCACCGGTACGTGTCGGGGTTCCACAGCTCGATGCGATCGATGTTGCCCAGGAGAAGAACGGATCCGTCCAGCTCCGCCGCCTTCTGCAGGAGCGCCGGAATCAGGATCCGGCCCTGCTTGTCCGGGGAAACCTCCACGGCGTTGGAGACCAGCATCCGCACCTGGTTCATGGCTTCGCGACTCGTGGTCCGGTACTCCAGGAGGCGCTTCTCCACCTCGGCCCACTTGGCCTCGGGGAAGAGGGTCAGGTACGGCTTTTCCCATTGGAGGAGGACGAAGCGTCCGCTGTCAGCTTCCCGGCGGAAGGCCGAGGGGAGGCTGACGCGCCCCTTCTCATCCATCTGGTGCTCGTACTGGCCCCTGAAGTCGTTCACCGGCGACCCTGAGTGGGATAAAGTGGGTCAAAGTGGGATACTGTGGAGCCATAATAGGACTCGATGGGAGCGGGCGCAAGAGTCTTTTTTGCCAATTTTTTCCGGGCGGGTGAGCTCCGGGACAGGACGAACGTTCAGGTGGGACACCACATTCCCGGAATCGGCCCGAAATCCAATTCCGAAAAAATCCGAAGGAAAACCGAAGACGAAAAATGCGGGGGCTCCGGCCGGGGTGGGACGAAGTGGGGACTGCGCGGGCCGGCAGGCGCGGCGGGGCAGCGCGGTGGCCAAGGCGACGCGCCACGGGGGGACTGCGCGGGCCGGCGGGCACGGCGCCGGGGGATGGGGGCTCGATCCGGGCGGCGCGGGGGGCTCGGCGGGCAGGCGCACGCGGGGAAAGGAGGAGGAACGGGAGGGGGAAAGAGGGAGGGCGCCCCAGGCGTGAAGCCCGCGGCGCCCTCCCGGTCGGTCGGTCGCTTTCCTACATCAGGTCATCAGCCGCCGCGCTTGATGATGGCCTCCTGAATCTCGATGTAGGTGTTGGTGTTGTTGAGGAACTGAGACAGCGTGATGGAGGGCTGCGAGGCAGCGTACTCCTCTGCCTGCTGGAAGAGCTCCAGCGCCTGCTTGAACTTGGGCAGGGTCTTCTTGGCCGTCTCCAGCGTCTGAGGCTCCTGCTCCTTCACCGCACTCTGGTACAGGGAGTACGCCTGCCAGAAGTTGAGCTGGCTCTTCATGGACGAGCTGAGGTTGGGCAGCCGCTTGGCGGCGGCGATGCCGCGGACCGCGTAGTCGTAGCGATCCTTCTGCACGCCCTTCTGGTATGCGTCGGCGAAGATGAGGCGGGCGGCTTTCTCGGCCTGGGCCGAATCCGCCTCGGCCACCTCGCTGAGGATGTCCACGGCCCGATCGATCTGGCCGGCCTCGATGAGCCAGCTCCCCTGGCGCAGACTGGCAGAAGCGTGGGAGGGATTGATCTCCTTCACCCGGTCCAGCGCCGCAATGGCTTCATCCAGCCGTCCGGCCCGGTGCAGGGCGTCGGCATACAGGGACCACAGAGAATCCTCCTGGGGGTGCGTCTCCAGGACCTTCTGTCCGAAGTCGATGGCCTTGTCCAGTTCGCCGAGCTGGATGTACGCGGCGATGATGTTCTTGAGGTGGGCCACCGGGGTGTCGGCACCCTTGATGGAGAAGACCTTCTCGTAGGCGGAGATGGCCTCCCGATAGAGCTCCTCCGCCTCGGGCGGGATCCCTCCCCCGTTCTCGGCGCCGAGGGCGCTTTCCTGCACCACCTCGAGCGCCGCCGCGAAGGCGAAGCCGCCGTACTGCTCCAGGAGGTCCACGTTGTCCGGATCCATGTCCAGGCCTTCCCGGATGAGATGCATAGCGCCCCGGGGATCGCCCGCCTTGGCCAGATCGTAGGCGATCTTCATGCGCACCTGGGCGTTGGAGGGGTTGAGCTGCAGGTACTTCTTGTAGTACTCGAGCGCCTGCTCGTCCTTCCCCTCGAGGGCGGAGATGTAGCCGGCCAGCTGCAGGGCATCCTGGTGGAACTGATCCACCGACAGGACGTTTTCCAGCTCGGCCAGGGCTTCGTCGTACTTCTTCTGCTCGTAGAGGATGCGGGCCCGCTGGAAGCGCACCGAGATGGCCCCCGGGTTCAGCTCCAGCGCCTGATCACAGTTGCGGAGCGCGTTGTCCCACTGCTTGCTCTGGGCATACTCCACGCAGAAGGCGGCGAACCGGGTCTGCTGCACGTAGCGGTCAAAGGAGTCGAAGATGTGCTGGGCGGCGGCCTTGTACTCGTCCTTGTGGACCGTGATGGGCTCCACATCGAACTTCTCCTGCGCCGATACGTTCCAGAACTGGATGCCCTTGACCGTCTCCTGGTCGCCGTTTTCGGTGTACGACGCGCACAGGGCCACGGGGGCATCCATCTGAGCGGCGAGCTGGCGGGTCCGGATGCAGTCCAGATCCTCCATCTTCACCTTGAGACGCTTCAGGTTCTTCTTGATTTCCTTCTCTTCGATGGGCTGGTGCGTGGCCAGGGTGTTGATGAGCTTCCTCAGCTCCTTGGCGGCACGCTCCCCGAACTTCTTGTTGGCCCCGTCGACGGGGTGGAAGTTGGGGATCAGGACACGGTACCGACCCATGTCCTGGGCTTGCAGCGTGGCCGGCGCCAGCACCAGCGCGGCCGCAAGCAGGGTGAACACGAACTTTTGCCGACCAACCATGGTTTGGGTCTCCCCGGGGTCCTACCCCTCTGTTGTGCGCCCGCGTCCGCTCGCAGACGGTCCGGACCGGTCCAACACGCTACCGGATACTTCATAAACCACACATGCGCGGGGGGTCCGGAGAACACCCCGGGATCCCAGCGCATACAGCCTGGAAGTTTATTCACTTCCCCCCGGTGCGGTCAACAGGCCGGCGGACGGAGTGATGTCATTCCAATCCTTCCCACGCCCGGATGGATCCCGCCACGTCCTCGGGGATCGCCGTCGTGGCCCGTTTTTCGTAATCGAACATCATCTGGACGGTCCGCCCCGACTGGAGGCGTTCCCCATCCTCGCCCAGGACTTCGTACTCCATTTCGAAGTGTTTCCTGCCAAGGCGGCTCACCCGCACCCCCACCGAAACGTCCTGGGGCCAGAACACCCGTCGATGCCACCGCACCTGGGCCTCGGCCAGGATGTAGTCCACGTCGTCGAGTCCGCCCCGCCCCACTACCTGGCGCCAGTAGGCCGCCCGGGCCTCCTCGAAGTAGATGAGGGCCACGGAGTGATGGGCATGCCCCCCGACATCGATGTCGCGGAAGCGAACGGCCACATCATGGTGGAAGCGGAAGGATCCTTCGGGATGGGACACGTGAGAGGCTCCTTTGGAGGCAGTGGGAAACGGAATGCTGGTCCCGATACGGAACGCTGTGATAGCTTCAGAATAGCGGTCACGCAATCCTCAGCACACGCGTATCTCCTCGAGGAAGGCTCATGCTCCCCGTTGCTCTCATCCGGTCCCGCACCCCCGCCTCCCGCCGGTCGCCGCACGCTCCCATCCTACGCCTCCTCATGGGCGGCGCGGGCCTCACCCTGCTGACGGCGTGTGGCGGCGGAGCGCCGTCTTCCTCACCGGCGCCGGAGGGAAGGGTCTATTCCGAAGCACAGTGGCGCGCCCTGGCCACCCCCCGCCCCACGCCCCTGGAAGGGGCTGCGCGGGTCAGCGTGGGTCGAGTGGAGATCCTGGCCGAGCCGGGGTGGAATCTGGCCTCCGCCGACCCCGCTCTCGTGGTCTCGGAACTGGTGGCGACCGGCCTCCTGGCCCGCCGGGACGTCTACTTTGTAGAGCGTCGCCGATTCGCCGCCGCGGCAGAGCGGGAGCGCAGACACCTCCCCGACCCCGCCGGTGCCCCGCCGGCGGGGGTCTCCCCGGGCGCCGAGTTCGCCCTCCAGGCCACCTGGTCGGAAGTGGGGACGGGCCGGGGATATCTGGAGGTGCGCCTCGTCGAGGCGGCCGACGGCCGCGTCGTGGCCGCCCGTCGCGCCACCACCGATCCCGACGCCGACGCCGTGGCCGTAGCCCGGGGCATCGTACGGGAGGGTCTGCGGGCCCTGGGGGAGATGGGGCGCCTTCCTGCCGAAGGCGGGCAGAACGCGACCGCCGGCGGCACGGCGGCGGTGGTCCGGTCGGGAATCCCCGACGCCGCCGTCTCAGCCTTCGCCCGGGGTCTCATGGCCGAGGAGCGTTGGGACTGGGAGGCGGCACGCCGCGGGTACCAGGCGGCACTGGGCGGGGCGCCCTCCTTCGTGGAGGCCCGTGCAGCGCTGGCCCGAGCCGCGCGCCTCCGCCTTGGAGGAACCCTGGGAGAGAGCTGAAGGACGCCCCGGGAGGTCCTCACCCGGGGAGCGCGATTGGCATCCCGTCCCCGGGATTCGTATATAGTTGACACGACACGGACTTCAGCAGGCGGACCCTGTGGCCAGACACCCCCCCGAGACGCAGGACGAGGCCGAGACACGTACGCCGTCCCCCGGGGACTCAGCCCGCGTTCTCGTCGTGGAGGACAATCCCGACGACCGATGGTATTTCGCCGAGATCCTGCGCTCCCTGGGATACACGGTGATCTCGTGCTCCGACCCCGAGAGCGCCTGGTCCGCCTTCCTCGACGATCCGCCGCCCCTCATCTTTCTGGACCTCCTCCTCCCCGGGATGGGCGGGATCGATCTGTGCCGGCGGGTCCGCAGCCACCCGCAGGGAGAGGGCACCGTCATCGTCGCCGTGACGGCCGCGGAAGAGAACGACCTCATCCACCGGGTGCTGGAGGCGGGCGCCGACGATTTTGTCCGTAAACCCGTGGATCCCGCCCATCTGGAAACCCGGATGATCGTGGCCGAGCGCCTCGGACGGGAGCGGGCCGGGCAGCGCCGCGCACAGGCAGCGCTCGAGACACAGCGCCGCGAAGTGGAAACCCTCTTCCAGAGTCTTCACGACGTCTTCTTCTCCGTGGACCTCCGGGACGGATCCCTGGTCCAGATCTCGGCGGCCTCCTGGGACCTCTTCGGCTACACTCCCGAGGAACTCATGAAGGACCCCGCGTTGTGGCGGCGATTCCTCCTGCCCCCGGAACTCACCGAGACGGATTCCTGGACCGCCCTCACCGGCAGCGGGAAAGACGCGGCGGACGATTCCGCCGCACCGGGAGAGGCAGGCGCTCCGGGAGCCGCAAACCCCCTTGCCCCCTCCGACGCCATTCTGCGCGAATACCCCATCGAAGATCGGGACGGAAACACCCGCTGGGTCCGCGCCACCCTGCGAATCCAGAACGACGCCCGAGGCCGTCCGCTTCGGGCCCACGGCACCGTCGCCGACGTAACCCACGAGCGCGTCGCGGCCATGGAGTTGGCCCGGCGCAACGAGGAGCTGGCCGCCCTGTATCGCATCGCCGAGACCTCCCTCACCTCCACGAGCCTGGAGGAGGCCTACGCCCAGATCCTCGACCAGATTTCAGAGCTCCTCGGCGTTCCCATTGTGGCCGTCGGACACGTGGACGAACTCCGGGACCGGCTCGTGATTCCGGCCGCCCTGGGAATCCCCCTGGACCCGGGCCAACCCCTGGAGGAGCCCCTCCACGGCACCCTCCCCGGCGAGGCGGTCCGCAAGGGAATCCCCGTCGTGGAAGACGACCCGCGCACCATCCGGGACCGGGGCCTTTCCCCCCTCGCCAAAGAAGACGTGAAGTTCTTCGCCGCTTTCCCCCTCGTGGCGGGAGGAGACGTGCTGGGCGCCCTCGTCCTGGCCGGCCGCGAATCGGTGCAACTTTCAGCCGCCGATCAGCGGCTGACCGCGAACCTCGCCACGGCAGTCGCCTCCTATCTGGAACGTCTCGAGGCGGAAGCGGCCCTCCGGGAGAGTGAAGCTCGCCACCGAGCCCTCGCCGCTGAGCTCCAGCAGGCCAACGAGGAGCTGGAAGCCTTCGCGTACTCGGTGTCCCACGACCTGCGGGCGCCCCTGAGGACCATGCAGGGTTTCGGCCACGCCCTCCTGCAGGAGTTCGGCGATTCCCTGCCCCCCGAAGCCCGGGGTTTCGCACGGCGCATCATCGCCTCGGGAAAGGAATCGGAGGACCTGATCAGCGACCTGCTGGACTATTCGCGCATGAGCTTCGAGCGTCTCGACCCCAAGCCCGTGGAGCTGAAGGCGGTGGTGGATACGGCCATGGAGCAGCTCGGGGCCGACCTGGAGGCATCGGAGGCGCAGGTGGAGGTGGCCGGGCCCCTTCCCACCGTGCTGGGAAGCCATACGGCGCTGGTGCAGGTCGTCACCAACCTCGTGTCCAACGCCCTCAAGTTCGTGCCGGAGGACCGCAAGCCCCGCATCCGCATCCGGACCGAGGACGAAGGTGACGCCGCCTCCATGGTGCGGCTCATCGTGGAGGACAACGGCATCGGCGTCCCCCAGGACCGGGCGGAGCGGATCTTCGGTGTGTTTGAACGTCTCGAATCCGACCTGAAGCGTCCGGGCACAGGGATCGGCCTCGCCATCGTACGCCGCGCCGCCCAGCGTATGGGCGGTGCCTGCGGCGTGGAGGCCGTGCCCGAGGGAGGCAGCGCCTTCTGGTTCACCGTGCCCCGGGAGCGCCGGGAAACCCGCAGGTCCTGGATGCGGCGCACGACCGGCTGACCGGAGTGGCGGAGGCGGCGGGCCGGGCGGCGGGCCGCATGAGCGCGGGGATCCCTCGCCCGCCGGCCCCTCGGAGTTCAGTTCCTTCTCAGGCGCACGCTCCCTGATCCCGTGTCGATGAGGATCTTCCCGTCCCCGTCTCCCACTTCCCCCTTCAGATGGTCGCGGCCCTTCGAGAACGCCCGCAGAGGCCAGTCCACGTCGATCCCGCCGCTCCCCGTGTCCACCTCCACCCGGGCGCCCAGGTCGTCGGGGGCATACAGGGTCACGGACCCTGAGCCGGTATCCACCACGAGTTGCTCCACATCCCGGAGCATCTCGATCTCCACCGACCCCGACCCCGTGTCCACGTAGATATCGGGGGCGGCCACTTCCTCCAGCGTCACGGACCCGGAGCCCGTGTCCACCTTCACACGGTCGGCTTCGATCCCCTGGGCCTCGACGCGCCCGGAGCCCGTGTCGAGGAGCACTTCCCGCCCCCGCACGCCCTCCACTTCAACGGATCCCGAACCGGTGTCCACCCGAAGAGACCCTCGTATCTCCGACGCGTCGACCTCACCGGATCCGGTATCGATGTTTACGTCCCCGGTGACGTCCCGGGCACGCACCTCACCCGACCCCGCCTCCAGAGATAGGGATGCCGCAACTCCCGCAGCCTCCACATCGCCGGCGGCCAGCGCCAGGTCCAGGGAACGGCCCTGCGGGACCTCGATGATCAGATCGGCCCAGGCCCGGAGACCCCGGCCCGACCCGGTGACGCGCACGCGATCTCCTCCCCAGCCCTTCCACCCCTTGCCGAAGAAGGTGCCGTCGTCCCGCACCCGGAGCTGCACCCGGGAAAGGCGCCCCATTTCGGGATAGACCACATGATCTTCGGGGTAGCGGATGACCAGAGCTTCGCGGTCCCGTATCCGGATGCGATCCATGGTGAGGCGCTCGGCATCCTTCCCCTGCCGGGCTACCCGCACCACCACCGCGTCCCCCGAGCCCGGCACGATTTGGACCCGGCCCGCCAGGTTGTACACCGCCACCTCGTTTCCGTCCAGACGATAGGCCTCCTCCTCCTGGAGGGGCGAAAGCATCGCCGCCGCCAGCAGTACGGCCATCCCACCGAGCTTCATCATCCTCATCCTCCCGTACACGGATTCTCTTTTCGCTCCCTACGGAGAGGCTCTCCAAAAAGTTTTGCCCACCGCCGACAAGGGGACACGGGTCCCTTCCCGAAGCGCGGACCTCCCTCCGGATGTGCCGGTGCGTACCCGTCCCGACCCACTTGCGCCGCCTCCCGGAGATGAACACCATGGGTGGTTCACACGTCATCCCACCCGCCGGAGGAAGACCCCATGCAGGTCATGCCCGTGGATCTCATCGCGCTGGTCGGCACCATCATGGGAATCTCCATCGTCCTCATCCCGGTGTTGGGGATTACGGCCCGCTTCGCTCTCAAGCCCACCGTCGAAGCCCTCGGCAAGCTCTTCGAGCACAGAGGCATGGATGAGACCATGCAGATCCTGGAGCGGCGCATGACACTTATGGAGCAGCAGCTCGAATCCATGGAGCGCGCCGTGACGAGCTTGAGCGCGGCAGCGGAATTTCATGCCGCGCTGCAGGCGGGCCAGGCCCCTGACGACCCGGAGATCCCCGCCCCCCATCCCCAGACCCCCGGTTCATGAGCCCGCCGGCGGAAATCGAAATCATCGCCCACCGCGGATACAGCGCCCGGGCTCCCGAGAACACTCTGGCCGCTCTGCGCGCCGCCATGGAGGCCGGCGCCGACGCCGTGGAATTCGACCTTCACACCGCCGCCTGCGGCACCCCGGTACTCTTCCACGATGCCATGCTGAGCCGCACCACCAACGGGGTAGGCCCCCTCCGCCGACGCACTCTGGGCCAGCTCAAG
Source organism: Gemmatimonadota bacterium (assembly GCA_046756305.1). GTDB lineage: Bacteria > Gemmatimonadota > Gemmatimonadetes > Longimicrobiales > Gaopeijiaceae > JBHHWB01. The sequence goes on from JBHHWB010000026.1 coordinate 24,531, forward strand.
GGACTGGACGCAGGCAAGTGGTTCGCCCCGGAGTTCGCCGGAGAACGCATCCCCACCTTCCAGGAAGCCCTGGAGCTCGTGAAGGGGCGCGTGGGGAGGGTCTACGCCGAGGTGAAGGGATTCCGGGAGCTGGAAGACCTGGACCGCATGGTGCGCATCGCCCGCGACGCCGGAATGCTGGCCGAGGTGGTCTTCATCTCCATGAACTGGACCCTACTTGATCGCATGCGCGGGCAGGAGCCGGCGCTGAACATCGGCTACATCGTGGACGAGGAGAGCGAAATCTCGGAAGCCCGCACGCGGGCCCAGGGAGACACCGCGGCCCTTCTGGACTTCAAAGCCCAGCTGCTCCTGGATCATCCGGAGGTGGCGCGCCAGGTGGCGGAGTCGGGCATCGATATGGCCGTGTGGACCGTCAACGACGCTGAGACGGCCTCGGCCCTCTATGATGGGGGCGTCCGCCGCTTCACCACCAACGAGGTGGACGCGCTCCTGGCGTGGAAGGCGGCCCGGGCCGCGGGCTGAGGCTGAAACGGGCGCGACCTGAAGGAGCAGGGGCCTGAGGAGAGTCCGTCACGGGTCAGCCGGCGCCCACGTCGCGCAGCACCTTCTTGTCCGTCTTCCCCGTCGCGGTGCGCGGCAGCTCGGAAACGAGGGACGCACCGTCGGGAATCCACCACCGGGGAAAGGAGGCTTGCAGGGAGCCGAGGATTTCGTCCACGGGAGGCCGCACCCCCTCCTCTGCTACCAGATAGGCCCAGGGTCGCTCTCCCCAACGAGGATGGGGCACAGCGACCACTGCGGCTTCCCGTACCGCCGGGTGCGCCATGAGGGCGTGTTCGAGCTGAATGCTGGAGATCCATTCCCCGCCGCTGCGGATAAGATCCTTGGTGCGGTCCACGATGCGCACGTACCCCCGGGCGTCCATGGTGGCCACGTCACCGGTGCGCAGCCACCCGTTCCGGAAACTTCCTGCGTCCTTCCCTCCCAGGTATCCGGCGGCGACCCACGGCCCGCGCACCTCCAGTTCCCCTTTCGCGCGGCCGTCTCGCACCACCTCTTTCCCTTCCCCGTCCACCACGCGCGCCTCTACGAAAGGAAGGGGGGTTCCTTGAGAGCGCCGCACCTCGAGGAACGCGTCGGCGGAAAGACCCGCCATGTCGACACGGGGCCGCGTCACCATGCCCACCGGCGTCAACTCCGTCATCCCCCACCCGCAGAGGATCTCCACGCCGAACTCCTCCGCGTAGGCCCGGATCAGGGAGGGAGGTGTGGGCGCCCCGCCCGAATGGATACGCAGGCCCGGGGCCAGCTCCGGGGAGGTCCGGCGCAGTTCCTCCAACACGTCACCCCAGACCGTCGGCACGCCCGCGGCGAAGGTCACCGCCTCCGCCTCCATGAGGCGGACCAGCCGCCGGGCGTCGGGACGTGGGCCCGGCAGCACCAGCGTAGCCCCGGTCATGGCGGCGGCCAAAGGAAGTCCCCAGGCGTTGGCGTGAAACATGGGCACGGCGGGAAGGATGACGTCCCTCTCCCCCAGGCCGAAGGCGTCGGGAAGAGCGATGGCCAGGGTGTGGAGCGCCAACGCTCTGTGGGAGTAGAGCACGCCCTTGGGCTCTCCCGTCGTCCCGGACGTGAAGCACAGCCCCGCCGCCTCGTTCTCATCCTCCGGTATGCGGAAGGAGGCCACCGCTCGACCCCCCTCGGCCGTGGCGGAGGCTAAAAGCTCCTCGAAGGAGGCCCATCCCTCGGGGACGCCCCCCGAGGCGCCTCCGGAGCCCGCAAGCAGCACGCGGTGTTCCACCTGCGACGGGGGTGCGCCCCCCTCGATGAGCGCGGCGAAATCCGGGTCGGCGAAAACGGCGCGGGCGCCCCCCTCCTCCAGGATGGCTCCCACCTGCTCCGGAGCCAGACGGCCGTTCACGGTGAGGAGCACGGCCCCGGCGCCGGGCACCCCGAAATAGAGCTCAAGATGGCGGTGGTGATTCCACGCCAGGGTCGCCACCCGGTCCCCGGGGCGGATCCCCATCGCCCGCAGCATGGACGTCACCCCGAGAGAGCGGCGATACACCGCTCTCCAGGTCAGGCGCCGTGTGGATTCGGCGATGTCGCAGCCGGTGATTTCGCGGCCGACGGGGTCCGCGACGTGGGCGGCGCCACCCCCCGCATCCCCTTCCCCGGCAACGCTCCCCGGAGCGCCCCGCCAGGAGACCACCTCCTTCTCCCCGAAAAAGGCCGCCGCCCGCGCGATGAAGTGAAGAGGCGTCAGGGGCGTGTCCATCATGGGGGCGCGCCCCACGCCCTGTGAACTCCCCTCCATCATGCGTCGGCCTCCGTCGGCCCGTCCACCGGCAGCCTGAGGACGAAGGTGGCCCCCTCTCCTTCCCGGGAGGCCACGAAGGCGTCACCTCCGTGGGCCCGGGCGATTCCCCGCACAATGGCCAGGCCCAGTCCGGCGCCGGTGCGGTCCTGGCGGTTCGCCTGCCAGAAGCGATGGAAGATCCGCTCCCGTTCCTCGGCGGGAATGCCGGGCCCCTGATCTGACACCCCCAGATCCACCGTCCCCGCCTCCGCTCCGGGACGGGCGAAAAGGGTCACGACCCCGCCGCGGGAACTGTACCGCAGCGCGTTGACCACCAGGTTGGAGAGGGCCTGGGTGGTGCGGTCCCCGTCCATGCGAACCCGGGGCGTGCCGGGTGCCACCGTCACCTCCACCGTCACGCCTGCATCCCGGGCTTGAGCGGCGAAGTCCTCCGCCACGCCCTCCAGGACTTCTCCCACATCCATGCGGGCGGGACGCACCACCAGCGCTCCCGCCTCGATGCGGGAGAGATCCAGGAGGTCCTCCACGAGGCGCTTCATGCCCTCGGCGCTGCGCCGGATGATCTCGGCCTGCTTGCGCTTCCCTTCCTCATCCAGGGGCAGGTCGATGAGCAACTCCGCCGCACCGGCCACCACCCCCAGGGGGTTTTTCAGGTCATGGGATACGATGGTGACCACCTCCTCCCGGGCGCGCACCGCCCGGCGCAGCGCCTCCTCCCGCTCCCGGGTCTCGCTCATGTCGGCGAAGGTGAGGACTCCGCCCCGGACCGTCGTCCCGTCCACCATGGGCTGGAGGACCCAGCGGGCGGGAAAGGAGGTCCCGTCCTTGCGCCACATCACCTCGTCCTCCCCGGAACGCGCCTGGCCCCCCTCGCGCAGCGCCCTCAGCAGGGGAGACGCATCGCGCATGCGTAGGGTGCCGTCGGCCCGGGCGTGAAAGAGAGTGTCGTGGATGTCCCTTCCGGCCAGCTCCCGCTCGGTGAACCCCAGGAGCGCCACCCCCGCCCGATTGAGAGAGGTGCACCGCCCCTCCAGGTCCATGCCCAGAACGCCGTCGCTGGTCGCCTCCAGGAGGGCGTCGATCTCCCGCCGGGCGCGCACCGCCTCCCGGCGACGGGACTCGGCCTCACGGGAAAGCTCCCGCATGTTATACGCCAGCACCGCCAGGGCAGCGGTGGCGATGAGCGCCAGGAGCGAGAGCACGACGGTGAAACGATCCCGCGCCACCCGTATGGCGGCCATCCGTCTGCGGCCGGCCTCCACCTCGCCGCCAATGATGCGCTCCAACTCCAGCGCCGCGGCCTGCAGCTCCGCATAGCGCTCCAGCTCCGTATCCAGAGCGGCTACGGCGGCACGGCGCCCTTCCTCCGAAGCGAACGCCTCCCGATGCCCCAGGTGCCAGCGCGCCGACAGGGGTGAAAGGCGCGCCACCCGCTCCCGTACCTCAAGATCCATTCTGCGGCCGAGCTCCTCAAGGCGCTGGTAGATCCGGCGCTCCTCCTGCGTCAGCGCGAGGTACGGAGCCACGTGCGCCGAGTCGCCGGTGAGGAGGAAGGCCTGAAAGCGCGCCATCTGCTGCGCCTGCAGGAGAGACAGACGGGTGCCCAGGAGGCGGGCGGGCTCCAGAACCTCGGTGATCTCCTCCTCGGCCGCGGCGGTGCGGCTGCCCAGCACCGCGGGAACCACCGCCAGGGCGACCAGAACCGCGGCGACGAAAAGAAGGAGGAGGAGTCCTCCCGCCGCGCCGTTCCGGGACCGGTCCGGCCCCGTGGCTCTGGATTCAGTCATGACGCTCCCTGGTACAGGTACCGGCGCCCCAGCCCCTCACGCCTCAGATCTTGATGAAGATGCCTCGGCGGTACAGGAGAGCCATGGCGCCCCACCAGAACGTTACATACGCCAGCGCGAAGGCCAGGGATCCGTTGAGGTCGCCGGCCCAGGAGGCAAAAAGGTTGCGATAGATCCAGGCGTAGGCCGAGGGTCCGTCCCCGCCGCCCGTGTGGACCCGGATGAGCATCTTGGTCACGAGCCCCGACAGGACGAAGACGGCGATGGCGTTCATTCCGTAGACGACCAGGGGAAGGGACCCGCGCCCCTTCCACCCCTTCACGTCCAGGGCCCAGTACATGGCGCCGAAGAGAAGGAGCGCCGTTCCGGCGGTGAAGACCACGTAGGAACTCGTCCACAGGTTCTTGTTGATGGGAAAGATGAGCCCCCACGCCCACCCCACCGCCACGAGAGTTGCGCCGGCGGCGAGCATTCCCCGCACCTTCCGCTCCCCGCCCCGCTCCGAGCGGATCCATTCCCCGGTTAAGACGCCCAGGAGGGCCGTGGCCACGGCGGGCAGCGTGGAGAGGAGTCCTTCGGGATCCCACGTGCCCTGGTAGAGGTGCCCGCTCATGAGAAGACGGTCCACCCAGGCGGCCAGGTTCCCCTCGGGAGTCAGATCCCCTGCGCCGTATCCCGGTACCGGGATCAGCGTCATGGCGGCCCAGTAGCCGAAGAGGAGCACACCGGTCCACGCCCAGCGGGCCCGGGGGCCGGCGGCCAGATAGAGTCCCGCCGCCGCGAGATACACAAGCCCGATACGTTGCAGGACCCCGGGCCAGCGGATGCCGGAGACGTGCATGTCGGGAAAGATGCGCATGAAGAGGCCCAGGGCGATGAGGATGACGGCCCGCCGCAGAACGTGGCGAAAGAGGTCCACGCGCCGGGCGCCTTCGGACAGTCTCCGCGAGAAGGAGAAGGGAACCGCCACGCCCAGAATGAAGAGGAAGTACGGAAAGATGAGATCCGTGGGCGTCCACCCGTTCCACTCGGCGTGGCGAAGTGGAGCGTAGACGTGCGCCCAGCTCCCCGGATTGTTCACCAGGATCATCCCGGCGATGGTAAGACCCCGGAAAGCGTCCAGGGAGGTGAGGCGGGCCGGCACGGTGGTTTTCACGATGGGGTTTGCGCGCCCTGCAGGTAAGCCTCCACGATGTCCGCCAGCTTGGCGAAGCGCTCCGGGTCGTGGAGATCGAGGACCGGCACGGCGGCGTCAAAGTCGGGCACGTCGGTGAGAATGGCCAGATAGGGCCGTTCCCCGGGGTCCGCCCCCTCCACTCCTCCCGGATAGATAGGTTCGGCGTGGGACGCCGACCGGTAGACTTCGATGCGTGGGAAAGGCGCCCTCTTGAACCCCTCGGCGATGACGAGTTCGGCGTCGGAAAGATACCGCGCCACCAGAGACTCCAGAGGCTCCTCCCCCCCTTCCCCCCACACCCCGGTGAGGGCGAACTCCTCGGGTCCCGCCAGCACCGTGCGGACCGCCCCCGACTCGTGACGGTGACGCCACGAGTCGGTTCCCTCCGTGTCCAGACGAAAGTGATGGCCGTGCTTCGCCGTCATGACCCGGTATCCCCGCTGCACGAGTTCCGCCACCAGACCCACCACGGTGGTGGTCTTCCCCGACTTCTTCTTGCCGATGACGCACACCGCGGGAGGCACCTCCCTTCCGGGAAGCGCCCTGCCCTCCGATTCACCCATGCAAACCTTCCTCCACGCTCTTTTCAGCCCGTTCTCGATCCGCGGGGCGGTTCACGTTCAGGAGCGCTTGCGGCAAGGCGCCACCCAGCGCGTCCAGGGATATCGTCCTTCCTCCCACCGCCTTGATGAGGGAGTGCAGAGAGCGGTCGTTTCCGCCCAGAGCTTCCTCCACCCGAGAGATGAGAGATGTAGCATAATATGCGCACAGCGGCTCCAGACGCCCTTCGGTATCGGCTGGGACCACAGCCACGTCACCCTCCGTGACGTCCTCCACGACCGCCCGTACCGTGGACGCTTCCAGAAGAGGGAGGTCGCACGCCGCGAGAAACACGCCGCCGTAGCCGTCCTCCCGGGCCACCAGGAGGGCGGCGTGCAGGCCGCCCAACGGCCCGGCGCCCTCCACCCGGTCGGGGAGAACGCCGAGCCCCTCCGCGCCCGGAACCTCCCGGCTGGAGATGACGACCACCTTCTCGCAGACCTCCGCCAGGGCGTCGGCAACCCGTCGGACCATGGGCACGCCCCCCACCGGCTCTCCCGCCTTGGGACGCCCGTAGCGGCGGCTCTCTCCTCCCGCCAGCACCGCGCCCAGAACGGAGCCGTTCACCCGATGCGCTCCGGAGCGCTGTACACGTTGAAGCCTCCCTGGCGCACGAACCCCACCAGCGTCTGGCGGGAGCGCTCCGCCAGCTCCACCGCGAGGCTCGACGGGGCCCCCACCGCCACCAGCACGGGAACGCCGGCCATGACCGCCTTCTGCACGATTTCGAAGGAGAGGCGGCCGCTCACCACCAGGATGCGGTCGGCAGCGGGCACCCGCCCCTGCAGAAGCGCATGACCCAGCACCTTGTCCACGGCATTGTGGCGCCCCACGTCTTCCCGGAGCTCCTTCCCTTCCCCAGCCAGGGGAAAAAGGCCCGCGGCGTGGAGCCCGCCCGTGCGGTGAAACGTCCCCTGATCCTCATAGAGAACGTCGGGGAGCCGGAGGAGCGTCTCCGGCGATACCCGAACGTCGTCCCCTCCCACGGGGCCGCACCCCAGGAGTTCGGCTCCCTCCAGAGAAGCCCTGCCGCAGATGCCACAACTCGACGTGGCGTACAGGTTGCGCCGCATGCGCTCGGCGTCGAAGGTGACGCCGGAGGCGAGACGCGCCTCCACCACGTTGTAGTCCTGGGTTCCCTCGCCGCTGCGGCAGTAGGTGATCTCCTGCAGCTCGGCGGCGGATCGTACGACGCCTTCGCCCAGCAGAAGGCCTGCCACCAGCTCGAAGTCGTCCCCGGGGGTGCGCATGGTCACGGAAAAGGGCTCGCTCCGGCGGCGGCCCTCCTCCCGCCACGCGACGCGGACCTCCAGGGGCTCCTCCACGGCCAGGGCGTCCCGGGCCTGCGACCCTTTGCCGTCGCGGAAGCGGAGGACCCGCACGGCCCGGATGGGGCTTCCCTGCCCCCTCATGAGCCCTCCGATGGAGGTGCGGCCATCACCTCGACAACGGCGGTAAAGTCGGGGATTCCGCACGTGGGCTCCACCACGTCGCGGGGGATGAGGGGATTGGCCTCCGGCCAGAAGACCTGCAGGTTGCGCTCCTTGACCGCTGCGATGCGGCAGCGCCCTCGCATCTCCCCGACCGGGGATCGCAGGATGAGAGGATCACCCTCCTTCAGACCCAGGCGGCGGGCGTCGGCAGCCGACATGAAGACATGGTCGCGGACCGCCCCGGTGAGAGGATCCCGTTGCGCCTGGATCATGGAGTTGAACTGTTTGCCCCGGCGCGTGCTCAGGTGGAAGCTTCCCTCGGGGATGTCCAGCTCCGGCGGACGCACGGGGAAGAATCGCGCCCGGCCTCCGGGCAACGGAAAACGCCCCCCCTCGCACAGGCGCGGACCGCCCCACTGCACCGCGTCTCCCTTGTGGGCCAGCTTCTCGATTCCGGAATAGAAGGGCACGGCCCGCGCGATGTCCTCGCGCACGGCCCGGGCGTCGGGAAAGTCGAGGGCCACCGCCGCCTCGGGCCGCACCCTCCGCCCCAGCTCCGCCAGGACCTGCCATTCGGCCCGGGCACCCGGGATGCGCCGTCCCGGGATCTCGGGGCTGAAGTAAATGCGTCGCTCGGTGGAGGTTTCGGTGCCCCCGCCCGGCTGTTCGTAGCGGGTCGTGGCGGGCAGAAGGACCACGGTATCCTGCGGCTCCACAAACATCTGGTGGGCGAGGACGATGTCCTGGTGCACGCGCAGCGGCACGCGCTCCAGCGCCTCCCGGCAGTACTCCGGGTCGGGGAGGGTCCCCAGATAATCGCCCCCGACGGCCCACAGGGCGGAGAGCTCTCCCCGGCGGGCCGCGTGCACCGTCTCTACGGCGGAGAGGCCCCGTTCGGCGGGCACGGAAACACCCCACAGGCGGGACATGGCGGCGGCCTCCTCGGGTCCGACGGGACGGCCGCCGGGATAGGACCACGGCACGGCGCCCACCTCGGCCCCGCCCTGGACCCCCGAGTGTCCCCGGATGGGCATGAGCCCCGCCTTCTCCCGTCCCACGAAGCCCCGGGCCAGCGCCAGGTTCACGATGGCCTGGACGTTGTCCACCCCGAAACGGTGCTGGGTGATGCCCATGCTCCATACGAAGACCGCCGTCCGGGCCCCGGCCACCAGTTCGGCGAACGCCGCCATGCGGCTCCGCTCCACCCCGCTGAAGCGCTCCAGGTCCTCCCAGCTCTGTGCGCGGAGGGAGGCAGCGATCTCGTCAAATCCGGCGGTGTGGGCGTCCACCCAGCGCCGCTCCACGGCGCCCGTCTCCAGGAGGTGCTTGAGGACTCCGTTGAGAAAGGCCGTGTCGCCCCCCTGGTGGACCTGAAAGAAGTCGTCAGTGAGGCGGGTGCCGAAGAGGGCCGAGTCGAAGATGGAGGGGATCCAGTAGCGCTCCATGGCCGGCTCGCGCACCGAATTCACCACTACGACGCGCGTACCCTCCTCCCGCGCCCGGTAGATGTACTTGGTGGCCACCGGCTGGTTGTTGGCCACGTGGGAGCCGAAGAAGACCAGGAGGTCGGTCCCGATCCAGTCGCGGTACGAACAGGTGGACGCCGCCACCCCCAGGGACCGCCTGAGCGCCGTGGTGCTGGGCGCGTGGCAGATGCGCGCCGAGTTGTCCACGTTGTTGGTCCCCAGCACACGCGCCGTCTTCTGGGCCACGTAGTAGGTCTCGTTGGTCAGGCCGCGGGAGGTGAGATAAAAGGCCATGCGCCGGGGCTCGACGGTCCGGAAGCGATCCGCGAGGAGCGCCATCACCTGGGGCCAGTCGGCGGGGCGGAATCCCTTCTCTCCCCGCCGCCGGATCAGGGGAACGGGAATGCGGCCCAGCTTGCGCAGCTCGTCCCCGCTCAGCGACGCGAGACTCGAAGCGTCCTCTACCACCCGGGGATCGAAGGCCCCCATGGTATTGAGGCGCAGGAGCTCCAGGCGGACGGTACACAGGTGAATGCCATCCAGGGTGAAGTCGCGCATTCCGGTGGTGCCCAGGGCGCATCCGTCGCACACCCCGTCTCCCAGGATGCGCATGGCGAATTCCAGCTCATCCCGGTTCTCCCACCAGATCCGCGCCATGTCGTGGAAGTGGTGGGGCTTCGCCTCACCGAGCCCGAAGGGCTTGAGCGAGACCCAGGACCGGGGGTTCCACCCGAACTCCACGGCGTGGCCCTACGAGCCCGTCCGGGTATTCCGGCAGAGCGCGTCGGCGATGCCGCGGCCCCGGCCCCTGCCGACCCGGAATTGCACCGCCATCAGAAGACCACGCTCAGGACCGAGTAGGCCGCCCATCCCACGAGGATGGTGAGGAAGGTCTTTCCGTTCCCGAAGTCCAGAGCCTGGCGAACGGCGATGAAGCCGGTGACGAGCAGCCACAGGGGGATGAGGTAGTTCACCGCGCCGAGCAGGGGCAGCACGCCCACAACCGCCAGAATCCCGGGGGCCTGGGCAAATCCCAGCGTGCGGAGAAGCTCGCCCCATGTGGCGGTGCCGTCGAAGAGCTTGGTTCCCACCAGATAGGTGATTCCAGCCCAGAGGAGCCACCCCAGAAGTGCCGCTGCGGCGGCGCCCACGGCGCCGAACAGGCCATGTCCCGCCGCCCCGATGGCCTGCGCCGCCGCCACCATGGCCACCACCGCCGCCGCCTGACCGGTGGCGTTGTCGTCGTGCTCCACCTCTTCGTAGGTCTCGATGTTGAGGAGCGCGGCTCCCGTCATGCGCTCCACCATGGACCCGGATGTGCCGGCCATGTGTCACCTCCCGCGTTGGAGAATCCTCCCGCTTCCGTCCCGCTCCGGGGACGGGAGAGAATACGCCCGCCGGCTCCCTCGGCGCTACCGGGAAGCGCACAGGCCGGGGCCCCTCCCGCCGGGGACGTTGCTACCTGGGCAGGGGCTCCGGCAGATCTGCGACCACGTAGGCCATGACGGCCAGGGCCGCCACGCAGCGGGCCATTTCGTCGGGGTCCAGCTTATCCAGCGTGTCCCCGTCGCTGTGGTGATACCAGAAGTAGCGGGTACCGTCCACCTGCAGCCCCATGCCCGGCACGCCGGTCCGCATGAGGGGACCAATGTCGGCGCCACCGCCGCCGCGCGTGATACGGCCGGCCCCGATTCCTTCCAGGAGAGTGCCGATCTCCGACACCGTCTCGAAGGCTTGGTCGGATCCGGTGAACCCGAACCCCTGCGGCGCGAAGACACCGGCGTCCGACTCCATGGCCAGGACGTGGGTCTCGTCGGCGTGGTCACGGGCGTACTGCGCGCCGCCCCGCAGGCCGTTTTCCTCGTTGGTCCACAGGGCTACGCGCACCGTCCTGCGGGGACGCAGCCCCAGAGCCTTGAGGAGCCGCACCGCCTCCCACGCCGCGACACTCCCCCCTCCGTCATCCATGGCTCCCTGCCCCACATCCCACGAGTCGATGTGGCCGCCCAGGACCACCACTTCCTCGGGGAATTCGGTGCCGCGCACCTCGGCGACGACGTTGCGGGAAAGGGCGTCGGGGAGGGTCTGTGCGCCCATCTTCAGAACCACCTCGATGCGCTGCCCACGGTCCTGCATACGGTGCAACATGGATGCGTCCTCCACGGTGATGGCCGCGTGGGGGATACGGGGAACGTCGTCATCGTAGCGCATCCCGCCGGTATGGGGCGACTGGATGGACTCGGGTCCGATGGTGCGAATGAGAGAGGCCACGGCCCCCGCCCGGGCCGCAGCTACGGCGCCGTCTCTCCGGTACCGCACCGTTTCCCCGTAGGAGGTGAAGGGAACGTCAAAGAGGACGATGCGTCCCCGAGCTTCCTCCGCCCGCTCCTCCAGTTCCTGGAAGCTCCCCACCACGAGCACCTCGCCGCGGATCCCCTCCGGGGGCGTGCCCACGCTCCCGCCCAGGCCCAGCATGGGGAGGGAGCGTGGGCGCGGTTGAATCAGCTCCAGCGACTCCTGGCCCCGTACCCAACGGGGCACCATGACCGGCTCCCCGCGGACATGTTCCAGCCCGTCCCGCTCCATTTCTTCCAGGATCCAATCGATGGCCCGCTCCAGCGCCACCGAACCGGAAAGGCGGGGCCCGAAACGGTCCACCAGTTCGCCCAGACGCTCATAGGCGTGGTGATCCGCCAGAGCCGCCTCCGTGATGCGCGCGGCGGCGCTCCGGTAGGTGTCGGCGACGCTCTGCGCCGACACGGCCGGGGGTGTGGAGAAGGCCGGAACGAGAAAAAACACCCCGAGAAGCCCCCCGACCGACGTGGCGGGATGGAGGCGTGGGAACGGGTTCATGGAAGCACCACCCAGGAAGCGAGAAACGCCATGACCGCAAAAAGGGCGAGAATGAAGCCCTTCTTTTTCCACCGCACCAGCCGGGCGGGATCGGCCTCACCGCAGAAGGGACAAGGCAGGAGATCCGGATCCACGAGAGAACCGCACCCTGCGCAGGGGAAGCGCTTGAGAGGGCGTCGCCGCCGCATGTGACTCCAGTTTCGCGTGAGCTTCATGGGGCGGACGGGCCCGCCCTTGGATTTGGATTCGGGAAACACCGAAGCTTGCAGGGAAGCGGCGAGCGCACAAGAGGCCGGGAAGTCTCTATTCCGCCTCCCCGAAATACGGCGCCAGCGCCGACGCGGGCGGAGGCGCGGTGAGCGCGCTCACCCCGAAGAAGAGAAGGGCCGAGGTGAGGAAACCGGGCACGACCGGATCCACGTACGTCACCCCCCAGACCTTCCACGCGAAGGTGGCCGCCACGCCCCCTATCATGGCGGCGGCGGCGCCCTCCCGTGTCGCCCGTTTCCACAGCACGCCGCCCACCACCGGAAGGGCGAAGCTGGACGCCATGAGGGCGGTAAAGAGGAGGACGATGAACTGGACCAACTCCCCTTCCCCCACCCCGCTCAAGAGGAGGACCAGGGGAACCGAACCCACGGCCACGATTCCCAGGCGATCCACCACCATGCGCCGTTCCGGCGTGACGGTGGGGTGGAGGAGGTTCTGATAGAGATCCACGGAGAGAGCCGATCCCGCTACGATGAGGAGGGAGTCCACCGTGGACATCATGGCGGCGGTGATAGCAGCCAGCATCATGGCGCCCATGGCGGGCGGCAGCACCGCGGTGGCCACCATGGGCATGGCCAGATCGCCCGTGGGGAGGCGCGGAAAGAGGACGATGGCCACCAGCGCCAGCATGAACACCATGAGGTTCAAGGCGGTGACCACCACCGTGGCGAAAAAGACGCCCCGCCGAATGGTGCGCATATCCTTCATGGCGTAGAGACGGATCAGTTTCTCGGGCGTGGCGATGGACCCCAGAAAGAAGGCGAGTCCCATGGTGAAGAGGAGGGTGCCGGGTAGGGTGCCCCACTGAAAGACGGCGGGGTGGGCCGACTGCACCAGGGAAAAGAGAGCGTCCATGCCGCCCACCTGGCGGATGCCCAGCGGGAGGGCGAGGACGGTGGCGAGACACATGACCACGAGCTGGAAGGCGTCGGTATAGACCACCGCCACCATGCCGCCCACCACCGTGTACGCCAGGAGCACCCCCGTGAAGAGGACCATCCCCCAGCGGACGGGGATCCCGAAAACGATGTTGGCCACCAACCCTCCCGCCACGATCTGGGCCTGGATGTAGACCACGGTGGCGATGAGGACGATGAGGGCGGCGAGGCCCCGCACCTTTCGACTGTAATAGCGGGCCTCGAGAAACGCCGGCAGGGTGAGCTCCCGCACCCGGGTGAAGCGGGGCGCCAGGACCGCCGCCACGAACCAATATGCCAGCGGGATGGAAAGGAGCACCCAGCCGAAGGACCAGCCGGCGGTGTACATGACCCCGATGGTTCCTACGAAGGTCCCGGCACTGGTGTGGGTCGCCGCCAGCGTCGCCCCCCCGGTGAACCATCCCAGACCGCCCCCGGCGATCCAGTAGTCTTCCTCGCTTCGGGTGAGACGCAGGCTGTACCACCCGATGGCGAACACCACCAGGAAGTACGCCAGGAAGACGGCGACCTGAACGCTCATCGCTCCACCCACCACATCCAGAGGGCGTATCCCGCCAGAATCACGCCACAGGCGAGAAAGAGCCCCCAGAACATGAAGCCCGGTCCGTTCATCGGCCCTCGCGCATGAGGCGCGCCCCCACCCGGGCGAAGAGGACGAGCCCCGCCAGGGCGGCCAGGTCCAGAAGAAGGGGGAGCGCGGGAAGGCGGAACCACCCACCCCGGTCCCGCGTGAGTCTGAGGGTCAGGACCGCCGGGGGAACGGGAAGAGAGAACCTCCCTCCGCCGCCGCTGGCCAGGGCGGTGGGGAACCCTTCCCGGATCCGCCACCCGGGGGGGAGAGCGATCTCGCCGGTGAAGAAGTCGGGCGTGGACTCCCCCGGAGGCAGATCGGGAAGGACCAGGGGCACGACGAGGCGGCCCCGTTCTTCCTCACGGCGCAGAGCTCCCGGGATGGTGTACGCCACCTGAAGGCGCCCCTCCCGAGGTGCCGCCACGAAAGCCCGCAGGGCATCGCCCGGACCCGAGGTGAAGGTCACCGGCGGACCCGCGCCCTGCATGGCCGGTTCCGTCTCCGCGCCCGCTGAACGCTTCACCACGAATTCGGTGACCGTCCGTCCCTCAAAGGAGAGGGCACGCAGGGGCACGCCGGCGTCCTCCACCGCGCCTGCCACGGTGTCCTGCGTGTCACCCCGGCCGGGTCTCCTCCCGGCTTCCTGTACGTCTCCTTGCCCGCGCCCCAGGAGATACACGGCCTCCACCCGGGCGGCGCCGGCCGAGTCCACCGTGATCCGTACCCGCGCCCCGGCCAGAACGACCTGCCGCCCTTCCTGCGGCGCGGTGCCCACCGCCAGGGTCAGCCACGCCGCAACGACGAATCCCTTCCCGAGGAGCCCTCCCACTCAGGCCCACACCTCACCGAGCAGACGCAGCGCGTTGCCCCCCATCACCTTCCCGATGTCCTCGTCCGAATACCCATGGGCCACCAGCCACCGCACGATGTTGTGGGAGCCCTCGGTGGGATTTTCCATCCCCTTCACGTATTCCACCGGCTCGTACTCCTGATCCGGCCTGTGGGCTGCGTGGGCCTCCTTCAGCGAGAGGTTGGCGGCATACACGCGATGGAGGCCGACGTGGTCACCATAAAGCGTGTCGGGTCCGAAACCCACGTGGTCGATCCCCACCAGATCCTTCACGTATTCGAAGTGCTCCATATACGCTTCGAGATCATGAACACGGTGGTTGCGGGTCAACGTGGTATGGGGCGCCGCCTCGATCCCGATGACCCCGCCCTTGGCCGCGCACGCCTCCAGGATCTCGTCCGGGGCCAGACGGTTGGACTCCCACAGGGCACGGGCGCCGATGTGGGAAAGATAGATGGGCCGCTCGCTCCATTCGATGGTATCCAGCGTGGTCTGGTCACCGCAGTGGGAGCAGTCGATGAGCATCCCCACCTTGTTCATCCGCTCCACCGCTTGGCGTCCGAATGCGGTGAGGCCGCCATCCCGCCGCTCCTTGAGCCCGTTGCCCAGCGCGTTGGACTCCGAATAGGTGATGCCCAGGGCGCGCACCCCGAACCCGTAGAGGATGTCGATCCGGTCCAACTCGTGCTCGATCATGGCGGCACCTTCCATGGAGGCCACCAGCGCCACCTTCCCCTCCTCGTGGGCACGCAGGATATCCTCTACCCGCAGGCAGGGGATCACGAAATCCTGGTGGGCCAGGTCGCACAGGCGCATCCCAAGATCGTGGAGGACGTCGTCCCATTGCCATCCCGATTGGGAATAAATGGCGCCGATGCCGTCCATGAGGTTGTCGAACACGCAGTCCCAGTACGACGCCGCCAACCCCTGGAAGGCGGTGGCCATACGTCCTTGGCGCACGTATTCAGGGGTCTCCTCGATACGTGCGGGGAAGACGCCCAGGTGCTCGTGAAGGGAGATGTAGGGGAAGCGCTGGACCAGGCCGCGCACCCGGGCCTCTTCCGCCTCCGAGAGGGGGACCCGGTAGGGCTCCACCCTGCGGAGTTGATCTGCCAGGTCGAAGGCCTTGTAGTCTCTGCCCGGCTCCAGATAGGAGAAGGATTCATATCCGCTGTAGTTCTTCTGCTGGCTCATCATGCTCCCTCTACACCTTGTGTCACCTGCGGTGACGCCGTCTCATGGAGTCATCGCCTTCCGTGTGGGGCGGTCGGACCCCCTCGGGGCCCCGCCGCCGTCACGCCGCACAACATGCTTTCTCGGGATGAAAATGGCCAACGCGCGCAAGGGGCTCGTAGGGCGCGCCGCATGGCGCGTCGTCGCCGTGGCAGGAGTTCTCGTGGGGCGGGCCTGCTTCACCGATCCCGCGCGCATCGTCCAGATTCAGTTCGGGGAGGCTCCCGAGCTCCTGGAGGGGGCGGAGATCCTGGCGGACGGAGCGGTGGTAGACACCCTGCGCAGGATCCTCCGGCGCACCCTTATGGGATTCGAGATTCCCGCCGGCGCCCGGCTCCTTTCCCTGCACGTGCCCGCCTCGGCTCACACCGCGTCCGGCCGGGGATCGGCGCACACGGGTTCGCCGGCCGCTCTTGGCCGCGGGAAGACGCTGAGAAGTGGGCGCTGACGGATTCGAACCGCCGACCCCCTGCTTGTAAGGCAGGTGCTCTGGACCAACTGAGCTAAGCGCCCGGGCCGTAAAGATACGATGTCCGCCGGGGTATACGAACCCTTGTCCTCTGCGCTTCCCGGGCGTTCCGGCGCCAGGGCGGGGTCGGCGCGCCGAAACGCCACATCCAGGATGAGGATGTCGGGAGCGATCTCCTCCACAGAGGCCCGGGCCTAGGAGCCTGCCCAAGTAATGCAGCGGGCCGCGTTGGGGACGCCACGGCCCCAGGCCGTCAAGCATCTCATCCCCCGGGAATCTCGTCCCTCGCCGCGTTTGTACACGAAAGGTACAAAGGTAACCGTTCCCGGGGTACCTCTCGGGGATTGTGCCATTATTCACAAATACGGGAGATTACGGATGCAGGGCCGGAACCGGAGGGCGGAGTGAGTTCCCTACCCCCTCCTTCCACGCCGTCCTCCAGACCCGGCCCATGGCCAACCTCAGCCACGGGAGGCTTCGTCCATGAGGGCCCGATCCAATATGAGGGGCGTCGGCTCACGCCTTCGCGGTACGGCCATTCTGTTCGCCGGACTCCTGGCCGCCAACTGCGGAGGAGACGACACCAGCACCCAACCCGAACCGCCGCCCTCGGCGACCACCGTCCAGGTGGAGACGCCTGCGGACTCCATCTTCGTATCCTAGGGCCTGTTCACGCTATCTGGGGCCGAAGGGCTTCGACGATGAGCGCGAA
>JBHHWB010000027.1:0-41113 GCA_046756305.1 Gemmatimonadota bacterium
GGGATGCCTCCCCGCGGTCCCGGGCCTATGTTGGTCAGACCCAGGTTGGAGCGTGGCCGCAGGCGTTGGGCCACGAGGAATTCCTGTTCACCTCCCGGCAGAAACCCCGGCAATCCATGGCGTTCCCATCTTCTGTCCGCACCGAGCGCCCCGACCCGCCGCCAGGTCCCCTCCGGGACTCGGGTGTGCCGGCGTTGGCCGCCATCGTACTCCTCGCCCACCTCACCCTTCTGCCCCGCATCGCCGGGCTCGACAGTTTCTACCACATCGGCCACACGGCCCACTATCTGGAGTCGGGCCTCACCGCTACCGCCTTTCCCTGGGCTACCCAATCGGTGGTGATGGACCTGGGGGCGGACCTCTGGTGGGGGTTTCACATCCTCCTCCTCCCCTTCGCCCTGGCGAGCACGCCCCCGCAGGCGATTCACTTCGCAGCCCCTATCCTCACCCTTGTCCTCGCGGGTACGGTGGTGTGGGTTCTCCGCCGCCACGCGGTACGGCACGCCGGGTGGTGGGCGGTCGTCCTCTTTCTGGCGGTGCCCAATGTGCTCTATCGGTTCCTCATGGTCCGACCCCACGTCCTCTCCCTGGCCGCCGCGCTTCTCCTCTTGAGCTTTCTGGTCCGTGGACGCTGGTGGCAGATCGCCGCCGCCGCAGCGGCCCTCGTCTGGATCCACCTGGGGCTCTTCTGGATGCCACTGGGAATGGCGTGCGCCTACGGGCTGTCTTCGCTCCGGCGCCGGCCGGGCCGCGTCGCCTTGGCGCTGGGCGCCGTTCTCGCGGGAACGGCGACCGGGTGGGTCCTGCGCCCCAATCCCATGGGGGCGGCCGGTCTGGCCTGGACCCAGATCGTACGTCTCTTCAGCGAGAAGGCCACCGAGCAGCCCCTCCTCTTTGCCGGAGAGCTCCTTCCCCTCCCCGTCGCCGACCTTCTCCGCTCGGCCCCCCTCTTTGCCGCCCTCTGGCTGGGGGGCGTGACGGTGTGGCTCGCACGCCTCCGCAGGCCCGAAAAGAGGCTGCCCGATGATCCCGGGGTGAGCGACGCTCCGGCGGACCGCACCTTCCCCACGACGGCTCTCCTCATCTCCGCCGCATTCCTGGCCGTCACCCTCCTCTCGGCCCGGCGCGCCCTGGTGGAGTGGGTCTTTTTCGGCGCCCTGGCGCTGCCCTTCATCTGGGAGGCCCTGGGCGCTGCGACCCGCCTCCGCGGAGCGGGGGACGCTGCCTCCGGCAGCCCCGTCGCCGCCTCCCGCAGGACGCGCGCCGTCATCATCGGAATGGTGCTGATCCTGGGAGTTCACCTGGCGTGGGCAGCCCAGCGCCATCGGCTCAACACCCGCCTGGTGGCCTTTCCTCCCGATGTTCTCAGCGGAGCATCACGGTGGCTCGCCGCCCGCGCCGAGCCGGGCGACACGGTCTTCCATCTCCACTGGGACAACTTCGGGCCCCTCTTTGCGTGGAACCGGTCTCAGCGCTACATCGGGGGCATGGACCCCATCTTCCAGTATGCCCATTCGCCCCGGCGGTACTGGGAGTACTTCTTCCTCTCCGCCGACCTGACCACCGAATGGACCTGCGACGCCTTTCCCTGCTACGAGGGCACAGCCACCGACACCTACACGGCCATTCGCCGTAACTTCGGCGCCCGCTGGGTCGTCATCGAACCCCAGCGCAACCCCAAGCTCCTGAGCTTTTTGCGCACCGCCCCGGGCTTCACCCTCGCCGTGGACACGGGCCGGGAGATCGTCTTCCGGGTGGCGGACGACGCCCCGGAGGGCCCGTGAAGGTCGCCCTCTTCGCCACCTGTCTGGGAGACGTCCTGTACCGGGACGCCGTAGCGGACGCCGCTCGCCTACTCCGGCACCTGGGCGTGGAAGTGGCGGTTCCTCCGGACCAGACGTGCTGCGGGCAGCCGGCGTTCAACGCCGGCTATGCGGCCCAGGCGCGTGCCGCGGCGCGGCACACGGTGGAGGTTTTCGGGGAAGCGGATCACGTCGTGCTGCCGTCGGGGAGCTGCGCCGGCATGATACGCCATCACTTTTCCACGGTCGTCCCCACCGCGTTCGCGACGCGCGTCCGGCGGATGGCCGAACGCACCTGGGAGCTTTCCCAGTTCCTGGTCCATGTCCTCAACGTGCGTTCCGTGGGGCAGGGACTCGACGGGGTGACGGTGGCATACCATCACGGCTGCCATGCCCACCGTCTCCTGGACCTGAACCGTGAGCCCGTGGGGCTCCTGGAAGCCGCAGGAGCCTGCCTCCTTCCCTGGAGCATGGACCGGGAGTGCTGCGGCTTCGGCGGCCTCTTCAGTGTGAAGCTCCCCCGGGTTTCGGTGGCCATGGCGGACGCGAAGCTGGATGCGCTCCCCGGCGTGAGACCCGAGCTGGAGGAGGACAGCCACGACCCCGCATTGGAGGCTCCGGCCGAACACGCGCCCACCCCCCAGTTCGTCACCTCCGCCGACGCGGGCTGCCTCCTCCACATGGAGAGCCGCGCCAGGGTCCGGGGGGGCGTGCTCGCCGCCCTCCCCTTCGTGCACCTGGCCACCCTCCTCTGGCGGGCCACGGGAAAGGCGGAAGCGGCGTGAAGATGCATCCGCTGAGGCGGGAGGTCGCCGCATGAGGAGGCATGCGCTGAGGCGGGAGATCGCGGCATGAGCGCGCGATCCGGCGACGGCTACGCCTCCCACGCCGCCCGCATCCTGGACGAAAACCCCGAGGTCCGGGCCTCGGTGACGGCAGCGACGCGTACCTTCGACGAGGCCCGGCAGCGCGCCTACACCGAGATCCATGCCGACCGGTGGCGCTCCTGGGCCCGCCGTGTAAAGGACCACGCGCTCACGCACCTGGACCGGTATCTCCTCCAGGCCGAGGAACGTCTCCGGGACCACGGAGCCCACGTCCACTGGGCCGAGGATGCCGCCCAGGCCCGCGCCGCCGTTCTGCGCATCACAGTACGTCGGGGCGCCCGCCGCGCCGTCAAGGCGAAGAGCATGCTCACCGAGGAGCTGGGGCTCAACGCGGCGCTGGAGGAAGCCGGGATCAGCGTCCGGGAAACGGACCTGGGAGAGTATATCATCCAGCTTCTGGGAGAGGCGCCCAGTCACATCGTGGGACCCGCCATCCACCGCAGCCTGGAGGACTGCCGCCGCCTCTTCCACCGGGAGTTGGGCACCCCTCCCGACGCTTCCCCCGAAGAGCTGGCCGCCGCGGCCCGCACAGCTCTGCGGCAGGATTTCCTCTCAGCCGACGCAGGGATTTCGGGCGGAAACTTCCTGGTGGCCGAAACGGGAACCCTGGCCCTCATCGAGAACGAGGGGAACATCCGCCTTTCAACCTCTCTTCCACCCCTCCACATTGCCCTGGTGGGCATCGAGAAGATCCTTCCCAGGCTGGAGGACCTGGCGGGATTCCTGCAGCTCACGGCCCGTGCGGCCACGGGACAGCCCGTGGGGACGTACGTATCCCTCATCCAGGGACCGCGGCGTGCGGATGAGCCCGACGGCCCCGAGGAAGTGCACGTGATCCTGGTGGACAACGGGCGCTCCCACCTCCTGGACGATGACACGGCATGGGAAGTCCTGCGGTGCGTACGGTGTGGCGCCTGCCTGAACACTTGCCCCGTATATCGGCAGACGGGCGGGCACCCCTACGGCTGGGCATATTCCGGCCCCATCGGATCCATCCTCGCCCCGGGACTCCTGGGGCTGGAAGAGGCGCACCCCCTCCCGTTCGCCTCGAGCCTGTGCGGAGCCTGCGCCGATGTGTGCCCGGTGCGCATCCCCATTCCCGACCTCCTTCTCTACTGGCGGAGGAGGGCCGTCGAGGCCGGCCTCACCCCGGGATGGGAGCGCCTGGGAATGAAAGCTTTCGGGGCAGCGGCCGCCGATGCCCGCCTCTTTCGCGCCGCGGAAGCGCTGCTCCGCCGCGTGCCGTGGGAGCGGGGTGGCCGGGCACTCCCCGTCCTGGGAGGCTGGATGGAAGGACGCGCTCCGCCTCGGCCGGGGAACGCCCGTGAGTGACGGCGCGGCGCGGGCGCGCATCCTGGAGCGGGTGAGAAAGGCACTCGGGGACCGGTGTCCGCACCATCATCCGGGTTCCCTGGGCCCATGGCGCGAGGCCCCGCCCGACTTTGCCGCCATGTTCACCGCGGCAGGGGGCGAAGTGCTGCGGTTCCCGTCGCGGGAAGCCGCCAGAGAGTGGCTCAACGGGTTCCTGCAGGGCCGCACCGCCTCCGTGGGACGAACCGTTCCTCGTGAACTGCGGCCTGACGCGGGGGCGGCCTCCCGGAAAGAGTCGGAAGCGGGCCCGGCCTCGGAGAAGAGGCCTGACGCGGGGCTGACCTCGCATGACAGGGCGGAGGTGGGCGTGTCCATGGCTCGATGCGCAGTCGCCGAGACGGGCTCCCTTCTCCTGGAGGCGCGGGACGGCCGCCGCACCCAGCTCCTCCCACCCGTCCACGTCGTCTTCGTTCCGGAGGAGGATGTGGTGGAAACCCTGGCGGAGGCCCTCGCCCGCACCGATCCTGACGGCGAATCGGCGGCGGCACTGCACTCCGGGCCCAGCAAATCCGCCGACATCGGCCAGATCCTCGTACGCGGCGTCCACGGGCCGGGCCGCCTCATCGCAGCCATCATCGACTCATGAATCCATCTGACACGCCCGCCGAATCGGCGCCCGACACCCACCGCCTGCGACGGGTCCTGCGGATCCGGGACGGAATGGCCGTCACCGTGGGAATCGTCATCGGGGCCGGCATTCTCAGGACGCCGGGGCTCATCGCCGGATATCTGGGAAACCCCTGGATCATCCTGGCGGTGTGGTTCTTCGGAGGGGTGGTGGTGGCCCTCTCCACGCTGGTGCTGGCGGAGATGGCCGCCGCCCTCCCCCACGCCGGTGGCAAGTACGTCTACGCGCACAATGCCTGGGGCCCCCTCATGGGGTTCCTGGCCGGATGGTCGGAGCTCCTCGTCTCCCGCGGTTTCAGCGGAGCGGCCAAGGCCGTGGTGATCGCCGAGTACATCCGCATCCTCGCCGGAGGCAGGGGATCCATTTCCATCGTGGCCCTGGCGGTCTGTCTCGGCTTCTTCGTCCTGCACACCCGTGGACTCAAAGCCAGCACCACCTTCCAGAACCTGAGCACGGTGGTGAAAGTCCTGGTGGTACTCCTCATCGCCGCGGCCGGCATCTGGGCCGGCGACATGGCCGGGTTCGAACCCGGGTCCGTTTCCACCGAGGCCACCGCCGGCCTCCTGGGATTCGCGCTGGCCTACCAGGCCGTCTCCTTTGCCTACTACGGGTGGGAGGACGCCGCCAAACTGGCCGAGGAGGTCAAGCTCCCGGGGTCGTCTCTCCCGCAGATCCTGGTGGGCGGATCGCTGGTGGTCATGGTCCTCTACCTTCTTCTCAACGTGGCCTTCCTGGCGGCCCTCACGCCGGGGGAGATGGCGGGCTCGCCCCTCGTGGCCCAGGACGCCATCGAGGGCGTATTCGGATCGGCGGCGGGAACCGTCGTGGTGGTGGCGTCTCTCATCATCCTCATCAGCTCCCTCAACGTGAACTTCCTCGGGCTTCCCCGCGTCGCCTACGGCCTGGCGCGCCACGGACTGGCTCCCGGAGCGTTCCAGCGTCTGGACGCACGCGGCACACCGCGTAACGCGCTGTACTTCATCACCGCCTGGATCGCCGCTTTGGCGCTGACCGGTGCGTTCGAGCTCCTGATCCGGTTCATGATGACCGTAGCCATCTCGGTGGACACCATGGTGCTCCTGGGATATTTCAAGCTCCGCGCGAGCCGTCCCGGCATGGAGCGCCCCTTCCGAATGCCGGGACACCCCCTCCTTCCCGCTCTCACCATCGCCCTCTACGTGGGCGTTCTCCTCACCATCGTCTTCACCCAGCCGGCCCTTGCCGTGGGTGCCGGTGCCATGATCGCCGCCATGCTCGCAGGCGGATGGGTGACGGTGCGCAGGAGTGCTTAACAAATCCTCTCCACTGGCATCCAATCGGTTGCAAGGGAGGAAGGCGGGAAGGCATCCGGCCTCCCGCGAGGACCTCCGCTCCGATTGTGCGATTTCCACTTTGCACGGGACGTGACGACGAGGAGAGGGACCATGAAACGGACAGTGACGAGCGCCGCCCTCATTCTGGCGGCGGCATTCATTCTCCCCCAGGGCGCTTTCGCCCAGGCCGGACCGGGAGCCCGCCCCGGAGACGGAGTGCGGCGCGGTGGGCCCGGCCAGATGGGGCCGGGAATCGAGATGATCCTGCGCCTGAAGGATGAGCTGGAACTCACCGACGACCAGTTGGCCCAGTTCGAAGCGTTGCGCAAGGAGGCCGTGGAGCGCAGGACGGCCCATCAGGCCGAAATGGCCGAGCTGCGCTCGAGGGTCGCCGCGGGAGAAATGGATCGCTCCGAACTCAGGGAGCAGATGAAGGCCCGTCGGGAGACGGCTCGGGCGATGAGCGAGGCCCAGCGTAAACGAATCGAGGCGGTCCTGAACGAGGGTCAGCGCGCCAAACTGCAGGAACTCCGCAAGGAACGAGTCCGCCGCGGAGGTCGCGCCGGCGCACGTCGCGGAGGTCACGGGTTCGCCCGGGGCGGCGCGATGGCAGGAATGCGCGGTGGCAGGCGCGCCGCAATGCACGGCGGCACGCACCACGGGATGCGCGGTGCGCGGGCTCGCTTCGACGGCCCCCGTGCACGTCCCTTCCGGCGGGGAAACTGCCGCAGGGTCGGCGGCCCGGGGGGAACGCCTGCGCTTCCCTGACGTCCGTCCCAATCTCCACCCCCTTTTCGCGGGGGCGCCACCTGACGCGAGCCACCCCGGCGGTCAGCCGCCGGGGTGTTGTCGCATCCAGGCTCTCAGGTCTCCCACGTCGTAGCGGCCGTTTCGATTCCCTACGGCATCCAGATACTCCAGCTCCGACCTTTCCAGCGGCGGAGCCCCCGAACCCAGGAAGCTCTGCAGGAGCCGGGCCTCCGTAGGGCTCCACGGCTCGGCGGTGAGGAGAATCTCGGCGCTCGCCGATTCCGTCCCCTGGGCGTCACGCACCCGCAGGGAGAGGTGCACGGGATCGGCATCCTGCAGGTAGCCTCCTACGACGAGCTCGTCTCCCACCGCGCTCAGGTTCAGACCCGGGGGGACTTCCCCCACCACCGTGTACGGCATGGCGCCCCCGGCGATGCGCATACGCTGGTCCAGCTCCTTCACCTGCTCCACCACTACGGGCTCGCCGGGCGCCAGGATGTGGGGTGTTGGGTGAGTCGACAGGCGGATCTTTGCCACCCCCTCCGACACGGAAATCGAGTGAATCGTCACCGTGCTCGGTTCCCCGTCGTTCCGGCGCGTGCTCGGCGACGTCTCGCCGTGGAGCTTCTCCTCGGCGCCTCCCACCCCCCACGCGTCGCCGGCCTCACCCCGATTGCCCCCGGAGACGGCAGGCTTGAGGAGGCCGTCGTTGTCGTCCTGCTCCACGACCGTCAGGAAGTAGTGCTCCCCTTTGGCAAGATCAGGGCGGAGGGTCCCCCCGAAGTCCTGGTGGTAGATGAGGACGCCCTCGGCGGGAACTTCGGCGTCGAAACCCGTTCGCGAGCGATACTCCAGGAGGAGAAACTCTCTGCCTTCGTCGTCCAGGGGGATGCGCAGCACCTTCCCCGAGCTTTGCACAGGCTCCAGCGTCAGGACTTCATCCACCACCGGTCCCACATCCACCATCTCCACCCACTCCAGGGCGTATTTGGAGCGGGCGCTGAAGTGGGTGGGTCCGAAGGGCTTGCCGTCGAGGACATGAGGACCGCACCCCCACGCCCCGGCCGCCATGAGCTCCCAGCATCCCAGGATCCACCGCCGTCCCGAGGAACCCGCCCGGGGCACCACCAGGTGATAGTAGTCGGGCAACCCCAGGACGTGCCCGAACTCGTGGGCGATCACCGCCGCGCTCTGGGGCTCTGTGCCGGTGCAGTCCACGGCGCTCTGGATGATGTAGGCGTTGATGCGCACCGGGGTGCCGTCGGGCCGCAGGTCGTCGGTTTCGTAGGCCTGTCCCCCGTTCTGCGGCGCGATTCCCCACAGGTGAGGCCAGATCCCGTTGCCGCCGCACGAGGCCGCGATCTCGATGAACTCGAAGGCGATGGCGTCCACCAGGCCGTCGTCATCCCCTGAGTTGGGCACGCCGTCGGGCCCGTCGTTGTCATAAAGGCTGAAGTCGTAGTCGGGATCCGCCAGCTCCAGCGCCTGAACCAGGTACTCTCCCAGCCGCGCGTCCTCTCCCAGGCCCGACGACTCCCCCACCACCTCGGCCCGCGTCAGGGAAGTCCGCACCCACGGAGCCACCTCTCCCGTGACGGTGAGGCGACCGCGGGACATTTCCAGGTAGGCTGCGGTGAGTGTTCCGTGAGGAGCCGGCCCTTCGAAAAGTACCTCTTGAACGCGGCGACGACTGACGTGCGGCTCCGGAGAATCGGCGAAGAGGGCTGGAATAACGGCAATGCGCCGCGTCCCTTCGGCCCGCCCCACGAGCCTGCGGCCTTTCGCGTCGCTCCGAAAGAGGCCGTTGGGAAGGGTGAAGGCCGTGGAATCGGCGGCCAGGCGCTCGAAGTAGCCCCGCGGAACGGAGAGGCCTCGCATGGCCGCCACCGCCTCTACGTCCTGCCCGGCGACCCGCCCGGACCACGCTCCCGCGAGGAGCAGGGCGCAGACGGCGCATGGGGCGTATCGGGCCGGTCGCCTCACCGCCCCCCTCCATCCGTCGCAGGCCGCGTGGCGCTCAACTCCACCTCATACCCGGCCAGGGAAGCACGCAGCGCATCGTCGGGTCCCGCCACCTCGAGGAGGGCGATCTCGGGCCGCAGCGTGGTGTCGGCCACGGCGAGGCGAAAGTGCAGCGCGCCGTCTTGGTCGGCAAAGAGAACCACCCTCAGGGAATCCCCTCCATGCTGCCGGGAGAAGAGGCGCCCTCCCGCTTCTTCCACGCTGACCACGCCGTCTCCGAAGACGGTAAGAAGGGCGGCCCCTTCGGCCCCGTTGGGCGACGCCACCCGGGCGGAGAGAACGCCCGGCGCCGGTACAGGGCCCTGGTCGCCGCAGGCGGCCGCCAGGGTGAGCACGAGCGCCGCGGCCAGGGCGGCGCCTCTACGGGCAGTGGGCATGAGGGTCGTCTTCACCGCGCGAGTGGGGGTTCCCCTTCAGGTACGGAGGGCGGCGCCCGCCCTTTCCAGTTCCGCCCGGGTCGCCCGGTAACCCTCCTCCATGAAGAACTCGATGTTGTCGAAATCAAACGTCTCGTATCCGTCCAGGCGCGGGCGGACGTACAGGAGAGGCACACCGTCCCATTGCCGGAGAAGATCCCGCCGCCGCCGGAAGGTCATGATGGAGAAGATGCGCTGATGAACCGCCAGCATTCCCTGACGCAGGATACGCTCCGCGTCACCCACCTCCCCGGAGCCCACGTCCACGCCGATGATGCCGGTGGCTCCCAACTCTTCCGCCCGCTCCAGGGCGAGGGGGTGCTCCGTTCCCCCGTCCACGAAGGCCCGACCGTCCATGGCCGCCGGCGGATAGAAGACGGGAAGCGCCGCCGAAGCGTAGACGGCCTCCAGGAGAGACACGTCGGTGCGGGCGCCCGGGCCGAACCACTCGGTGTGGCCCGTGGCCAGGTCCACCGCGTTGACCTGCAGGGGCGTTCCCAGAGCGTCCCACCCCTCCGCAGGGAGCACCCGCTCCAGGTACTCCCTCAGCGTGTCACCGCGGAACAGGGAGGGCTGGCGGATCCCGTTGAAGAGGAGGGCCCTCCGATTGACCCGGACGATGTCCTCCTTGCGGAGCTCCCGGGCCAGTTCGGCCAACTCCGCCCACCGCCGCCCGGCGGCGGCCATAGCCCCGACCAGCGCCCCGATGCTCGTCCCCACCATCCCCTGGACGCGAACCCCGGCCTCAGACAGGGCGCGCAGCGCACCGATGTGGGCGAGACCCTTGAGACCCCCGCCGCCCAATGCAAGCCATATCCTGCGACCGAGATCCTCTACGGAACCGGGAAGATTTCCTGTATTTTCTTGATTTTCGGCCACTTGACCCCCCTACGGCCCTTGTCTAGCTTTAGGATCTGAAACAGAGAATCATTCTTGATAAGAACAATTCTCCTTTGACCCTCGCAGCGCCTCCGCATCCCATGAGTGACACCATTCTGAAGATCAGCGACCTCCGTGCCAAGGTGGCCGAGGAAGATCTGGAAATCCTTAAGGGCGTGAACCTGGAGATCCACAGGGGTGAAATCCACGCCATCATGGGCCCCAACGGCTCGGGAAAGAGCACCCTGGCCAAGGTCATCGCCGGCCACCCAGGCTACGAGGCTACGGCGGGCAAAGTCATCTTCCAGGGTGAGGACCTTCTGGAGCTGGAGCCGGACGAGCGCTCCCGTGCCGGTGTCTTTCTCGCCTTCCAGTATCCGGTGGAGATTCCCGGAGTCTCCATCGCCAACTTCCTCCGCACCGCCGTCCAGGCCCACCTCCCAGAAGGCGAGGAGCTGGACCTCTTCGACTTCCAGGACATGCTCATGGAGCGGATGGCGCTCCTGGAGATGGACCCCTCCTTCGCTGAACGGCCCGTCAACGAGGGTTTCAGCGGCGGGGAGAAGAAGCGCAACGAGATCCTGCAGATGGCGGTTCTCAAGCCGACGCTGGCGGTCATGGACGAGACCGATTCAGGGCTGGACATCGACGCCCTCAAGATCGTGGCCAACGGCGTGAACAAGCTGGCCGCCGAGAACCCGGACATGACGGTGCTTCTCATCACGCACTACCAGCGTCTCCTGGACTACATCAATCCCGATTTCGTCCACGTGATGGTGGACGGCCGCATCGTGCGCTCGGGCGGTCCCGAGATCGCACTGGAGCTGGAGGCCGAGGGGTATCGGAGCTGGCAGGATCACGAAGCGGAAGAAGCCGCCGCCGCCGCTCAGGACTGACAAGGAGCCCGATATGCCGGAAAACGACACCATTCAGGATCTGGGGCTCGACGAGTATAAGTACGACTTCGTCACCCACGCTGAGCCCGTCTACAAGGCGCCCAAGGGCCTTTCCGAAGAGGTGGTGCGCCAGATTTCGGCTCACAAGGAAGAGCCCGAGTGGATGCTCGAGTTTCGCCTCAAGGCGCTGGAGATCTACGAGTCCAAGCCCATGCCCATGTGGGGCGGCGATCTCTCCAACCTGGAACAGGTCCTGGACGAGATCTACTACTACGTCCGCCCCCAGGACCGCATGGAGCACTCCTGGGAGGACGTCCCCGAGGAGATCAAGGAGACCTTCGAAAAGCTAGGCATCCCCGAGGCGGAGCAGAAGATCCTCGCCGGGGTGGGCGCCCAGTACGAGTCGGAGATGGTCTATCACTCCCTCAAGGAGGAGTGGGAGTCCCAGGGCGTCATCTTCGATTCCATCGAGGACGGGCTGAAGAACCACCCCGACCTCTTCCGGGAGTACTTCGCTACGGTGGTGCCTCCCCAGGACAACAAATTCGCCGCCATGAACTCGGCGGTCTGGTCCGGCGGCTCCTTCGTGTATGTGCCGCCGGGCGTGCACCTGGAAACGCCGCTGCAGGCCTATTTCCGGGTGAACCAGGAACGGATGGGCCAGTTCGAGCGCACCCTCATCATCGTGGATGAAGGGGCCCACGCCCACTACATCGAGGGGTGCACGGCGCCGGTTTACAGTACCGAGTCCTTCCACTCGGGTGTCATCGAGATCGTGGTAAAGAAGAACGCCCGCTTCCGCTACACCACCATCCAGAACTGGTCCAACAACATGTACAACCTGGTGACCCAGCGTGCCATCGTGCACGAAGGGGGTCACATGGAATGGCTGGACGGAAACCTGGGCTCGAAGCTCACCATGAAGTATCCCTCCTGCTTCCTGATAGGGGAGGGCGCCCACGGCGAGATCCTCTCCATCGCCTACGCCGGTGACGGCCAGCATCAGGACACGGGCGGAAAGGTGGTCCACGTGGCGCCGCACACCACGTCGTCCATCGTCTCCAAGTCCATCTCCAAGGGACACGGACGGTCCACGTACCGCGGTCTTCTCAAAGTGTACGACGGAGCGCATCACGCCCGCTCCAACGTGGAGTGCGACGCGCTCCTCATCAACGAGACCTCGCGCACGGACACCTATCCCTACATCGAGATCGAGGAGAACGACGCCAACGTGGGCCACGAAGCCTCCGTCTCCAAGATCGGCGAGGAGCAGCTTTTCTACCTCACCAGCCGAGGGATCCCCGAGGACGAGGCCATGGCCATGATCGTGCGGGGCTTCATCGAGCCCATCGCCAAGGAACTCCCCCTGGAATACGCCGTCGAACTCAACCGGCTCATCGAGCTGGAGATGGAAGGATCCGTCGGATAATGGCTGAGACCATCGCAATCGAGGGCGTCACCGACGCCCTGAACCGTAAGGCTGTGGAGGGGCTCGCTTCGGGGGAGCCGGAGTGGCTCGCCGAGCGGCGCTTTCACGCCTGGGACGTGTACGCGGCCACGCCCATGCCCACCACCCGGCTCGAGGAGTGGCGCTACACCGATCTGCGCAGGAAGCTGGATCTGGACGCCCTCCACCTGGGCGAAAAGGAAGCGCCGCCTGACGACATGGAGGTCTGGCCCCTCGCGCTGCGGGAGGCCATGGCGCAGGACCGGACCGCCTCGGGGCACATCGTCCTCTTCGACGGCCACGTGGTGCACACCGACATCAATCCGGACCTGGCGGGCAAGGGCGTGATACTCATGTCGCTGCACGACGCGGTGCGGGAACACCCCGAGCTCATCCGGGAGCACCTGGCCACTGACGCCGTGCCCCCGGAGGAAGGCAAGTTCGCCGCCCTCAACGCGGCTCTGTGGAACGACGGGATCTTTCTTTACGTGCCCCGGGGTGTCCGCCTCGACGAGCCGGTGCGGATCACGCGATGGTTCAGCGAAGCCGGCGCCGCCATCTTCAGCCGCGTCCTCATCGTGGCCGAAGCGGCGAGCCGCGTCTCGTACGTGGACGAGATGCTCTCCGAGGACTTCGACGCCCAGATGCTCACCTCCACGGCGGTGGAAGCCATCGCCCGTGACGGAGCGCAGATCCAGTACGTGGCCGTGCAGCGCCTGGGCTCGGGCGCCTTCTACCAGGCGGTGCAACGCACCCTGGCGGGACGCGACTCCACCCTGGACACCCTCAACGTGGCCCTGGGCGCCACGACCACCCGGGTGGACCTGAACGCACGCCTCCTGGGTCCCGGAGCCAATTCCGACATGCTGGGTCTCTATTTCGGAGACGACAGCCAGCACTTCGACTTCAATACCAGCCAGGACCACATCGCGCCCAACACCAACAGCGATCTCCTCTACAAGGGCGCTCTGGATGGGGCGAGCCGGGCGGTCTTCCGCGGCATCATCCGGGTGCATCCGGGAGCGCAGCGCACCGACGCTTACCAGACCAACCGCAATCTGCTCCTCTCGGAGCACGCCGTGGCCGACTCCCTGCCCAACCTGGAGATCCAGGCCGACGATGTGAAGTGTTCCCATGGAGCCACCGTGGGCCAGCTCGATCCTGAGGCGAAGTTCTACCTCATGAGCCGCGGACTTTCCCGCATTCAGGCCGAGCGCCTGGTGGTGCTGGGCTTCCTGGGGGAGGTTCTTTCGCGCCTGCCTCTGGGCGGCGTGAACGCCAAGGTCACGCGGAGCATTCAGGCCAAACTCCAGAGGCACGCCTGAGGCCGCCATGTCGGATTGGGTCCGCGTCACCGCAGCCGAAGAAGTCCCCCCTGGGCAGCTCAAAGCCGCCCGGGCCGGTGAGACCCTGGTGGTCCTGGCGAACGTGGACGGCACCATCTGCGCCGTTGAGGACCGGTGCTCCCATGAGGACTTCCCACTCTCCGACGGGGAGCTTGACGGAGACGAGATCGTCTGTACGTATCATGGAGCCCGTTTTGACGCCTGCTCGGGAAGGAACAAATGCCTTCCCGCCGTGCGCCCGGTTCGGGCCTTTCCGGTGGACATCCGAGACGGAGACGTCTGGGTTCAAGTGGGGTAGCAGGGCCCATGAATAAGACAACGTTGGATCCTGTTACGGTGCGGTCCGACTTCCCGGCTCTGGATCAGACCGTAAATGGACGGCCCCTCGTCTATCTGGACAGCGCCGCCACCTCCCAGAAGCCCGAGGCCGTCCTGCGGGCGCTGGATGCCTACTACCGGCGGGACAACGCCAACGTCCATCGCGGAATCCATGAGCTCTCCCGGAGGGCCACGGAAGCGTACGAAGACGCCCGCGCCAGGGTCGCCGGCTTCATCAACGCCGCCGACACGGCGGAAGTGATATGGACCCGCGGCACCACCGAAGCCATCAACCTGGTGGCGGCGGCCTGGGGGCTGGACAACGTAAAGGAGGGCGACGAAATCCTCCTCACCGAGCTGGAGCACCACTCCAACCTGGTGCCCTGGCAGCTCCTGGCGTCCCGCACCGGCGCTCGCCTGCGCTATCTGGAGATCGACGACGAAGGCCGTCTGATCCTGGACGGCCTGGAGGACGAGCTCAGCGAGCGCACCAAGCTGGTGGCCGTGGGTCACGTCTCCAACGCCCTGGGAACCATCAACCCGGTGGAGCGCATCGTGGAGGCGGCCCACGCCGTAGGCGCTCTCGTCCTGGTGGACGGCGCTCAGGGCGCGGTGCACCTCCCGGTGGACGTCCAGGCCCTGGGCGCCGACTTCTACGCATTCAGCGGCCACAAGATGTGTGGGCCCACCGGAATCGGCGTCCTGTGGGCACGCCGCTCCCTCCTGGAGGGGATGGCGCCCTACCAGGGGGGTGGAGAGATGATCCAGTTCGTCTACAAGGATCACTCCACCTGGGCCGAGGTTCCCCACAGGTTCGAGGCGGGCACGCCCAACATCGCCGGCGCGGTGGGGATGGGCGCCGCCGTGGACTACCTGGCAGGGATCGGCATGGACGCAGTCGCCGCCCATGAACGGGAACTCATGGCTTATGCCATGGATCGGGTCGGCGCCGTGGAGGGCATCCACATCTATGGACCGTCGGATCTGGCCGAGCGCTCGGCGGTCATCTCCTTCACCCTGGGAGACGCCCACCCCCACGACATCTCGACGATCCTCGACGCCGAAGGGGTCGCCGTTCGGGCCGGGCATCATTGCGCCCAGCTCGTCATGCAGCGCTACGGAGTGGCTGCCACCGCCCGGGCGTCCTTCTATCTCTACAACACCCGGGAAGACGTGGATCGGCTGGTGGAAGCCCTCGGCGTCGTGAAAGGCATCTTCGGTTAGTCACTCTATCGCCTGCGGTCCCGCCGCATAGATTGGATGCTTCATGGAAACACCTCAGCTCAACTCTCTCTACCAGCAGCTCATCCTGGAGCACTATCGCAACCCCAGGAACAAGGGAGAGCTTCCCGACAGCACGGTAGAGGTGCACATGGCCAACCCGGTGTGCGGGGATGAGATCAAGCTGCAGCTCCGCATCGAGGAGGACCGTATCGCCGACGTGCGCTTCGTGGGGCAGGGGTGCTCCATCTCCCAGGCTTCGGTTTCCATGATGACCTCCCTCCTGAAGGGCCGGTCCCTGGAAGACGCCGACGCTCTGGCCCAGCGCTTCACCGCCGTCATGCACGGAGATGAAGAAGCGGCCCGGGACCGCAGCCTGGGAGACCTGAGAGCCCTTGCGGGCGTGAGCAAGTTTCCCGTGAGAGTGAAGTGCGCTCTCCTGGGCTTCGACGCCCTTCAGGAAGCGCTCAAGAGCACGCGCGCAGGAGGAACAGAGCACTGACGGAGCGAGAAGTCCACTCGGCTCACCTTCCCGATACCCCCGCCGGACCGATTACCGTCTGGGTATCGGAGGGAGGCGTGCGCCGCGTGGAGTTTGGGCCGCTCCCCCGGGAGGCTCACACCGACCCCCCCGAGGAATGGCCTCCCCTCCTCCGCAGGTCCGTGGAAGAGCTCAAGGAGTACTTCGCCCGCCGGCGCACCGAGTTCGACCTTCCTCTGGACCTCCACGCCGCCACCGACTTCCAGAAGCGGGTCTACCGGGAACTGGTCAAGGTGCCGCACGGGCGTCTTACCACCTACGGTCGCCTGGCCGAAGCCGTGGATCGTCCCGAACTGGCCCGGGCCGTCGGCCAGGCCGTGGGGGCGAATCCCATCCCCATCATCATTCCCTGCCATCGGGTGGTGGCGTCCGAAGGCAGACTCGGCGGCTTCAGCGGCGGGCTGCCCGTCAAGGTCGCCCTTCTCGCCATCGAGAACGTGACGGTGGACGGCGCCACCGAAAACAGCAAGGTTCACCCGGAGGTCCTGCGACTGGACCTCTGAGTGGAGGCGCCTGCGTCTTCGGCGCGGCCCGCTTGGTCTCAGCGCGGCCGGCTTGGTCTCGGCGCGGCCCCCTTGGTCTCGATGTGGCCAGCTCGGTCCCGGCGCGGCGGGCCCGGTCACGATCCGCCCGCATTCCGTGGTGCCCGGACCCGGGGCGTCCCGACGGTGTATCACGCCGCCGACGCGCCCTTACGGCGGGAACACGTTCAACCGTTCCAACCCCTGAGCAAACTGAGAGGAGCAGGAATGATCCAGGACCTTCGTGCCATCCTCGTTCGATATGGGGCCTTCGCCCTCCAGACTGCCGTGGTGATTTTCCTGGCGGTGGGATCGGCCGCCTGCCGGGGTGAGGGCGAGGCACCGGGCGGAACCGCCGAAGCCGTCCCCGCCGGCGATACCCTGATCCGACCCATGGAGCGCGTACCCCTCACCGAGAGGGACATGGCGGGGCTTTCCATGGACAACCTGGCCATGGAGCTTCCCTGGACCGAGAACCGGGTCAGCCGGGAGCCTCTTCCGGCCTCCGCCCGGGGGATCCTGGAATCGGTGGACCTTTCCACCACCGACGACTTCGACCGCGCCATCTTCACCTTCTCCCGCGCAGCCCCCGTCCCCGGATACGAGCTGGATATCGTGGAGCCGGGCGCCGAAGTGGCGTGCGGAGAGGAGACGAAAAAGGTGGACCTGGACGGTGAGGAGGTGCTGGTCCTGCGCTTCCGTCCCGCCACCCTCACTCTCCCCAGTGGGAGCAGGCTCCTGAAGCCGGGAACGCGACGGATCTCCCTTCCCCACTACCGCGAGGAAGGGATCCTCTGCGAGGCTCGAGACGAGGTCGTATGGGCCGCCGGCATCGCCTCCCAGAAGGAGGTGCGCATCCTGGAGATGCGGAATCCCCAGCGCGTCGTGGTGGATATCCGCTAGTTCACGAATCTCTCCGGCGCCAAGGCCCTGTAGAGGGGGTCGGGACCGCCCTCTAGGATCCAGTCCGCCACCAGCCTGCCCGTAGCGGGCGCCAGGGTCAGGCCCAGCATCCCGTGGCCTGTGGCCACCACCACGTTTTCCGCCGCGGGCAGGGGGCCGACGACGGGCAGTCCGTCGGCGGAAACGGGACGCAGCCCGCACCACTCGGAGCGGGGAGGCCGGGTACCCAGGTCGGGAAAGTAGTGCCGCGCCGCCCGGGTAAGCTGCTCCAGACGCGCCCGCCTCAGGGTGAGGTTGGGTCCGCTGAACTCCATGGTACCGGCGAAACGGACGAAGCCGCCCATGGGGGTGCAGAAGACGGAAGTCTCATGGAGGACGCAGGCGTGCTCCAGAAGAGGTGCCCCGTCGGGGGCCATGTCCACATCCCGGTGGTACCCCTTCCCCGGCTGCACGGGGAGGCGCACTCCCAGCTTACGCGCCAGACGGAGGCTGAAGGGTCCCGTGGCCAGAAGGGCCGCGTCTCCTGCATGAACGCCGCCTGACGCCGTTCGCACTGAGACACCTCCATGCGTCGGCGTCAGATCGACTACTTCTTCTCCTTCCCGCACGTCGACGCTGCGGGAACGAGCCCGCGCAGCCAGCTCCACCAGGAAGCGGTAGGGGTCCATGGTCGCCGCTTCAGGAAAGTACACACCCCCCACCACGCCTCCCAACTGCGGAATGGCGGCGTGCATCCCGGCCTCGTCCAGCGTTTCGGGATGATATCCGTAGGGCTCGATCATGCGGGCCTCATGGCGGGCTTCCTCCAGCCCCGCATCACTCAAGCACACGTCGAAATAACCGTCCCGCCGGTAGCCGCACTCCAGGGCCTCCTCCTCCACCAGAGCGTCGAAGCGCGCCAGGGCCTCATGCCCGAGGGGAGCGAGGACCCGCATCACTCGCTCCACGTGCTCGCCACTGCAGTGGCGGGAAAAAGTCCAGAGCCATCTCCACAGTTCGGGATTCCACGATGGATGGATGTAGAGGGGGCTGGTGGGGTCCAGCATCTGCCTGAGGGCCCGCCGCACCCTCCCCGGCTTGTTGATGGGCGGATGACCCGGTGAGACGGTGCCCGCGTTCCCGAAGGAAGCGCCGGCACCCAGCTCGTCCCGCTCCAGGACGGTGACCCGGGCGCCACGCACCGCCAGCTCGTAGGCGGCGCTGATACCGATGACGCCGCCGCCGATCACGATCACGCGCGTCTCAGACATCCTTCTTCCTCATGCGTGTAGCGAGCGTGCTTCTGCCCCCACCGGGCACGTCATCCACTCGTTTCTCGCCACGGGCCGGGATCCAGGACCACCTTGACGGCGCCCGACCGCCTCCGGTCGGCGGCGGCGGAAAGCGCCTCGCGGTACTGAGAGATGGGATAGATATGGGTTACCATATCCGCCACGGGAGCCTCGGTCCGCAGAAGGAGATCGTGGGTGATCTCGAAGGTGTGGCGCGTCCCCCCCTCCCATGACTCGCTGCCGTATCCTACGAATCCCTTGATGTCCAGCTCCCGAGCCCACGTAAAGGTAAGGTCCAGGTCGCGGATGCGGGCGGCACATCCCAGCATGACGATCCTCCCTCGCGGCGCGGCGAAGCGGAGCGCCTGGTGGAGGGTCTCCCCGCTTCCCACACAGTCGAAGATGAGGGGAAAGCCGCCGCCGGAGTAGACCTCATCTCCCACCAGAGGCTTGTACGGCCGGGCCCCCGTCTCCAGGAGCGCCGCACGGGCTTCCTCCCCGGGATGGACCACCCGTGACGCCCCCAGACGCCGGGCCAGGTCGCCCTCCGCCTTGCGCTTCATCTGGGCGACGATCTTTCCCTGGTATCCCACAGCGCGAAGCGCCCACACGGTGCCCAGGGCGATGGGCCCGCTTCCCAGCACCAGGGTGCGCGGCGCCCGGAGCGGACGAACCCCGAGAACCGCGTGCATCCCCACCGCGAGGGGCTCGAGAAGGACGGCCGCATTGTCCTCCAGAGCATCATCTACGGGGAATACCTGAGAGACGTGGGCCAGCATGGTGGGCCCCCATCCTCCCGGGAGGTCGGCGTGATACCCGATGGTGGCGCCGGGCCGCAGGCGGTGTCCACCGATCTCCAGTATGCCTTCGTCGCCCATACGCTCGCAGGTGCAGTGGCGGCCCCGCGCGCACGAATCGCACCACTCCTCCTCGGGAAAACCCCGCACGCCGCAGGAGATCATGGGATCCAACACCACGCGCTGACCCGGAGCAAAGCCCCGCACCTCCGGACCCGCCTCGGCGACGCGGGCCAGGATCTCGTGGCCCGGGACGGCGGGAAAGGAAGCGAAGGGCTCCATGGCCGGACTCGCCTTGAAGGTGAGAGTCCCGATGTCAGTACCGCAGATACCCGCCTTCACGACCTCCAGGCGCAGCCAGTCGTCGCCGGGAAGGGGTGGCAGGACCACCTCCGCAGGGCCCAGGCCCGAGAGGCGCCCCCACAGAACCGATTCGGTGATGCCGCCCAGGGCCTTGCCCGCCAGGTATCCGGGGATCGTCACGTCGAAAGAAATGGCTCGCATGGGAAAAAGCTAGCGTGGGCACCATTGCGAAACCACGGAGGCCCGAGCGGGATTGGGTTGTGGAACCATGACCACCCTCCACTACACGGGCCTCCTCGCGGGGCTCCTCATGCTCCCGCCGTTGACCCGGCTCCTGCTGCGGACGAAGGCCTTCCGTGGGCTGGCTCGGCCCATGCCGGAAGCTCCAGAATTCCCCCGGGGCACGGGCCGCGCCGTCTTCTGGAGCGCCATCGTCGCGGGCGGGCTGGTGGCGTGCTTCACCTACACGCCCATGCTCCCCCTCGCGCGACGGATGTTCCCCCTGGAGGTGGCGGGCCCTGCCGGGCCACTCTTCTCCCTGACCAGGATCAACGCCCTGGCGCTCTGGGCCCTTTTCAACGCCGGAGCCGGCCTACTCATCTTCTTTCTCGCCTACTTTCTGTGGAGGCGCAGGCACGGCGTCCATCCAGCCATGTGGGGGATCGCCACCACGCCCAGCGAGCTTTTGCGCACGCTGCTCCTGGCCCTCGTCCTTGCCGGGGCGTACGGCGCCTTCGTCTTCGTGCTCCGCGGCGTGCTTTCCGCCATGCTTCCCAGCGTCCTCCCCGGTGTGTCGCCGTCAGAAGGGCTTCCCGAGGCCCGCCTGCCTTCCCTTGATGTCCTTCTTCTCGTGGGCCTGTACACGCTCCTCTTCATCCCGTTCTTTTTCGTCAACGCGCTGCGCGTAAACGGCGGGCTGCGCTTCAGGGAAAAGTCCGAGTGGTGGAGCCTGCTGCGTGCGGCCCTGGCAAGCTGCGTGGGCCTCCTCCTCATCCTGGTGATCCAGTACGGGACCCTCCTGAGCAGGGGATCCTCCTACTGGACCGGGGAAGGGCCTTTCGTGGACCTTCTCCTCCTGGTGGTCCCCTCCCTTTTCTTCCTGGCCCTGCTCAACCGGTTCTTCTTCCGCCTCACCGGGCGCATCTATCTGGGAGGGATGGTCACGAGCATGATGTTCGCGATGATCGTGCTCTATGGCGCCGCGGCGTAGGCGTTCTCCTGGACTGAGTTCGGCGCTTGACGCCTGCCCACGGGCAACATAAGTTCGGCGCTATCTTTTTTTCCAACCCTCCCTGATTAAGAGGCGCCGGCGCTCCTTTTCTTCCGGGAACCCCTCCCCCTCCTCCGGAGTAGGCGCCATGCATCGCCTTGTGGCCGCACTTGCCCTCCTCATTCTCCCGGCTCTCGCCTGCAGTTCCGACGATCAGGGCCCGGAGTTTACCGACGCACCTTTCACCCTCGAAGACCTCCCGGGTACGGTGCTTGGC
This sequence comes from Gemmatimonadota bacterium, assembly GCA_046756305.1. Taxonomy (GTDB): domain Bacteria; phylum Gemmatimonadota; class Gemmatimonadetes; order Longimicrobiales; family Gaopeijiaceae; genus JBHHWB01. The sequence goes on from JBHHWB010000027.1 coordinate 21,120, forward strand.
TTCGTTCCCTCGGAACCGGTAGGAGGAATTGATCGCTGGGAGTACAAGTTCACGGGATCCGGCGCCATAGGCTGCAACATCGAACGAAGCTATCAGGCCACTTCCTGGGAGCTCATCGATGACCGGACCGTGCGGGTGCACTTCGGAGGTCAGTGGGAGCAGTACCGCCTGGTCAACTATACGGGGCGCGTGGCCAACGGTGACTTGGCCGGTACGTTTGAGTACACGTCGTCACCCGGTGTGTCCATGACCGGCCAGTTGTTCCAGCAGTCCAGTACGATTTTCTGCTAAGGCGCCTCGCGTGCGGCGTCATCGCTCGTTTCAAGACCGCGAGCTACCCAGGTCCGAGTATGGAGGTATCATGATTGAAGCAGCAAAGAAGCTCATGCCCAAGGTCACGATCATATCAGCGGTAGGAATTACGTCCTTGGCTCTGGGTGCGTGCGGGGGAGGCTTTCAGCCCGCTCCGGAACCGGTGGGCCCGCCCCCCATTCCGGCGGTTACCGGAAGCGCCACCGAGCTGCAGCGCGTCTTTGAGAGCGTTCATGACACGTATTGGCCGCGGGCGTCCCAAGATGGGAAATACGTTCTGGCCCATCAGCGTGACGATACGAAACTGGGGGGCGAGCGATTCTCCATTGTCCGAGTGCAGGTCGGATCCCCTGGCATCACGCCCGTCTCCGAAGGCTTCGCCGACAAGCCGGCGTGGTACCCCGACAACCGACGCTTCGTCTATACGTCCACTCGTACCGGTTCCCCCCGGGTGGTGCGCTCTAACGCCATGGGTCTGGGCTCGGGCCTCACGTTCGTGACGAGTTCCATCTCGGCCTCATCGGAGACGAATCCTGATGTGAGCCCGGACGGAAAGAAGATCGCCTTCAACACGACTATCCGTAATCAGGTGCTCCTGGCCACCGTCAATTCCGACGGCTCCGAGTTCACCCTGTACGGCGAGGGCGTGATCCCCCGCTGGTCACCTGACGGAACCAAGATCGCCTTCCAGCGGGCGGTAGGTAACTGGTTCCAGATCTTCACCATGGATCTTTCGTCGGGAGGACAGGTCAGCCAGATCACTGCCGGAGAGGTTAATCACTACATGCCGACATGGTCCCCGGACGGCTCCCGTATCGCCTACATATCCGATCGCGCCGATGGCAGACACCTGTGGATTATGACGGCTGAGGGTGCCAACCAGACTCAGCTCACCAGCGGGAGCGCCGAGGAGGTCCATCCCGACTGGGGGCATGACGGCCGCATCTACTTCTCCTCCAACGCCGGAGGACGTTACAACGTTTGGCGGCTCCGCCCGGTCCTGGAGGGCATGTAGCCATGCACAAGCTGCGGCACAGCAAGGCCTTCCGCCTCACGGCGGTACTCCTGTTCTTCGTCTCCTCGGCGCAGGCATGCGCAAGCGGAGCGGGTGTCTCCAGGGCTCCGGCTCCGAGTTCGGCAGCCGGCCAGGGCCAGGCGGCGGGACAGACCGGCGGCCAGGTCGAATGCACGACTCCCGAGTACCAGGACCTGAAGAGACGGGCAGAAGAGGTGCCCCTCTCGGCGGCGGAGCGGAAGCGCATGGAAGAGTTGTACGCGGATTGCGTGGCACGCTCTCGCGCCGCCGACCAGCCCGCGGTGAAGAAGAGCAGCTTTGCCGGCGGCTTCTTCAAGTTGCTGCTGGTCATGGGAGTGATTGTGGGAGCCGGGCTGTTCGCAGCCCAACAAGCCGACGAGGGTGGCTGACCGAAGGCGACTCACCCTCTCCCCTTGCGGCCACTCCGGATCAAGCGACAGAATCCACGCACGGCCACCGGGCCGCGGATGGCGCGGAAATGCACTCGGTCAAGGGGGGATCACATGAGCCGGAGAGCTTCGAGCCTGCAGGAAGGACTCATCGTAGGCCTGATCGGCTACGCAGTCGTCGCCGTCTTCTACGCCGTGTTCGATATTCTGGCCGGAAAGAGCGCCGTCTTCACGTTGAACCTTTTGGGCCAGATGCTCTTCCGCGGTGTCCGCGATCCCGCCGTACTCCAACTCCCCATGGCACCCGATCTCTGGGCCATGGTGGGGTACAACTTCGTCCACCTCTTCGTCTCTCTGGCCGTGGGCATCTTCGTGGCGTGGCTGGTGGCCAACGTGGAGGAGCGCCCTCATCTGGGCCGCCCGGTGCTGGCCGTACTTATCGCCGGGTACGTCATCACAGTGCTCGTGGTGGCCGTCTTCGCCCGCGACGCCTCCCAGCTCATGCCGCTGTGGACGATCCTGGTGGTGAACACTCTGGCGGCCCTAGGAGGTGGTGCCTACCTGTGGAAGGCCCATCCCGGGTTGGCTCAGAAAATCCGCGGGAACGTGTAACGGGACCGCCTGGGCGCCAGCTAAGATTCGATCCCAGTCCCGGATGCCCGGTCTCGGGGGAGGCGCGATTCCGCATCCCGCCCTATCTTTCTCTCCATGACCCTCCTCTCCTCCCGAACGCTTCGCAGCCTCTTCCTGGCCGCCGTGCTCCCTCTTTGGGGAGCGTGCGCGGGGGGCGCTGCGTCGGGTCCGGCGCCTGCGTCGACGGCTGCGCCCGGGCTCCCCGCGTCGGAAGCGCCCGCCCGGGAGGCGTCCTCCTCCCCCGAGGAGCTCGAGGCGTTGTATCGAGCCCGCCTGGACAGCGCCCGCATGAACGTACATCCCGCGGACGTGGACTTCATGACGGGGATGATCGCGCACCACGCTCAGGCGCTCATCATGTCGGCATGGGCACCGACCCATGGAGCCTCCCCGGTGCTCCTCAGACTCACCTCCCGCATCATCAACGCCCAGAGGGACGAGATCCGTACCATGCAGAACTGGCTGCGCGACCGCGGGCAGCCCGTGCCCGCCGTGGACGCCGGCGGGCGCACGGATATGCCGGGGATGGGCATGTCCGGCATGCTCATGCCCGGAATGCTGACCCCGGAGCAACTCCACAACCTCGACGCTGCCCGCGGAGCCGATTTCGACCGTCTGTTCCTCGTATACATGATCCAGCATCACCAGGGCGCCGTCACCATGGTGCGGGACCTCTTCGCCACCGACGGCGCGGCCCAGGACGACGCGGTTTTCAAGATCGCGTCGGACATTCAGGTGGATCAGACCACCGAGATCGCCCGCATGCAGCGCATGCTGGATGCGCTCACCGCAGGCCGTTGATCTCTTCCGACCTTCCACTCAGGAAATCCGCATGAATTCCACCAAGGTTTCTTCGTTCCGGAAACACCCTCTGGGCAGACCTCTCCTGGCCGTGGGCGCGGCCCTCGCCCTCCTTGCGAGCACGTCCTGCGGGGGAGGGCCGGCGCGGGAAACGGCTGCGGGTCCTCACGCGGGTCCGCCCCCCGCACCTCAGCCGCTGCGGATCGCCGCGCCGGACCCGGACCCCAGAGTGGGCCTGGCTCCCGGCCTCTTCGACGCTGAAGAGGCGGCCTGGAACCTCCGCGTAGTCTCCACCACGCCTCCTCCTCGCGACTTCATCGGAGAAACCAACTCGGACCTGGCCTTTACGGGCCACTACGCGATACAGGGCAACTACAACGGGATTCAGGTGTGGGACATCTCCGACCCTTCTTCCCCCTCCCTGGTCATAGCCTACGTGTGCCCGGCTTCCCAGAGCGATGTCTCCGTCTATGGAGACCTTCTCTTCGTTTCCGGCGAAGGATTGGGCGGACGCCTCGACTGCGGTACGGAAGGCGTCAAGGAAGTCGCGAGCCCCGAGCGACTCCGGGGCATCCGCATCTTCGACATCAGCGATATTCGCGACCCCCGGTACATCGCCAACGTGCAGACCTGCCGCGGGTCTCACACCCACTCGGTCCTGGCAGATCCTGACGATCCGGACAACGTCTACATTTACGTTTCCGGCTCCGCGCCGGTCCGTCCCGAGGAAGAGCTTCCCGGATGTTCTTCGGCGCTGCCCGACGAAGATCCCAACTCGGCTCTTTTCCGCATCGAGGTGATCCGCGTGCCTCTGGCCCACCCGGAGGACGCCGCCATCGTGAGCTCTCCGCGCATCTTCGAAGACCTTGTGGCGCCACCGACTCACGGTCTGGCCCCCGCGGACCTGGCGGCCCTGGAAGAGGCAAGAGCCCGGGGCGCCTTTATTGCGAAAATCGGAAGCAGGGAGATGGTTCTCCCGGATCGCTTCGTGACCCAGATGCTCGGCGGGATCGTCCGGGAGCGGGGCGGGGACGGTCCCCCCACCGCCGCCGACAGCGCTGCGCTGCGCGAAGCCCTTCCCGACATTATCGCACGCATGACGGGAGGCGGGGGTGATCGAGCCAAGATGGGTCCCACCCAGTGTCACGACATCACCGTGTATCCCGCCATCGGCCGCGCGGGAGGCGCATGCGAGGGATATGGCCTGCTCCTCGACATCACCGACCCGGTGAGCCCCCGGCGCCTCATGGCCGTGGCCGATTCCAACTTCTCCTACTGGCATTCGGCCACCTTCAACAACGACGGCAGCAAGATTCTCTTCACGGACGAGTGGGGCGGCGGCGGTCAACCCAAGTGCCGGGCCACCGACCCACCCGAGTGGGGGGCCGACGCCATCTTCACGCTGCACAACGACAGCATGGCCTTCCACTCCTACTTCAAGCTTCCCGCTGCGCAGACGCCGCAGGAAAACTGCGTGGCCCACAACGGATCCCTGATTCCCATTCCAGGAAGGGACGTGATGGTTCAGGGGTGGTACCAGGGAGGGATCTCCGTCTTTGACTGGACCGACGCCGACAACCCGGTGGAGATCGCCTTTTTCGACCGCGGGCCCCTGGATGGCGAACGCATGCTCATGGGCGGGAGCTGGTCGGTGTATTGGTATAACGGCGTCATCGTGAGTTCCGAGATCGCCCGCGGATTGGATATCTTTGAACTCACGCCCAGCGAGGCGCTTTCCCAGAATGAGATCGAGGCTGCGAAGATGGTGACCCTGGCCGAGCTCAACGCTCAGGGCCAGCCGCAGTTCGAGTGGCCCTACAGCTTCGCGCTGGCCCGGGCGTACGTGGATCAACTGGAGCGCACCCGCGCCATGTGGCCGGAGCAGATCCGGAGCATCCGCGCGGCGCTGGATGCCGCCGAGACTCTCCAGGGGTCCCCGGACCGGAAGGCCCTGGAGGAACTGGCGGACGACCTGGAGGGTTCACTGGGACGGTCGAGTGACCCCGAGCGGGTGGCGAAGCTCATCGACGCGGTGCGGGGCCTGGCCATGTAGGCGAGGCGCCGGCGCCGCCAACGGGAAGAAGGCAGCTCCATGACAGGAACCGCCAACAGAACGGTGCTCGTTGCCGGTGCCCGAACGCCCTTCCTGCGTTCGGGCACCGACTTTGCCGACCTCACCGCCATCGAGCTGGGAAAGCTGGCGGTGCGGGACGCCCTGGATCGCTCCGGGCTCAAAGGCAGCCAGATCGATCACCTGGTCTACGGCACCGTCGTCCACGATCCCCAGGCGCCCAACATCGCTCGGGAGGTGGGGCTCGCCGTGCTTCCCGAGGATGTGCCCGCCTACACTGTGTCGCGAGCGTGCACCTCGGCCAATCAGGCCATCTCCGACGCCGTGGAGATGATCGAGATGGGCCAGGCCTCCACCGTCATCGCCGGAGGCGCCGAATCCCTCTCCCACATTCCCATCACCGTGAGCAACCGCCTCTCCAAGGCGCTGGTGCATGCCGCCAAGGCGAAGACGCTGGGGCAGAGAATCGGGGCGTTCCGGGGCCTCCGCCTGCGCGACCTTCTCCCCGTCCAGCCCGCCATCGCCGAGCCCACCACGGGCGAGACCATGGGGGAAGCGGCCGAACGCATGGCCAAGGAGAATCACATCTCCCGGGAAGCGCAGGACGAGTGGGCTCTCCGCTCTCACGAGCTGGCGGCGGCGGGCACCGCCGACGGACGCCTCCTGGAAGAGATTGCACCGGTGTACCTCCCGCCCGACTACGAAAAAGTCATCACCCGGGACAACGGAATCCGGCCCGACACGAGCATGGAAAAGCTGGCCCGGCTGCGTCCCGTCTTCGACCGCAAATACGGCACCGTCACGGCGGGAAACGCTTCCCCCCTTACCGACGGCGCTTCGGCGGTCGTGCTCATGAGTGAGGAGCGTGCACGCGCCGAAGGTCTCTCGCCGCTGGCGTACGTGCGTTCCTGGGCCTGGACGGCGCTGGATCCCGCCGGCCAACTCCTGCAGGGCCCGGCCTACGCCGCGCCCATCGCCCTCGACCGGGCCGGCCTGACCATGAAGGAGATCGGGCTCATGGAGATGCACGAAGCCTTCGCGGCCCAGGTGCTCTCCAACCTCCAGGCGTTTGATTCCCGCGAGTTCGCGCGCGCCGAACTGGGCCGTGACGAACCGGTAGGACACCCTGACCTGGACAGGATCAACGTCATGGGAGGCTCCATCGCCATCGGCCATCCCTTCGGAGCCACGGGCGGGCGCGTCACCATGACCCTGGCCAATGAAATGCGGCGGCGCGACGTCCAGTTCGGGCTCGTCACCGTATGCGCCGCCGGAGGCATGGGCTTCGCCATGGTGCTGGAGCGACGCTAGGAGCCTGCTCCGTCACGCCGGATCCGGAACCCGCTGTCACCCCGGTTCAGGAGCGCATGTACACCCACTTCGCCCTGGCCCGCGACCTGTGCACTTTCGTGGTTGCGGGCGACCTGGAGCGCCTGCGGGTCACGGCCCACGCCCTGGCGGATCAGGACGAATCCTGGGGCGTTCCCCCGGGCTCGGAAGGGTATGCACGGGAACTTCAGGAAAGAGCCCTGAGTGCAGCCCAAGCACCCGGCGGTGGGGAGGCGGCCCGGGCGGTGGCCGAACTGGCTCAAACCTGTGGAAGATGTCACATAGTGAACAAGGTGGCGCTGGGCGAACGGTTCCAGACGGCGGCGCCCTTTCTCGACGACCCTCGCATTCGCCACCGGAACTATCTCTCCTGGGCATCCCGACTTCTATGGGACGGCCTCGTGGGACCCTCGGATCGAACGTGGAGCACCGGCGCCGGAGCCCTGGCCGGCGACGACGGATTCCCTCCGCCCGCGGCGCAGCATGTGCCGGGATCGGTCATCGCGGCGGCCGGCGCCCGCCTGCGTTCCCTGGGGGTGGAGGCGGCCGAGTCCACCGACCCGACGGAGCGGGCGCGGATTCTTGCGGACATCTGGACCGAATGCGCCGACTGCCACGTTCAGGCGGGAGTGCGTTGATCTCCACGCCGGGGACCTCGGCGCGCTGGGACCGGGATACAGGCCGGAGACATGAGGGTGGCGAGCCGAAAACGGAGCCGTAACCGCAGGCTACATGTCTCCCGCGTCTTCCAGCTCCCGGTCCAGCTCCCGGCGAACCTCCCGCCGACGCTGACCCTCCCGAAAGCGGCGTCGGTCCTCCTCCGTCTCCAACTCCAGCGGCGGCACCGGACGCGGCCGGTGGTGCTCGTCGATGGCCACGAAGGTGAGGATGCAGGTATTGGTGTGGCGCTTCTTGCCGGAAAGGAGGTTTTCCGCCTCCACGCGCACGCCCACCTCCATGGAGGTGCGCCCCACGTAATTGACCCGGGCGCAGCAGGTAACCAGTTCACCCGCGAAGATGGGCTCTTTGAAATCCACCCGGTCGATGCTCACTGTGACCGCCGGCCGACCGGCATGGCGCATGGCGGCCACGGCCGCCGCCCGGTCCACCATGCTCAGGAGCACACCTCCGAACACATGCCCCAGGTTGTTCACCTGGTGGGGCATCATGAGCTCGGACACCACGGATTCGGAATCGGCGGGCGTGCGGGAAACCCGCGGGGCATCCGCATCCAAAGGCGTATCGGCGGGAGACCCACCGAAAGGGGAAGATTCGTCTCGGGACATGAGGAAGGCTACCCGAACTGCGGGCTCAGGTGCCCTTCCCCGCCAGGGTCGCAATGCGCTCCCTGAGGCGCCCCGGGTGATCGCTCCCCACGTAGATCTCCATCCCGTCCACCAGCGAAAGGACGACGGCCTCGTCCCCCCGGGTCGTATAGGCCCGCTTCCCTTTGGCAATCCTGAACCCCCAACCGCCGAAATCCTTCAGGGGGTGATAGCGCCGCACCTCCACCCGTTGGATGTCCTCGTAGGGGATCGTGCGTCGAAAGATCATCCGGTTTCCCAGGCCCACCTCCATGCGGTCGTTGAAGAGACGGACCGAGACGCCACCCAGCACCCACTGTAAAAACGCGCCGACGGCCAGGAGAACGATCAACCCCACCGCACGGTCTTCGAATGAAGTGGCGCCGTTGGAACTGAGGATGGCCACGGCACCCATGGCCAGGGTTCCCCAGATGACGACCCAGAGCCACCCGGGCCATCCGGTGCGTTCCTGATAGACGGGCCTTTTCGAACGTGACATGGAACAGTCCAACCGTGGCGACCTTTCGCTCCTTCCTCCCCCCTCCGCGCCCTCTTTCAGTGATACGCTTGCAACGACACCCTTCTTCAACCAGACTGCCTACCGCACCCCTGGAAATGGAAGCCCCGCTTGGAAGAGAATATCCACGAACAGAGCTATCGTCCGGCCCAGCGTTCCGGACTCTTCCTCGGCGCCGCCGCGTTCGTCGTCATGCTTCTCCTCCCCGAACCTTCGGGGCTTTCCGTAGCCGGGTGGAGAACCGCCGCCGTCGCCGTCCTCATGGCGGTCTGGTGGATGACCGAGGCCATCCCCATCCCCGCCACGGCCCTCCTCCCTCTGGCCCTCTTTCCCTCCCTGGGGATTCTCAGCGCGTCCCAGGCTTCTGCACCCTTCGCCAACGAGCTGATCTTCCTTTTCATGGGGGGATTCTTCCTTGCCGTGACCATGGAGCGTTGGGGGCTCCACAAGCGCATCGCCCTCAAGATCATCTCCGTGGTGGGCACAAGCCCCTCCCGCATCATCCTGGGGTTCATGCTCGCCACGGCCTTTCTTTCCATGTGGATCAGCAATACGGCCACCACGGCCATGATGCTGCCCATCGGCCTGGCGGTAGGAGAACTCTTTCGTCCCCAGGACAAGGAGGGGCCGTATGAGTTCGGTATCTCCCTCATGCTGGGGCTGGCCTACGCCGCATCCATCGGCGGCGTCGCCACCCTCATCGGTACGCCGCCCAACGCCGTCATGGCCGGAGCGGCGTCCGAGATGCTGGGCGTCGAAGTCGGTTTCATGCAGTGGATGGGTGTGGGCGTCCCGGTGGCTGCCGTCATGCTCCCCGTCACCTGGCTCCTCCTGACCCGCCTCCTTTTTCCTCCGGGCAATCTCACGGGTGACGCGGCCTCCATCATCCAGAGCGAGCGGGATGCGCTGGGCCCGGCGTCCCGCGGCGAAAAGATCACCGGAGCCGTCTTCGCCCTCACAGCCCTGGCATGGGTTCTGCGTTCCGAAAAGACCATCGGCGCCGTTACGATCCCCGGACTCGAGACCTTCGCGCCCTTCGTGCGCGACTCCACCATAGCCATTGCCGCCTCGGTAGCCCTTTTCCTGATTCCCGTGAACTGGAAGGAAGGGAAGTTCTGCCTGGACTGGGACACCGCACGCCGCATCCCGTGGGGCATCCTCGTCCTGTTCGGCGGCGGCCTTTCCCTGGCCGTAGCCATGGACCAGACCGGCCTCGCCGCCTGGATCGGCAATTCGGTGTCGGCCATGGGAGGCGTGCCGGCGCTGGTGGTGGTCGCCGCAGTGGCGGCGCTGGTGGTGTACCTCACCGAGCTCACCTCCAACGTGGCCACCACGTCCATGGCCATGCCCGTCATGGCAGGCGCGGCCGCGGGCCTTTCCATGGAACCGCTCCTCTTGATGGCCACGGCGGCGCTGTCGGCATCCATGGCGTTTATGCTGCCGGTAGCCACCCCGCCCAACGCCATCGTCTTCGGGTCGGGCTACATCACCATCCCTCAGATGGTGCGGGCCGGGTTTCTCCTCAACCTCTGCGCCATCGTTCTGGTTACGACCCTGGCCTACGTCCTGATTCCCATCTTCCTCATCGGCTGACGGCGGCGTGACTCCTCTTTCCGACACGGACATCTGGGACCGATACGGCGCGTATCTCGAGGAGCCGCCGGCTCAGGTCATGGAATGGCATGATCACGAGACGGGCGCGCGCGGCTGGCTCGTCCTCAACTCCCTCCGGGGAGGAGCCGCTGGGGGCGGCACACGTATGCGCAGGGGGGTGACCCGTGAAGAGGTCACGTACCTGGCCAAAGCCATGCAGCTCAAGTTCGCCTTCTCCGGTCCCCCCATCGGCGGCGGAAAGTGCGGCATCGATTTTGACCCCTCAGACCCTCGCCGGGAGGAGGTCCTGCGCCGTTGGTACCGAGCCATCTGGCCGTTCCTGGCGACCCGCTACGGCACCGGAGGGGACGTCAACGTGGACGAGCAGCATGACGTAGTGCCGCTGTGCCGGGAACTGGGTCTTCTCCACCCCCAGGAAGGCGTGGTCCGTGGCCACCTCGAGGCTTCGGATTCGGAAGCGGCGGCCTCCATGACCTCCCTCGCACAGGGGATCTCCCAGCCCGCAGGCGTGGAATTCGGTGTGAGCGGCGTCGACCTGTCGGTTTCCGATCTCATCACGGGCTACGGCGTGTACCGCGCCTGCCGGCGCCTTTACGAGCAGATGGGCGCCACGCTGGATGGCGTGGGCGTCATCGTGGAAGGATTCGGGAACGTGGGCGCCGCCGCAGCCCTCTACCTGGCCAGGGAGGGGGCGCGCATCGTAGGGATCGCGGATCGGGACTCGGGTCTGGCCGCCCCCCAGGGGCTCGATGCGTCCGCGGTGGAGGATCTACTGCGTCGGCGCGAGGCGCGTCAGCTTCCGCCTCACCCCCTCCGCAAGGTTGGACCTGAACGGGAGCTGGCCTACCGGAGCTCTGCCGACCTCTTCGTGCCCGCCGCCATCTCGGGCTCCGTGGACGCCCGCCGCCTGGCGCAGCTCGCGCGACACGGGGTCCGCCGCATTGTGTGTGGAGCCAACCAGCCCTTCCACGAGGTGCGCCTGGGCGACACCCACACCACCCAAGCCGTGGACGCCCAGTTTCAGGTCCTCCCGGACATCGTGTCCAGCATGGGCATGGCCCGCACCTTCCACCACCTCATGATGAACACGGAAGAACAGTCGGCGGCCGACATCTTCCGGGTGGTGGGCGACTCCATGGATGAAGCGGTGGACGAAGTCCTGGAGGCTCGGGCTTCCATGCGGCATTCGGCGCCCGTAGCCGCCGGCTCGGAGCGGCGGGGCCTCATCGCCGCCGCTCTGGGCATCGCCCTGGAGCGCACGGGGAGCTGAACGACCGGCGGCCCGCGCTCCTGCCGGCGGCCCGCGCCCCTGCCGCCGACCCGCGCTCCTGCCGCCGACCCGCACCTCGAAGGTCGGGGGTTCTCCCCGAAGGCGCGGCCTACCTTCTCGTCTCCCGCTCCGCCACCTCCAGGAGGATCCGATGGGTTTCCGGGTTCTCCAGGACATCGTTGTGGTTCGCGCCTGGAATCACCACCGGCTCCACGCCGGCCGCGTCTCCCAGCCGGCGGGCGTGCGACGCAGACACGCGCTCATCCAGCTCGGGTTGGAGGATCACCAGGGGCTGGGAAACCTCCTTGATGCGCCGCTCCGGCTGGATGTGCCGGAAGAATCCGCCGATACGCCGCCACCAGAAAGGATGGAGGAGCGCCACCATGAGCCCGCCCGGCAGCCCCCGGTCCCGCAGGTAATCAGCCGTGACGTCCAGGACGTTGGCCGGAGCCGCGATGAGGACCAGGGCGTCCACCGGCGCCCCGGCCGCGGCGGCCAGAACGGCCGCGCCTCCTCCCATGGAGTGGCCGACCAGGATGCGCCGCCGGTGGGGAAAGCGCTCGGCGGCGTAACGCGTCACCGCCAGGATGTCATCCCGGAAATGGCGAGCGGTCACGTATGCCACCGGTTCGTTTCTCCCGTGCCCCTGGATGTCGAAGAGGAGCACCGGGCACCCCGCCTCCACCAACGGGCCCGCCAGGCTCAGCAGCCGGCTGTAGTTGGCCCCCCATCCGTGGGCCAGAAGCACCAGAGGGCGCCCCTCCCTTCCCTCGGGACAGAGGATCCACCCGGCCAGGGAATGATCTCCGGCGGGGATCCGTACGTCCTCATGGCGGATGCTCAACTCGGCCACGTCCCGGGTTGGCTTGCGGGGCCGTGGTTGGCTCACCCTCCCCGAAACTATATCGAGGAAGACGAGAACGACGGCGACGACGCCCACGGCGACCGCCGCGTGCGTCACGTCCATGGGACCGAGCTCATGCCGTCCTCATCCGCCGGAGCGCCCGCCTGACATAGACGGGCACCATGGCGCGCCTCCACTCCGGGTCCACGGGGATGTTCTCCAGAGGATGACACTGCTTGTGGGCCCGCTCTGCCAGCGCCGCCATCACTTCCTCGGTGAGGCGCTGCCCCACGGCGATCTCCCTCCAGCCGGTGAGCACCTTGGGCCGCGCCCCCAGCGCCGTCACCACACCCCGGATGTCCCGCACGCTGCCGTCCTCCTCCATCTCCCCGGCAACGGCCACGGTGAGAAGGGGGAAGTCGATGGCGTTTCTCTGCCGCAGCTTGGCGTACGCGGCGCGCCTCCCTTCCACCCCCGTGGGGATGCGCAGCTCCACCACCAGCTCATGGGGCTCCCGGCGCGTGTTACGGATCCCGTCGGCCACAAAGAACTCCTCCACCGGGAGAATGCGGCGTCCGTCGGGTCCCTCGAGGACAACCTCCGCCTCCAGGGTCATGAGTACCGGCGGCGTATCCGCCGAATGGGCGGCGACGCACCGGGCCCCCACCTTGGTGACGTGGCACACGGTGCCGTCCTTCTTCAGGCAGTAGCCCAGGGCCTTCCGCCAGAAGAACGTCTGGTTGTAGTAGGTGCAACGCGTATCCAGGCAGAGGTTGCCTCCCAGGGTGCCCATGTTGCGGAGTTGGGGGCCGGCCACGTGGGCCGCCGCCGCCGCCAGCGACGGAGCATGACGCATGACCAGGGGATGCCGGCTGACGGCGGTCAGCGTCTCCAGCGCGCCGATGACCAGCGCGCCCCCCTCCTCACGGATGCCCTTCATGGCCTCGATACCGCCCAGCGCCACCAGGTGCTCCGGCTCGAAGAGGCGATGCTTCATATTGGGGATGAGGTCCGTGCCGCCGGCGATGGGCATGGCGGCGGGACCGTGTTCGGCCAGGAGCGTGACGGCCTGAGACACCGTGTCGGGACGGTGATAGCGGTGGGGAGGAAGCCTCAGCACGGGGCCGTCACGTCCCGCTGCCCACGGCGCTGGCTGGCTTGCCCACCTTCCTGGGTCCGCCAGCCTCCCGCAGGGCGCGCCATACCGCCGGAGGAGAGAAGGGCAGCCGGTCCATGCGAACCCCTACCGCGTCGTAGATGGCGTTGGCGATGGCGGGAATGGACGGATGCAGCGGTCCTTCCCCCGCTTCCTTGGCGCCGTAGGGACCCTCCGGATCCATAGATTCCACGATGAGGGACACCAGTTCGGGAGTGTCCAACGAGGTGGGAATGCGGTAGTCCAGGAGCGATGGCCCGTTGTGGAGCCCGGCCCTCCCATGGTCGGCATCCTTGAAGATGTGTTCCTCCATGAGCGCTTCGGCACAGCCCATATAGGCCGAGCCCTCCATCTGCCCCTCGACCAGAACCGGATTCAGTGCCCGGCCGCAGTCATGGGCCACCCAGATGGTGCACACCTCCACCACTCCCGTCTCGGGATCCACCTCCACCTCCGCCACGTGGGCGGTGAAGGAATAGGCGGGTGACGCTCCGATGGTTCCGCCCCGGTAGTCTCCGTGGATGTTCTTGGGCGTGTTGTACCATCCCGTGGAACCCAGCGTGCCGAAGCGGGTTTCGGCCAGGTTGAAAGCTTCGCGGATGGGCATGGAGCGCTCCGTGTCGGGAGCCCACATGGCCCGGCCGCCGGCCAGAAGCACTTCGCCGGGCTTCACATCCCAGGCCTCGGCCACGGCCTCGCAGACCATGCGGCGCAGTTTGCGTGCGGCATGGATCGCGGCGTTGCCCAGCATGAACGTCACGCGGGAGGAATACGCACCCAGGTCCACCGGGGTGAAATCCGTGTCCCCGCGATATACGCGCACGTAATCCAGGGGCACACCCAGCTCCTCGGCCGCGATGTACGCCACCACCGAATCGCACCCCTGGCCGATCTCGCTGGCGCCGCTGAAGACCGCCACCCTCCCCGAGCGATCGATCTGCATCTGCACCGCCGACTGGGGCATCTCGTTGGGATAAATGGGATAGTTGGTCCCCGAGATGTAGGTGGACCCCGCCACGCCCACGCCCCTTCCCAGTGGAAGCTTGCGGAACTTCTCCTTCCACCGGCTGGCCCGTTCCACGGCGTCCAGGCATTCCAGGAATCCGTTGGAAGTGATGCGCAGCTCGTTGACCGTGCGGGTGTTCTCGCCGATGAAGTTGCGACGGCGAAACTCGATGGGATCCAGCTCCACCCGCTCCGCCAGCTTGTCCAGTTGCACCTCGAAGGCGAAGCGGGGTTGAACCGACCCGTGCCCCCGCTTGGGCCCGCACGCCGGCTTGTTGGTATAGACCCGGGTGGAGTCGAAGCGGTAGGCCGGCATGGTGTACGGCGCACAGAGGAGCTGCCCCGAGTAGTAGGTGGTCACCAGCCCGAAGGAGGCGTACGCTCCGCCGTCCAGGAGGATGCGGGCGTCCACGCTCGTGAGCCGGCCGTCGGCGTCGCACCCGGTCCGGTAACGCATATGGTAGGGGTGACGTCCCCGGTGGGCATAGAAGACCTCCTCCCGGGTATAGAGGATCTTCACCGGCCGTCCTGCCTTGCGCGCCAGTGCTGCCACGCAGAACTCCAGGTCGAAGGGCTCGCTCTTACCCCCGAATGCTCCGCCTACCAGGGGCTGAAGAACCCGCACCCGGGCGGGATCGAGATCGAACACCCGCGCCAGCTCGCGGTGCAGATAGTGGGGCACCTGGGTCGCCGACCATACGGTGAGCTTCCCGTCGGGCCCCCAGGCTCCAATGGCACAGTGGGGCTCCATGGCGGCGTGGGTCGTTCCCTCGAAGAAGTACTCACCCTCCACCACAACCTCCGACTCCTCCATGAGGCGGTCCACCTCACCGAATTCCAGATGGACTGTCTTGGTGATGTTCCCGTTCCACCCCTCCTTGCGGGGCTCGTGGATGTAGGGGGTGGATCCATCGGCAGCCAGCGCCTCATGGGGGTCCAGGAAGGCCGGCAACTCCTCGTACTCCACCTCGATGAGGTCCAGGGCCGCCAGCGCCGTGTCTTCGTCCTCCGCCGCCACCGCCGCCACCCCATCACCCACGTACCGCACCCGGTCCACCGCCAGGGGATACTCGTCCGGCGTCCAGGGAATGATCCCGTACATCACCGGCATGTCCCGGCCCGTCACCACCGCGTGTACCCCGTCCAGTGCCTCTGCGGCGGACGTATCCACGCTGAGGATGCGCGCGTGGGGGCGGGGGCTTCGCAGGATCCTGCCCCACAGCATTCCGGGAAGGGAAAGGTCGTCGGTGAACACGGCCCGACCCGTGGATTTCTCCAGCCCTTCGACCTTCCGCTGGGCAGATCCTATCAAGTTGAAGTCGGACCGTGACTTACGGAGATCGCGGCTCATGTGGCCTCCCTGGCGGAACCACTGTAAGTGTCAGTCGTACTTGCGTTTCCGCCGACAGCCGCCTCGGCGCGCCTGGCGGCGGCTTCCACGGCCTCGTAAATCTTGGTGTAACCCGTGCAACGACAAAGGTTTCCGGATAGAGCCGCGCGGACCTCATCCCGGGTCGGCATCGGTGTACGCCTCAGAAGGGCGGCGGCGGAGCAGAGGATGCCCGGAGTGCAGAATCCGCACTGGGCTGCGCCGTGGCGGTCGAATTCGTCCTGAAGAGCGTGGACACCTCCGGGACCCTCGAGTCCTTCCACCGTCACCACCTCCCGGCCCGTCACCTGCCAGACGGGAGTGAGGCAGGACAGAACGGGTTCGCCGTCCAGGAGAACCGTGCATGCACCACAGTCCCCCTTGTCACACCCCTGCTTGGAGCCGGTATAGCCCAGAGCGTACCGCAGGGTCTCCAGGAGGGTCCAGTGGGGCGGGACTCCGGCACTCTGTGCGGTGCCGTTGACGACGAAGGAAAAGATCTCGGCGGACATGAAGGCTAAAGTCGGCCGCAGGGCGCCTCGGTGCAATGGCCGCAGCGGGCAACGCAGAACCTAACGGGCCGAAAAAGTGTATCTTCCGGCCGCAGGATGAACCGTCCGGGTCACTGCCCGGCCTAAGGACAGGAGCAGGAAACATCATGCCCTACCCAGAGATGATGGTCGCCCCCATGCGGGAAGACCTGGTCAGGATCGGCTTCACCGAACTGCGCACCGCCAACCACGTGGACGCCTTTCTGGCCGGAGAGAAACGGCCGCTCCTTCTGGTCGTGAATTCGGTCTGCGGGTGCGCCGCCGGCATGATGCGGCCGGCCGTCTACCTCTCCCTTCAGGGGGACAAGAAGCCTGAAGTCCTCACCACCGTTTTCGCCGGCCAGGACCTGGAAGCCACGGAGCGCGCCCGGGAATACATCACCGGCTATCCCCCCTCCTCGCCCTCGGTGGCCCTTTTCAAGGACGGCGAGCTGGTGTATTTCCTGGAACGGCATCAGATCGAAGGGCGCCACCCCGAAGACATCGCCGAGGATCTCAGGGCGGCCTACGTCCAGTATTGCTGATTCTCGCCATCTGCTGACCCTCCCGACCCGGAGAGACCCATGAGACCCTCCCTTCTCCGCGCCGCAGCTCCGGTCGCCCTCTCGCTTCTCCTGGCACTTCCGGGGTGCACCAAGGAGCCGGCTCCCCAGGGAGGTGATGCAGGCCCCTCCATGCGCGCCGCGCCCGAGGCGTCGGTGACCGGCCCCCGGGTCCCCATCCGTCCCACGGGCAACGACGAGCTGCCTCCGGCCATCATCGGCCAGGGCGGTCCCCTCATGGGAACGGACGTCCACTACGTCCCCGGCGACACCGCGACCACGGGCTATCTGGCCGTGCCGGAAGGCGAGGGTCCCTTCCCGGCCCTCATCATCATTCACGAGTGGAACGGACTCGTGGACCGGGTGCGGCAGGTGGCGGACAACCTCGCCGCCGAAGGCTACGTCACCCTGGCCGCCGATCTGTACGAGGGCCGCACGGGAGCCAGCCCTCAGGAGAACCGGGCGCTGGTGGCCGAGGTCCAGTCCGATCCGGAGAAGATGGTGGCGAACCTCGACGCCGCCGTGGATTTCCTGAAGAGCCGGGGCAACGTGAGCGGGCGGGTCGGCGCCATGGGCTGGTGCTTCGGCGGCGGGGTCGCCTTATCCTTCGGCCTGGACGGTGTGAACCACAACGCCACCGCCATCTTCTACGGGCGCCTCGTGGAGGATCCCCAGCGTCTGGCCCGCATGGATCATGAGGTGTACGGCACCTTCGCAGAGCTGGACCGGGGCATTCCCCCCGAGGCGGTGGCACGCTTCGAAGCGGCCCTGCGCCCCGCCGGAATCCCCAACGACATTCACATCTATGACGATGTGGGTCACGGATTCTGGTTGCGCGTGGACGGAGACCCGGAGGTTCGCACCGCGCCCACCCTCGACGCCTGGCGCCGCCTCAAGGCCTACCTGAACCGGACCCTGCGGCCCGGCGGATGACGGCGGCCCGGGCGCGCTACGAGGTGACCGCCTCCTGCCCCGCGGCTTCCCACCTGCCACCCCCTGTCACTACTCTGCGGCCCTGCTTCGCCGCCGCGCCTCCAGCCAGCCGTCCACGCTGAAGGCGCCGCCCCCGTTGGCGGCCAGGAAGAGGAAGAACCAGGCATAGAGCACCGCCAGCTCTCCCCGGTTCATGATGGGGATCCAGCCTCGGGGGAAGTGGACCTGGAAGTAGGCCCATGCCATCTCGCCGGCCAGAAGGAAAGCCACGGGACGGGTGAAGAGACCGAGGACGATGAAAAGGCCGCCCCAGAACTCCAGCACGCCGGCCAATCCCATCTGGGAAAAGAGCTCCACCGGCTGCTCCCGCCCGAACATGGCGAAGAGCTTCTGGGCGCCGTGCTGCATGAACATGAGTCCGAAAATGATGCGGGCGGCGTTGAGAAAGAAGTGGGACATGCCGTTGCGTGCTCCCTCGCTGCTCATACGGATCTCTCCTGGTGGAATTCCACGGGTCGGTCTCCTGTACGGTCTTGTCTACAGGATGGTCCTTCCAAGGGCCGAAGCCATGAGCCCCACGGCCAGACGTGCCGTGTGATTGCCCACATCGAGGACCGGGTTGAGCTCCACCACCTCTGCGCTGAGCATACGACCGGCCGCGGCCGCCTTTTCACAGACCAGGTGACCCTCCCGGTACGTGAGGCCCCCCTGAACCGGCGTCCCTACGCCGGGAGCTTCTCGTGGATCCAGCGAATCCAGGTCGTAGGAAAGGTGGAAGCCCGCCGTGCCCGACGAGGCGCGCTCCAAGGCCTCATCCATGCAGGGCCCGATCCCCCGTTCGTCAATCTCGGACATGGTGACGACCCGAACGCCCAGTTCCCGGATCAACTCCTTTTCCCCCGGGTCCAGATCCCGCGCCCCCATGACCGTCACGTTTTCGGGGAGGACTGCCGGCGCCTCGCCTGCGACGCCGGTGAGCCTGGGATGCCCATGCCCCATGAGAACGGCCAGGCTCATGCCGTGAATGTTTCCGCTGGGCGTGGTTTCGGGACGGTTCATGTCGCCGTGGGCGTCGACCCAGATCACCCCGATGGACTCCCCCCGCGCTCGATGGTGCTGCGCCACGGCCGCGGCGCTTCCGATGGAAAGGGAATGGTCGCCGCCCAGCACCAGGGGAAAGCACCCCTGCGACAAACCGTCGAGGACGGCGTCCCGCGTCCTGGCGGCGACATCAGCGACTTCTTCCAGAAAGCGCAGGCGCGACTGGCCCTCCTCGGCGGTCTCGAAACCGCCCGCGGTAATGGTGCCCACCTCCGAGACCTGGTACCCCAACCCTTCCACGGCTCCGGTGATCCCTGCGATACGTAGGGCCGAAGGCCCCATGTCCACGCCCCTTCGCCCGGCGCCCAGGTCGATGGAGACCGACACCAACGCCACCTTGTCGTTCCGCATCAGCCTTCGCCCTTTCCGAGACGGTCCCGAATCCTGCCGCCCAGACTCCTCCTCCCACGCCCCTTCCCTTGGCGGGCTTTCCTCTCGAGCTTGCGCCGCCGGCGCGCGTCCCGGGCCGACTCTCCCGGAAGGCGCATGTTGACGTCCACGCCACCCATCACGGCGACTCCGGATATGCGCAGGGTAGGTGCGTCGGGGTCATCGGAGAACCCGACTTCATCCGTGTAGTCGAAGCCCCCCATGAGGCCCAGGCCGTGGGTCTCGACGTTGACGCCCGGGGGAACGATGATCTCCACTCCGCCCCAGATAGCATAGGCCTGAATCTCCGTCACTCCCGGTCCCAACACGGCATCCCGCAAATCGAGTTCCACACCGCCGCAGAAGGCGAAGGCGAAGGTTGTCCGGCCGGGACGCCACCGCCCCCTCCGCCGGGTCCCCGAAAGGCAAGCCACAGCGAAGCTCCGCGCGGGCCGCGGTCCCCCGGGATCGACCGGGACACGCCGGTCCGTCGAGGGTCGGAGCGAGTCAGGAGCCGGAAACGGGTCGGCGTGGACCCGTGACGGGCTCTTCTCCTCTCCTGGGAGGTCGTGAAGCAGACGCTTGAGGTCTTCCGAGGTGCGTGCACGATGGACCGCATCCACCCGTCGCTCGAATTCTTCCAGCTCAAGGACATCCTGGGCGAAAGATTCGCACAGCGCGTCGATGGCCGCCTCGCGGGCACGGGGGCTGGGAGGCGGCCCCGACTTACCCCGCTGCGCCGGGCCCGAACTTGATTCCCGCACCCCGTCCCCCTCCGCTTCCTTCGTCACATCAGGCTCCTAGGAGCCTGTCCGAGTAATGCAGCGGGCCGCGTTGGGGACGCCACG